>CAJYQC010000419.1 GCA_913776885.1 uncultured Variovorax sp.
CCAGCTCATCCGCGGCACGCAGGGCAAGGGCCTGATGCCCGACGGCACCAGCCGCTTCAGCCTCGACGGCAAGCCCATCGCCCACTACATGGGCACCAGCACCTTCAGCAACTACACCGTCGCGCCCGAGATCTCGCTGGCCAAGATCCGCGAGGACGCACCCTTCGACAAGGTCTGCGACATCGGCTGCGGCGTGACCACCGGCATCGGCGCGGTGATCTTCACCGCCAAGGTGGAAGCCGGCGCCAACGTGGTGGTGTTCGGCCTCGGCGGCATCGGCCTGAACGTGATCCAGGGCGCCAAGATGGTGGGCGCCGACAAGATCATCGGCATCGACCTGAACCCCGAGCGCGAAGCCATGGCCCGCAAGTTCGGCATGACGCACTTCCTGAACCCCAAGGACCACGAGAACATCGTCGACGCGATCGTGCAGCTGACCGACGGCGGCGCGGACTACAGCTTCGAGTGCATCGGCAACACCAAGGTCATGCGCCAGGCGCTGGAGTGCACGCACAAGGGCTGGGGCCGCAGCATCATCATCGGCGTGGCCGAGGCCGGCGCCGAGATCAGCACGCGCCCGTTCCAGCTGGTCACCGGCCGCAAGTGGGAAGGCTCGGCCTTCGGCGGCGCACGCGGACGCACCGACGTGCCGAAGATCGTCGACTGGTACATGGAAGGCAAGATCGACATCGACAGCCTGATCACGCACACGATGCCGCTGGAGAAGATCAACGACGGCTTCGACCTGATGAAGCGCGGCGAGTCGATCCGCGGCGTGGTGATCTACTAACCCCCAGGCTCCGCGCACTTCGTGTCGCTGCGCCACCCCCTTGCAGGGGGCGACACCTGCGGCCCGGCGAAGCCGGTTCCGCAGTGTTCCTGGCAAAGGCATCTACTCATTCACTGGAGATGATCTCGTGGCGGAAAGAATGGAACCCCTGCGCAGGATCGAGGCGGGCGTCCTCGAAGTGGCTTACTACGAAGCCGGCCCCGCCGACGGTCCGCCTGTGCTGCTGATGCACGGCTTTCCGTACGACATCCACACCTATGCCGAGGTCGCACCGATGCTGGCCGACGCGGGTTGCCGGGTGATCGTGCCGTACCTGCGCGGCTACGGCGGCACGCGCTTCCTGAGCGAGGCGACGCCGCGCTCCGGCGAGCAGGCTGCGCTGGGCGCCGACCTGCTTGCGCTGCTCGACGCGCTGAAGATCGAGCGCGCCGTGCTCGCCGGCTACGACTGGGGCGGCCGTGCGGCCTGCGTGGTCGCGGCGCTGTGGCCCGAGCGCTGCGCGGGGCTGGTGTCCCTCAACAGCTACAACATCCAGAACATCGCCAAGGCGATGGAGCCCGACACGCCCGAGAACGAGCACAGCCTCTGGTACCAGTACTACTTCCACAGCGAGCGCGGGCGCGCCGGCCTGCAGAAAGACCGCAAGGCATTCACGAAGCTGCTGTGGAAGCTCTGGTCGCCGACGTGGAAGTTCGACGACGCCACCTTCGAGCGCAGCGCCGCCGCCTTCGACCACCCCGACTTCGTGGACGTGGTGATCCAGTCGTACCGCCACCGCTTCGGCCTTGTGCCGGGCGATCCGGCCTACGCCGACATCGAGCGCCGCCTCGCGGCCCAGCCGACGATCACAGTGCCCGCCATCACCTTCGACGGCATCGACGACGGCGTGCGCCCGCCGGCCGATGCCTCCGCCCACGCCCACCGCTTCGGCGGCCCGCGCTCGCACCGGCTGGTGCCGGGCGCCGGCCACAACCTGCCGCAGGAAGCGCCGCGCACCTTCGCCGACGCCGTGCTCGAGCTCGTGCCGGCACTGCGCAGCAACGACAAGAAACCCCAATGACCGACAACACCCCAAAACTGCTTTCCGAGCACCGCGCCTTCGGCGGCCTTCAGCGCTTCGTCGAGCACCACTCGCTCGAGATCGGCCTGCCGATGCGCTTCTCGGTCTACCTGCCGCCGCAGGCCGCGCACGAGCGCGTGCCCGCCCTGCTCTACCTCGCGGGCCTGACCTGCAACGAGGAAACCTTCGCCATCAAGGCCGGCGCGCAGCGCATGGCCGCCAGCCTGGGCATCGCGCTGATCGCACCCGACACCAGCCCGCGCGGCCCGGAAGTGGAAGGCATCCCGGGCGCCAAGGACAGCTGGGACTTCGGCATCGGCGCCGGCTTCTATCTCGACGCGCTGGCCGAACCCTGGGCCACGCACTGGCGCATGGAAAGCTGGATCGTGCAGGAGTTGCTGCCGCTGGTGGCCAGGCACTTTCCGATCGACGGCGAGCGCATCGGCATCTTCGGCCACTCGATGGGCGGCCACGGCGCGCTCACGCTGGCGCTGCGGCATCCGTGGCGCTTCAGGTCACTGTCGGCCTTCGCGCCGATCTGCGCGCCCACTCAGTGCCCGTGGGGCGAGAAGGCTTTCGCCGGCTACCTGGGCGAGCCAGGCGCCGACCGCGCGCAATGGCTGGCGCACGATGCGAGCGCGCTGATGAAGTCGCAGGTCACGGCGCCGTATCCGCAGGGCATCCTCATCGACCAGGGTCTGGACGACAAATTCCTGGCCGAGCAGCTGCACCCGGACATCTTCGAGGCCGCCTGCTTCTCCGCCGGCCAGCCGCTCACGCTGCGCCGCCACGCGGGCTACGACCACGGCTACTACTTCATCCAGAGCTTCATGGCCGACCACATCGCCCACCACGCGCAGAGCCTGCGCGGCTGAGCGATCAGGCTGCGCCTCATCGACCCCGGCGCCACTGCGCCGTATCATGAAACGCATCATGTCCGCCGCACAGATTCCAGCCTTCCACCTGCGGTCGCGCAAAGGCGGCGCCGAAGAGAACATGGTGCTGGCAGGCATCTGGCGCCGCGCATGGATGTCTGCCAACCGCGACGCCGCCCACATCGAGCCCATCGCCCACTGGCTGCATCGCGTGCACACCGAGTTCGGCCCGCCCGCCGAAGTGGTGGTGGCCGAGCGCGAAGGCCAGGTGCTGGCCTTCATGGTGCTGCTGGCTCGGCGCGAGTACGTGGCCCAGCTCTTCGTCGAACCCCACCTGCGCACCCAGGGCCTGGGCAAGGCGCTGCTCGACGAAGCCTGCGTGCGCATTCCCAACGGCTGGCGGCTGCACGTGGCGGCCACCAACACGTCGGCCCAGCGCTTCTACGAACGCTACGGGCTGGAGCGCGGCGCGGCCGACCGCCACCCCACCAGCGGGCGCGAACGCATCGCCTACCATTGGTCGCCATCTCGCCCGCCGTGGCGCATCGGCTGACCGGCCGCGCGCCCTCCCCCATTTCTCGCAGCACCATGCGCATCGACCACATCGCACTCTGGACCACCGATCTCGAACGCTGCAAGCGCTTCTACGTCGACTACTTCGGCGCCACTGCGGGCGCGGGCTACGTCAACCCGGCCAAGGGCTTCGAATCCTGCTTCCTGAGCCTGGGCGATGGCGCGCGCATCGAGGCCATGACCACCAGTACGCTCGCGCCCGTGCCGGCCGAGCCCGGCGCGCAACGCATGGGCTGGACGCACCTCGCGATCAGCGTGGGCTCCGACACCGCCGTGGACGCGCTCACCCAGCGCCTGAAGGCCGACGGCTACCCGCTGCTCGACGGTCCGCGCCGCACCGGCGACGGCTACTACGAGAGCGTGGTGCTCGACCCGGACGGCAACCGCATCGAGATCACTGCATGAGCGCCACGCCCGGCCACCCTATGCAGGCTCGCGCCCCAATGTCAGGCATGAAGGCACGCCAATGAGCGAATTCGTCCAGAGCCTGCACGAGGTCTTCGAGCGCCTCGGCCGCATCGAGACGAAGCGCATGTTCGGCGGCCACGGCGTCTGGCACGAGGGCCGGATGATCGCCCTGGTCGCCGACGAGACGCTCTACCTCAAGTCCGACGCGGAAAGCGCCGTGCACTTCGACAGGCTGAACCTGCAGCCCTTCACCTACATGCGCCAGGGCAAGGCGATGCCGATGTCCTACCGGCTCGCCCCGGCCGATCTCTTCGAGGATCGCGAGGAGGCCGCGCGCTGGGGCCGGCTTGCCTACGAGGCGGCGTTGCGCTCGGGCCAGCCGCCCAAGCCGAAAAAGCCCCGCAAGCCGGCTGCAAGGAAGGCTGCAGCCAAGAAGACAGCAGCGAAGAAAGCCCCCGTGAAGAAAAAGAAACCGATGGCGAAAGCGGCCTCCCGGTGAACGAGCGCCGCACCCACCCCGCGCTCCCGCCGCTGCTCGAGCGCGAACAGATCGCGCTGCTCGATCCCTTCGAAAGCCTGGCCACGGCGAACATCGTGGTCGTCTCCACGCTGCAGGAAGCCGAGCGCGCCGCCGCCACGCTGCTGGCGGCCGGCATCGCGGGCTTCGACACCGAGTCGAAACCCACCTTCGCGAAGCACGAGGTGTCGGGCGGGCCGCACGTGGTGCAGTTCGCCACGCGCGATACGGCCTGGCTGTTCCAGCTGCACCGCACCGAGTGCAATCCGGTGGTGGCGGCCCTGATCGCCTCGACCGAACTGCGCAAGGTCGGCTTCGGCCTGTCGGGCGACCTCACGCTGATCCGCAACCGGCTGAACATCGAGCCGAAGGCCGTGTTCGACATCGACGACGAATTCCGCCGCCGCGGCTACCGCAGGTCGGTGGGCGTGAAGGCGGCGGTGGCGCTGGTGTTCGGCCGCCGCTTCGTCAAGTCGCGCAAGGCGACCACCTCGAACTGGGCCAACCGGCAGCTCACCGAGGCACAGGTCCGCTACGCCGCGAACGACGCCTGGGCATCGATACGCGTGTACGACGCGCTCTTCGGCGGCGGCGCCTGATCCGAAGGGCTCAGTCGCGACCGGCCTCGATGATGGCCTGGGCGAGCCGCTTGGGGTTCGAGAAGAACATCTCGTGGCTGCCGGGGCACTCCACCAGGCGGAACAGGCCCAGCCGCTCCGACAGGCGCGGGTGCCACGGCAGGCCGTGCGGCATCGCGGTGTCCTGCTGGCAGTTCAGGTACGACTTGCCCAGCGCCAGCGCAGCCAGCGGCTGGCTCAGGCGGATCTTGTCGGTGAAGGTGCGGTACGGATGGGGGTTGAGCTTCTCGTAGGCGGCCTTCGCGGTCGCGAGGTCGGCGTCGTTGATGAAGGCCTCGCGCCAGATCTCGAACGGCAGCGTCACCGCGTTGCCGTTGCCCGCGGCCACTGCATCGAACATGCTCACGTAGTGCGGCGGCACCATGTCGTTGAGCGATTCGCCGTCCAGCGGCACGAAGGCGTTGATGTACACCAGCCGCTTGAGCCGGTGCGCGATGCGGTCGGCCACGCCAGAGATCACCATGCCGCCGTAGCTGTGGCCCACGAGGCGCACCTGCGTGAGGTCCTTCTCCTCGATGTAGCGCACGGCGGACGCGATGGCGTCTTCGAGGCCGGTGCTGGAGCGGTCATCGCCGGGGTTGTTGCCCGCCAGCGTGGGGCAGTACACGGTGTGGCCGGCAGCGCGCACGCCGTCGGCCACGGCTTCGATCTCGGCGCCGGTGTGCCACGCGCCGTGGACCAGGACATAGGTGTCGGACATGGGAAGCCTCTTTCGTTGTTTCGATGCAGAGCGACTCTAGGAACGGGGCGGTGCCGCGAATGGCCGATGCCTGCCACGCGGATGGCCGCTTCGCGCCAGTTCAGCGCCGGCGCCGCAGTTCGCCGGGTGTGGCGCCCAGGTGCGCACGGCATTGGCGAACAAAGTGTGAGGCATCGGCCAGGCCCACGCGATACCCGATTTGGGCGATGCCCAGGCGGTCGAAACGTGCATCGGCCAGCATGCGGCGCGCTGCCGCCATGCGGAACCCCGCGAGCGCGGCGGCGAAGGTGGTGGGCGCCTCGGCGCTGCCTTCGCCGGCCGCCAGGCAGCGGTGCAGGCTGCGCTCGGAAATGCCCAGTCCGCGGGCGACGCTCGCCGCGGTGAGCCCGCATTCCGCATGCCGCTCGCGCGTGGCGTCGAGCACGCGGCGGCGCAGCGCGGCCCTGCCCTTGTACGGCGCATCCGCGACACCGCTGCCCGTGGCCAGGGCCAGCAGGCTGCCGAGCTGGTCGCTCAGCAACTCGGCGGGCATCGGTGGCTTCGCCGCCAGTTCGGGCGTCAGCTGCCGCACGAAACCGCTGAGCACGCTGCCCCAGCCCGATTGGCCGTCGATGCGCCGCGCCACCTGGTCGCCGGCATCGGGAATCCACGAATCGACCCAGGCGGTGGGCAGCTCGATGGAGATG
>CAJYQC010000420.1 GCA_913776885.1 uncultured Variovorax sp.
AGCTGATCGAGAAGTGGTCGGTCTGATCCGGCAAGGCCGGCGCCCGGTCACCCGGCGTCGGTGAACATGGCGGTGTAGCGCCGCTGCATTTCCTGCGGCGTCAGCTTCTCGATGCTGTGCCCCACGTTCCAGCGATGGCCGAAGGGGTCATGGAAGACGCCGGAGCGCTCCCCGTAGAACTGGTCCTGCGGCGCCATGTCCAGCGTGGCGCCTGCGGCGACAGCCCTTGCCACCACGGCATCGGCGTCGTCCACGTGAAGGTGCAGCGACACTGCGGTGCCGCCCAGCGTCTTCGCGCTGAGGATGTTGAATTCGGCGAACTCCTCGGAAATCATGAGGATCGCGCCGTTGTGGAAGTCCAGCTCCGCATGGCCGATGCGGCCGCTCGGCTCGGTGAGCCGGAAGATCTCCTTCACCTCGAAGACCTTGCAGTAGAACTCGATGGCTGCCTTGGCGTCGTGGACGCAGAGGTACGGAAACAGTTCATGGATGGCCATGGCGTCGTTGTCCCTTCGGGTTGTGATGGGCGCGATTCTGGTGCTCGTCCCGCGCGCCGTCTTGAACAAATTTGACCTGCTCCTTGGCAACGCGGCCAGGCGCTCAGATGCGCACGTGCCGTGAAGAAGCCGGTGCCGCGCGCCGGTAGGCCTGTGGCGACATGCCGGCGATCGCCTGGAACTCGCGGTTGAAATGAGCCTGGTCGCTGTAGCCCGCCTCCAGCGCCAATTCGACCCAGGGCCGGTCAGGCCGGATGGCGAACTGCCCGAGCACCTGGTCGAAGCGCAGGATGCGCGCGTACTGCTTGGGCGCCAGGCCGGTCATGCCGCGAAACAGCGCGATGAAGCGCCGATGGCTGTAGCCGCTCTGCTTGACGAGCTGGCCGATGGCGCCTGCCTGTCCATCGTCGTCGTTGACGCTCGCGCCCGACATGCGGGCCAATGCCTGCGCCACCGCAGGGTGCAGGCCGCGCATGGCCGACGAGGCGAGGCGCGCTTCGAGCAGCGCGGCGGCGATGTCGAGCTGGCGCGGCAGCGAATCGGCCGCCTGGAGTTGCTCAAGCGCGAGGTTCGCGTCCGCACCCCAGAGCGCTTCGAGCGGGGTGTGCTGCTCGGCCAGCGCGTTCTCCGGCGCTCCCAGCAGCGCCATGGCCGCGCCCGGCTGCAGCATGACGCCGACCGAGCGCGTCGCCACCGAGACGTCACGTATGTAGAACGACGAGCGGGTGCCGCCCACCATCGCGTGGCCGACGGTGAAGCCCAGCGGGTCGGAGCCGCCGCGAAAGAGCCGCAGCGACGGGCCCGAGAGCCGGAACACCAGATGCATGCCCCCGGTGGGCAGCGCGTGCTCGCGCGCACCCGGATGCTCTGCGGGCTTGCCTGCGTGCGCAGCTTCTGGCGAAGAAGCCCACATCAGCCGCACGAAGGGCCTGAGGCGGGGAGGGGCAAGGCGCGTCAGCTGCACAGTCTCGGGCTTCTTCCATGAAGCGGCATGAAGGGGAGGGCCGGTCCGCGCATTGTGCGCCGGAGCTGTGCACAAGGCCCTGAATGCGGGTCGCGCTAGCATGCACCCATGAGCAAGCCCTCCACGAACCTGATCCACCACCCCTACGTTCCGCCCGCCACCTTCTCCGCGCCGCAGCCCGGCGTGTTCAAGGCATCGACCGTGTTCTTCGCCGACGTGGCCGCCATGCGCGCACGCGACTGGCGCACCAAGGCCGGCTACACCTACGGCCTGCACGGCACGCCCACCACGTTCACGCTGGAAGAGCGCCTGGCCGCGCTCGAAGGCGGCACCGAATGCCTGCTCGTGCCCAGCGGGCTGGCCGCCATCTCGCTGGTTTCGTTCGCCTTTCTCAAGACGGGCGACGAGGTGCTGATCCCCGACAACGCCTACGGCCCGAACAAGGCACTGGCGACCGGCGAGCTGGCCAATTTTGGCATCACGCATCGCCTGTACGACGCGATGAATCCGGCCGACCTCGCCGCCAAGCTCTCCGATCGCACCCGGCTGGTGTGGCTGGAGGCGGCGGGTTCGGTGACCATGGAGTTCCCCGACCTGCCTGCGCTGGCCGGCATCTGCCGCTCGCGCGGCGTGCTGACCGCGCTGGACAACACCTGGGGCGCCGGCCTGGCTTTCGCGCCCTTCGACTTCAACGGAAGCGGGCAGGGCGTCGACATCTCGGTGCACGCTCTCACCAAGTACCCCAGCGGCGGCGGCGACGTGCTCATGGGCAGCGTGACCACGAGCGACGAGCGCCTGCACCGCGCGCTCAAGCTCACCCACATGCGCATGGGCTTGGGCGTGGGCGTGGGCGACGTCGAGACGCTGCTGCGTTCGCTGCCCAGCATCTCGCTGCGCTATGCCGCGCACGACCGCGCCGCGCGCGAACTGGCCGGCTGGCTCAACGGCTGCGAGGAGATCGCGCAGGTGCTGCATCCTGCGCTCGAGGATTCGCCCGGCCACGCCCACTGGCGTGCGCTGTGCGGTGAAACCAACCTGGCGGCCGGCCTGTTCTCGGTGGTGTTCGACGAGCGCTTCAGCACCGAGCAGGTCGACCGTTTCTGCGACGGCCTGCAGCTCTTCCGTCTCGGCTATTCATGGGGTGGACCGATCAGCCTGGTGGTGCCGTACGACATTGGCCTGATGCGCGACGCGAGCGTGGCGCGCTGGCCGCACAAGGGCACGCTGGTGCGCTTCTCGATCGGCCTGGAAGACGTGGAAGACCTGCGCGCCGATCTTCAGCAGGCGCTGGCGCGAATGTAAGAAATCGCATCGCGCCGCCCGCACCGCGTCCCCTCGATCGCGTCATGGGGTACCTCCTCGAGACTGCAGCTTTATCGCTTACAGTAGGCCACGGCAGTCAACCCGACCGCCTCGCCTCAAGGAGATCCAGTGGCAACACCCAACTACGGCTACGAAAAGCGTCAGAAAGAGCTGGCCAAGAAGAAGAAGAAGGAAGACAAGCTCCGCGAAAAGGCGAACCGCAAGC
>CAJYQC010000421.1 GCA_913776885.1 uncultured Variovorax sp.
CAATGCCGCCGATGCCGCCTTCGTGTACCTGCCGGGCGACAACGCCAACCATGCCACTGCGGCGCAGTACGAAGCGATCCTGCAGGCGCTCGGCCCGCTGACGCTGACCTGGCGCGCGATTCCGGGCGATCACGACTTCGAGGGCGGCAGCCTGGCGGCCTACGAGGCTGCCTTTGCGCCGGAACAGCGGCCGGAGTGCGAAGTCTTCGGCGGCCATCGCTGCATCTTCCTGGACGTGGTCAGCGCAGGGCAGGGCGGCCCCGACTTCCGGCTCAGCGCGCACCACCTGCACCGCGTCACCCGCGAGCTGGCGGTGGCGCAGGCTGAAGGGCAGACGCCGCTGGTGTTCATGCACACCTTTCCGGGCGACATGGCGGCCGGCGGCGAGGAACTGGCGCGGCTGTTCGCCGATGCCCGGGTCGCGTTCGTCGACACCGGCCACACGCACTACAACGAGCTGCTCAACGACGGCTGGGTGCTCTACGGCGCGACGCGATCGACCGCGCAGATCGAGGAAGACGACGGCCGGCCCGGCTTCTCGCTCGTGTGCGTCCACGACGGGGTGCCGAGCGTGCGGTTCCGCCGCATCGGCCAGCCCTGGCCGCACGTGCAGATCGTGAGCCCCTGCGATGTGCGGCTGCTCACTCGCGTGACGGACACGCGCCAGGTGCCGAGGCCCGGCACGCTGCAGGTGGTGGCGCGGCGCATCGGCCACGGCACGGCGCCGATGGAGGTGAGCCTGGACGGCGGCATGCCGCTACCGATGCAGGACGCGGGAGCCGGCCTCTGGCGGGCCAGCCTGGAGGATGTCGGCGCCGGGCTGCGCCGTGTCGTGGTCGCATGCGGCGAGGCGCGCGACAGCGTCGAGGTGCTCGTCAGGCCGGTCGACGACCTGCCCCGGCGCCATCAGCTGGTGGCGCCGGGCCATGCCTGCCACACCATCGGTGCCTGGGCGCCAGCGGGCATGGACGGCACGCAGCGCGGGCCCAACCGCAACGGCGGGGGCTGGTAGCCGGGCGGGCCGGACCTGCGCGCCCAAAAAAAAAGAGCCGGGCATGCCCGGCTCTTTTTGTGTGCTCGACAGAGCGACTTGGCCGGGAAGGTGTTCCCGGCCGTCGGGCTTACATGCCCATGCCGCCCATGCCACCCATGCCGCCCATGTCGGGCATGCCGCCGGCCGCAGGAGCGTCGTCCTTCGGAGCGTCAGCCACCATGGCTTCGGTCGTCAGCAGCAGCGAGGACACCGAAGCGGCGTTCTGCAGTGCGGTGCGGGTGACCTTCGTCGGGTCCAGGATGCCCAGCTCGAGCATGTCGCCGTACGTGTCGTTGGCGGCATTGAAGCCGTAGTTGCCCTTGCCGGCCAGAACTGCGTTCACCACCACCGAGGCTTCGCCGCCGGCGTTGTTCACGATTTCGCGCAGGGGCGCTTCGATGGCCTTCAGCACCAGCTTGATGCCGGCGTCCTGGTCGGCGTTGTCGCCCTTGACCTTGTCGCCCACGGCTTGCTTGGCACGCAGCAGAGCCACGCCGCCGCCGGCAACCACGCCTTCTTCCACTGCAGCGCGGGTGGCGTGCAGGGCGTCTTCGACGCGAGCCTTCTTTTCCTTCATTTCGACTTCGGTGGCAGCGCCGACCTTGATCACGGCAACACCGCCGGCCAGCTTGGCCACGCGCTCTTGCAGCTTCTCACGGTCGTAGTCGCTGGTGGCTTCCTCGATCTGCACGCGGATCTGCTTCACGCGGGCTTCGATGTCCGGAGCAGCGCCCGAGCCGTCGATGATGATCGTGTTTTCCTTGCCCACTTCGATGCGCTTGGCCTGGCCCAGGTCGGCCAGGGTCACCTTCTCGAGGGTCAGGCCCACTTCTTCGGCGATGACCTTGCCGCCCGTCAGGATGGCGATGTCTTCCAGCATGGCCTTGCGGCGGTCGCCGAAGCCGGGAGCCTTGACGGCCACGACCTTCAGGATGCCGCGGATGGTGTTCACCACCAGCGTAGCCAGGGCTTCGCCTTCGACTTCTTCAGCAATGATCAGCAGCGGACGGCCGGCCTTGGCAACTTGCTCCAGCGTGGGCAGCAGGTCGCGGATGTTGCTGATCTTCTTGTCGAACAGCAGGACGAACGGGTTGTCCAGGATCGCCGATTGCTTCTCGGGGTTGTTGATGAAGTAGGGCGACAGGTAGCCGCGGTCGAACTGCATGCCTTCGACGACGTCCAGTTCGCTGTCCAGCGACTTGCCGTCTTCCACGGTGATCACGCCTTCCTTGCCGACCTTGTCCATCGCGTCGGCGATGATCTTGCCGATGGTTTCGTCGCTGTTGGCCGAGATCGAGCCGACTTGAGCGATTTCCTTCGACGTGGTGGTGGGCTTCGAAGCCTTCTTCAGCTCTTCGACCAGGGCAGCCACTGCCTTGTCGATACCGCGCTTCAGGTCCATCGGGTTGATGCCGGCGGCCACGTACTTGAAGCCTTCGCGAACGATGGCTTGTGCCAGCACGGTCGCGGTGGTGGTGCCGTCACCAGCGTTGTCGCTGGTCTTGGAGGCCACTTCCTTCACGAGCTGGGCGCCCATGTTCTGGAGCTTGTCCTTCAGTTCGATTTCCTTGGCGACCGACACGCCGTCCTTCGTGACGGTGGGGGCGCCGAACGAGCGCTCGAGCACCACGTTGCGGCCCTTGGGGCCCAGGGTCACCTTGACTGCGTTGGCGAGGATGTTCACACCCTCGACCATGCGTGCGCGGGCTTCGCCGCCGAAGACTACGTCTTTTGCTGCCATGTCTAATTACTCCGAATGGGGATCTGTTGAATTACTTCTCGACGACCGCGAACAGGTCGTCTTCCTTCATGACGAGCAGCTCGTCGCCGCCGACCTTGACGGTCTGGCCGCTGTACTTGCCGAACAGGACGCGGTCGCCAACCTTCACGGTCAGTGCGGCCAGCTCGCCCTTGTCGTTGCGCTTGCCCGGGCCCACGGCCAGGACTTCACCCTGGTCGGGCTTCTCGGCGGCTGCGTCGGGGATCACGATGCCCGATGCGGTCTTGGTTTCGCTGTCAACACGCTTGACGATCACGCGATCGGCCAAAGGACGAAGTTTCATTGCATCTCCTGGATGTATGGATAAGAAACGGGTTTGTGGTCGGGTGCCGGACCGGGGACCGGCAGCCCATCGACTGGAAGCGAGGCCGTTGTTAGCACTCATCAGCAGCGAGTGCTAATCATAAGGGCAATCGATGACGTTTCAAGGACCGGGAAAGCGGCGGGTGCAGCTTTGCCGCCATCCAAGGGAGTCGAGGTCGTCGCAGGCCTGCTTATTTTTATCGGGGTAGAAATACAGGAATTGCGAGACCGGGCCCGGCTGCCCCGCTCAAAGCTTCGACAGCGGCACCTGCAGGTCGGCCAGCTGGGCCGCATCGACACTCGTTGCGCGCTCGATCAGCCGCCGGGCGAACCGCAGGTCGCGCGCCGCGTTCGGTCCCAGCGCGGCGACGACCTTGCCGGCGTCCATGAAGAACACGACGAAGCTGTCGCCCTGCATGTTGCCGCGCACCACGGCGACGTGCCCCGGCGCCGGCATGCCGAATATTTGGAGGTTGACGCCGTACTGGTCCGACCAGAACCACGGCAGCGGCTGGTGATTCACCGCGATCCCCAGCGCGGATCGCGCGGCCGCGATGCCTTGCTCCTGCGCGTTCTGCCACGATTCCAGCCGCATCCGGCGGCCGGCCCGTTCGCAGTGCCAGACAGCGACGTCGCCGGCGGCGAGGATGTCCGGGTCCGACGTGCGGCATTGCGGGTCGACGACGATGCCGCCCTCGCACTGCAAGCCCGCCTCGCGCGCGAGCTCGTCGTTGGCGACGAGTCCGATGCCGGCCAGCACCACGTCGCACCCGAGCGTGCGTCCGTCGACCAGCGTCGCGACCAGTCCGGCGTCGCCTTCCGCCCGAGCCAGGCGCTCGATGCCCGTGCCCAGTTCGACGCGAACGCCGTTCGAGGCGTGAAGCCGCAGCAGGTAGGCTGAGATTTCCGGCGGCACGGTGCGCTCGCAAGGCCGCTGCATCGCTTCCACGACCGTCACGTCCAGCCCTTTCGTGCGGGCGGTCGCGGCCACTTCCAGCCCGATCCAGCCGCCGCCGACGACCAGCAGCCGCCTGCCCGACACGAGCGCGGCGCCCAGTGCGGCGGCGTCATCGAGGTTGCGCAGCGTAAAGACGCCCGGCAGCTCTGCCCCGGGAATGCCAAGCCGCCGCGCGCGGCCGCCGGTGCACAGGATCAGCTTGTCGTATCCGACGACGTCGCCGCCGCGCAGGTGCAGCTGCTTCGCCGCGCGATCGATGCGCGTCGCGCTCGCGAGCGGGCGCCAGTCCAGCTCCAGTGCGTCGAAGGCTTCGGGCTTCTGTAGGCGGGTGGTTTCCGGCAGGGCTTCTCCGGCGAGCACGGACTTCGACAGCGGCGGGCGCTCGTAGGGTCGGTGCGCCTCGTCGCCGATCAGCACGATCCGGCCGCCGAAGCCTTCGCTGCGCAGTGACTGCGCCGCCCATCCGCCGGCCTGCCCGGCGCCGACGATCGCGATCGTCTGTTCTTGCGCGCTCATCGATTGCTCCAGCAGGGGTCAGTCCAGCGAGAGAAACACCCGCCCGCCTTCGATCCTCACGGGATAGGAACGGATCGCCTCCGTCACCGGCGCGCAGGTGGGCGCGCCGTTGCGCACGTCGAACTTTCCCTGGTGCAGCGGGCACTCGATCTCGTGGCCTTCGAGAAATCCTTCGCACAGGCGGGCGTGTCCGTGGGTGCAGAGGTTGTCGGTGGCGTAGACCTCGCCCTCGACGCTGTAGAGCGCGACATCGCGGCCGGCCACGAGAACTCCGATCACGTCGTCCGCGGGCACGTCGTCGAGTGCGGCGGCGTCGGTCCATTGCAATTCACTCATGTCGGTCCTCAGATCGGGTAGATGACGGAGTTCGGGATCATTTCGCTGTCGTAGATGACCTGGCGCGAGGCGAACTTCAGGCCCTCTTCGGTGCGCACCACCACGTCGATGTAGCGGCCCACGCTGAAGACGCTCGACAGCTCCGAGAGCTTGGTGCGGAAGACCGCGTAGTTGGCCTCCGACTCGATGCGCCCCGGCTCGGCCTTCAGCACCACCGGCGCGCCCACCACGTGGCGCTGGTAGTACGGGTCGTGGAAGAGGGTCTCGCGGATGCCGTAGACACGGTCCTTCAGCATGCCCTTGCTCTCGAAGGAGAGCGTGGCGAGCGGAAAGCCGCGGTCATGGTTCTCGCGCGGCTGGAGCCGGTAGCTGCAGTCTTCGATGAAGAACTCGGGCCACAGCTCCCACTGGCTGGAGCTCACCGCCTGGGCGTAGCGGGCGTAGAGCTGCGAGAGCTCGAAGTATTCCTGGAAGTCCATCGCTCAAGCCTCCATCACCTTGCGCCAGTACTCGTACATGCCCCGGATCAGCGTCTCGGTGACCATGTGGTCCGTGTCGCCGACCTCGCGGCCGCCGAGCTCGGCGAGCGTGCGGTGGAAGGGCTTCTGCTCGAAGCCCTTCTGCGAGAGTTCGATCACCTCGCCGTCGTCGGCCGACACGAAGCCCGCGGGGCCGAAGAGGTTGGCCTGGCGCAGGCGGCGCTGCGTCATCTCCTCGTTGTCGTCCTCGAAGCCGAAGTGCGTCCACACGAAGTCGAAGGCGCCGGGGCCACTGGGCTGGATGTGGCGCGTCGAGACGCTGTTGACCTGCTGCTGCAGGATCACGCTCGGGAAGAGCGTCATCATCACCGCCGTGGGGCCGCCCCACCAGGGCTCGGGCACGATGTCGAGGAAGCGGGGGTCGTTGAGCTGCATGCTCTCCTTGAAGCTCGACACCTGGGTCACCTGGTCTGCCTTGCCGCTCGCGCCGCGCGTGGAGATCATGGCCGCATGGCGGTGGTGCCGGTCCATCTTGAGCTCCGACTTGTTGTCCGCGCGCCAGAGCCCGAAGGTCACGAACCAGGTGTGCAGCAGGCCGGGGTGGTACGGGTCCTTGATGTTCTCCTGCATGAGCTTCCAGTTGCCCGGAATGCGCTGGCGGTTGTAGCCGAGGATGGTGAGCTTGCGGCCGTTGAAGAGCCGGTCGAAGTAGCCGAGGATCTCGGGGCCCATGAAGTCCTCGAGCGATTCGACCTCGGGGTCGAAGGAGGCGAAGACCACGCCGCCGCGCCGCGCCACCTTGAGCTTGTTGAGGCCGTGCTCGGCAGGCTTGAAGTCGGCCGGCATGCCGCCGTTGACCTTGCCGTCCTGCTTCACGCCACGGCGGAAGGGCACGCCCTGCAGGTCGCCCGAGAGCGTGTAGTTCCACTGGTGGTAGGGGCAGGTGAAGCCGCCGTCCTTGCGGTTGCCGTGCCGCTCGCGGCAGAACTGCATGCCGCGGTGGGCGCACACGTTCTCGACCACGCAGATGGAATCTTCGGCGTCGCGCACCACGATCACCGAGCGCTCGCCGACCACGGTGCGCTTGAAGTCGCCGACCGCGGGAATCTCGGCCTCGAGGCCGACGTAGCTCCAGTGGTTGCGATAGAAGAAGCGCTCCAGCTCCTGGCGGTGCAGGTCCGCCTCGGTGTAGGCCATGAAGGGGATGCGGCTGGTGCCCTGGCTTTCCCAGTGGATCTTCTGCGGGAAGACCGCCGATGCGGTGTCGTCCATTCTTGTGTCTCCTTGGCCGTCCGGCGCGGGGCGGCGTTCGTCTCTCGTGGGTGCATCGATGATCCCTACTCGGCCTCCATCGCTCAATAGAATGTTGTCAATAGTTCATATTGATTTCAGGAATGTGAGGCGTCGCCGATGGAGCTGAAGGACATCGATCTCAATCTCCTGGTCGTCTTCCAGCAGCTGCTCGTCGATCGCAGGGTCTCGAAGGTGGCGGCGAGCCTCGGCCTCTCGCAGCCGGGCGTGAGCAACGCGCTCGCGCGGCTGCGCAAGCTCACCGACGATCCGCTCTTCCTGCGCACGCCCCACGGCATGGAGCCCACGCCGTATGCGCAGCAACTCGCGGAGCCGACGGCGCGTGCGCTGCAGGTGATCCACGCCGCGATGAACCGGAAGGCCTCGTTCGATCCGCCCACGTCCAAGCGCGCCTTCACCGTCGGCATGACGGACATCGGCGAGATCTACTTCCTGCCCCGGCTGATGAAGGAGATAGCGCGCGTTGCGCCCCACGTGTCGCTCAGCACCGTGCGCAACACCGCGGTCAACCTGCAGGACGAGATGGAGGCGGGCCACGTCCACCTCGCGATCGGCCTGCTGCCGCAGCTGAAGGCGGGCTACTTCCAGCGCAGGCTCTTCAGGCAGAACTACGTATGCATGTTCAGGCGCGGCCATCCGCTGGACGGGCGCAGGAAGGTGTCGCTCGACGACTTCTCCGCCGCCGACCACGTCGTGGTGGTGTCGGCCGGCACGGGCCACGGCAACGCCGACGAGTTCCTCGACCGCAAGAAGATCACGCGCAAGGTGGTGCTGACCGTGCCGCACTACGTGGCGGTGGGGCACATCCTGCATGACTCCGATCTCGTCGCGACGGTGCCGGAGAAGCTCGCGCAGGCCCTGGCGGGGCCGTTCGGCCTTTCCTACGTGCGGCATCCGGCCAAGCTGCCGGAGATCGCGATCAACCTGTTCTGGCACGGCCGCCTCCACAAGGACCCGGCGATTGCGTGGCTGCGCTCGCTGATCGTCGGCCTGCACGGGGAAGGCGCCGCGGCCCAGGGGGCGGGCAGCGGGGACGGCTGATCTACAGCTGGTCGGTCGGCACGAACCAGGAGAACAGCAGCAGCTGCAGCCGCGTCAGCATGCTCGAGTCGGGTTCGCTGTCGAGCACTTCGTTGTCGACGTCCCCGGTGCCGACCCACTGCACGTTCTGGCCGTCGGGCTTGAGCGTGACGCGGTAGACGCCCTCGATGTCGTCGAGCTGGTAGGCATAGAGCAGCGCCTGCGTCAGGTCGAAGCTGCGCACGCGCACGCCGAACTCGGTGTTCAGCCGGGCGGAGCGCGGGTCGAGATTCATGGAGCCGAGCAGCACCCACTGCCTGTCGACCAGCGCCAGCTTGGCGTGCAGCCGCCCCCGCGCCTTCTTGAGCAGCGTGCGGAACTGGCCGCTGCGCTTGAGCTGCTGCGTGCTCACCTCGTACAGGTTCACGCCCAGCTTGAGCATGTCGACGCGGTAGCGGTTGTAGTTGATGTTGACCAGCGGCTCGTCGCTGTCGGCCAGCGAGTTGGTGATGACGGTGATGTTCACGCCGATCTCTCGGCCCATGCGGATGCGCTCCATGCCTTCTTCGCCCGGAATGAAGTAGGGCGAGATGACCACCACGCTCGAGCGCGCCGTCGCCAGCATCTCGTGGAAGCGCTGCGCGAGCGGCTCGACGGGCTGGGCCATGACGCCCAGTGCCTTGTTGGGGCTGTCGGCCGAGGCATGGACCTCGGCGCGCATCCATTTGGCCTCGTCGATGTCGGCGAGCTGAGCGCCCAGCGGTGGATCGCCGAGCACGTCGGACGCGGGCGGCGGGTCGGGCGGCGGCGCGTGGGCGGGGGAGGTGGCTTCCTCGAAATCGTCCTTCAGCGCCTGCGGCGTGCGGCTGGTGCCGGCCACCCGCTGCAGGGGGTAGACCACGTCGCTGTTCCAGTAGGTGTCGAAGATGGCGGCGGACTCGGGCACCACCGGGCCGGCCAGGAGCAGTTCGAAGTCGATGAAGTTGGCGCTCTCGCTGCGCAGGAAATACTCGTCGGCGAGGTTGCGCCCGCCCGCGATGGCCATGGCGCCGTCGGCCACGAACAGCTTGTTGTGCATGCGGTGGTTGAGCCGGCGGAAGTCGGAGAAGAACTCCAGCCAGCGTCCGGATGAATTGTCGCGCGCATTCACGAAAGGGTTGAAGAGCCGCACCTCGACATTGGGCTCGGCTGCCAGGCCGAGCAGGAGGCGGTCCATGCCGGCGGTGTAGAAGTCGTCGAGCAGCAGCCGCACGCGCACGCCGCGGCGCGCGGCGTTGCGCATCTCGCGCAGCAGCAGGCGGCCGGTCTTGTCGTTGCCGAGCTGGTAGGTCTGGATGTCGAGCGACGACCTGGCGCGCCGCATGAGCTCCAGCCGCGCGTCGAGCGCGAACGAGGCCTCGATCAGCGGCCGCATGCTGCTCAGGCCATCGGGCGGGTCGTTGAGGCTGATGGCCGCTCGGCCCAGTTCGGTGGCTGGCGAGGCCGCGATGGCCAGCGTGGGCGGCTCCGGCGCGCGCGGCGGCAGGCCGGCACAGCCAGCGAGCGCGACGGCCGCCACGAGCGCCATCAGCCGCAGAGCCGGACCGCGCAATGCGGGAAACAGAAGGGCGATGAGCTTGAGCATGAGGGCTGCCAACGCACGGGAAGCGTGCGGGCGGCATCGTAGCCGCTTCGCCTTCGCGCAGAAGACGCAATTTCGCAACGCAACGCCCTTCGCCGAGGGCGGTGATTCGGCAAGGCGGGAATTTGTCACGCCTAAAATGCGAATCGTTCTTATTAATTGGTTTGTCGAGGAGTGGAGCGGGAATGAAGAGGTTGGTGGCGCGGCGCAAGGTCGCATCGGTGCTGGCAGGATGCCTGGCTGTCTATACACAACACCAGGCGCTGGCCCAGGCGACGAACGAGGCCTCGCTGCCGGAAGTGCGGGTCGATGCCGGGGCCGAGACGGCGACCACGCCGGTGATCGGCTACCGCGCGAAGAACGCCGTCACCGCCACCAAGACCGACACGCCGCTCGCGGAAACGCCGCAGTCCGTCACCGTGGTGACCCGCGACCAGATGGTCGACCAGGGCGCGACGAACCTGCAGGATGCGCTCACCTACGCCGCCGGCGTACGTTCCGACGCCTACGGCATCGACTCGCGCTCCGACAGTTTCTCGGTGCGCGGCAGCGACCCCACCATCTACCTCGATGGGCTGCAGACCTATTCCTCCGGCTGGTATACCGCCACCGCACGCCCCGACCCCTACACCCTCGAGCGCCTCGAAGTGCTGCGCGGGCCGTCGGGCATGCTCTTCGGAGCGGGCACCGCGGGCGGCGTGGTCAACATGGTCAGCAAGCGGCCCCAGCAGGAGGCCTACCGCGAAGTGGGCGTGCAGCTCGGCTCGTTCGGCCGCAAGCAGATCCAGGCCGACCTGACCGGTCCCCTGACGGCGAACGGCGACTGGTCGTACCGGCTGGTCGCCCTGCAGCGCAAGTCCGACACCCAGGTCGACTACGTGCCGGACGACCGCTCGCTCATCATGCCGTCGCTCACCTGGCGCCCGAGCGCCGCGACCTCGCTGACGCTGCAGGCCCTGTGGCAGAAGGACAAGACCGGCAGCACCGCGCAGTTCTTCCCGTGGCAGGGCACGATCCTGCCGAACGTCAACGGTCCGCTGCCTCCGAACCGCTTCATCGGCGAGCCGGGCGACGGCTACGACACCGAGCGCAAGACCTTCGGCTGGCTGTTCGAGCACAAGTTCAGCGACCAGTGGACCTTCCGCCAGAACTTCCGCGCGTCGCGCACCTTCAACGACTCGCACTACCACTACGCCGATTCCTTCACGCTGCCCGGCGGCTGGTCGCTCGACCCGGCGGGCCAGCGCCTGCTGGGCCGCTTCAACGGAAAGTCGCTGGCCTGGACCAGCATGGCCGGCATCGACAATCAAGTCGAAGGACGTTTCGACACCGGCTCGGTGCGCCACACGCTGCTCGTTGGCGCCGAGTACTCCCGCCAGCGCCAGGACAAGACCGAAGGCTCCGCCTACAGCTCCATCGACGCCTATGCGCCGGTCTACGGCATCGGCTACGTGCCGGTCACTGAGCTGACGCGCAAGCCCCGCACCACCCAGCGCAACGCCGGCATCTACGTGCAGGACCAGATGAAGTGGAACAACTGGATCTTCGTGGCCGGTCTGCGCCATGACCGCAGCACCGCCGGCACGGCGGGCAGTGCCTCGGAGACCACGAGCGCCACGTCGCGCCGCCTCGGCGCGATGTACATGCTGCCCTCCGGCTGGTCGCCATATCTCAGCTACACGGAATCCTTCACTCCGCAGGGCGGCACCGATCTGAACGGCAGGCTGTTCAAGCCGCTGCGCGGCGAACAGGTCGAGGCCGGCGTCAAGTACCAGCCGCAGGGCTCGCCGACGAGCTTCACCGCCTCGGCCTTCTCGCTCAAGGAGAAGAACCGCATCGTCTCCGACAGCACCAACCCGAACTACGGCCGCCAGGTCGACGCGACGAAGAACAAGGGCGTCGAACTCGAGCTCAAGACCACCCTGGCGCGCGACTTCGACCTCATCGCCAACTACACCTACATCGACGTCGACCACAAGCTCATCGACACGCCGCGCAACCAGGTGTCGGTGTGGGGCAAGTACCGCTTCTCGATCGCGGGCGTGCCCGGCTTCTCCGCCGGCGCCGGCGTGCGCTACATGAGCGGCTTCCGCGACGTGGAAGGCGCAGGCGCGGGGCCCTACGTGCCGTCGGTCGCACTGCTCGATCTGATGCTCGCCTACGAGTCGGCCAAGTGGCGCTACGCCCTGAACATCAACAACGCGACCGACAAGACCTACTTCAGCACCTGCCTCGCGCGTGGCGACTGCTGGTACGGCGCGCGCCGCAACATCGTCGCCAGCGCGACCTACCGCTTCTAGAAACCTTCCCTCGATAGAGCAGCCACGACATGAACAGCCGAAAGATCAAGACCTGGGCCTGGGTGCACAAGTGGAGCAGCCTCGTGTGCACGGTGTTCATGCTGCTGCTGTGCCTCACCGGCCTGCCGCTGATCTTCCATCACGAGATCGGCCACCTGCTGGGCACCGAGGTCGAGGCGCCGAAGATGCCCGCGGGCACGCCGCACATCAGCCTCGACCGCGTGCTCGAAGTGGCGAAGGCGAAGCACCCCGACCGCGTGGTGCAGTTCGCCTCGCAGCCCGAGGACGACGACGGCCTGTGGTTCGTCACGCTCACGCCCACGCCGGCACCCACGGACGACTTCAAGTCGGTCGCGGTCGATGCGCGCACGGGTGCCGTGCTCGCACAGCCAAAGTTCGACGAAGGCTTCATGTACGTGATGTTCAAGCTGCACGTCGACCTCTTCGCAGGTCTGCCGGGCAAGCTGTTCCTCGGCTTCATGGGCCTGCTGCTGCTGGTGGCCGTGGTCTCGGGCGTGGTGCTGTATTCGCCCTTCATGCGCAAGCTCGAGTTCGGCACCGTGCGGCGCGAGAAGCGTCCGCGCCTGAAGTGGCTCGACCTGCACAACCTGCTGGGCATCGTCACGCTGGTGTGGGTGTTCGTGGTGGGCGCCACCGGCATGATCAACACCTGGGCGGACCTGGTCATCAAGTACTGGCAGTACGACCAGCTCAGCGCGCTGCTCGCGCCCTACAAGAACGAGCCGGTGGTGGCGGTGAACGAGCGCGCTTCGGTGCAGCGTTCGATGGAAGTCGCGATCGAGCGCGCGCCCGGCATGAAGCTGTCGTTCATCGCCTTCCCGGGCACCTCATTCTCCAGTCCGCACCACACGACCTTCTTCCTGCGCGGCAACGAGCCCTTCACCTCCAAGCTGCTGCAGCCGGTGCTGGTCGACGCCAAGACGGCGGAGGTCACGGCTTCGCCCAAGCTGCCCTGGTACCTGTGGGCGCTGCTGGTGTCTCAGCCGCTGCATTTCGGCGACTACGGCGGCATGCCGATGCAGATCATCTGGGCGCTGCTCGACATCGCGACCATCATCGTGCTGGGCAGCGGCCTCTATCTCTGGCTCAAGCGCGGCAACACTGTGCCTTCGGCCTCGAAGAAGGCGAAGGAGCATGAGGAGCGGCAGCCGCCCGAGCCCGTCGGCGTCGCGCAACCCGAGCCGGCCGCGGCATTGAAGGGCCAGGCATGAAGCAGCAGCATCACCATGGCTTCTGGCACATGTGGGGCTGGCCCGTCGTGGTGGGCGTGCTCACCACCTTCGGACTGATCTCGGCGCTCTTCAGCGACGGCGGCCTGGGCGACATCCTGGCCTGGATAGCGCTGGGCGTCCCGTGCGTGGTGTGCGTCTGGTACGGCTGGTGCAGGCGGCCGGCAGACAAGGCAGGCGAGTCCTAGTTTTCCCTGAGAGTCGCGCCACTGCGACACGCTCGGCCGGCGCGGCAAAGCAGAATCGGCGCGATGAAGAATCTCGCGCCCGTCGCATTCACCGCCGCCGGCTTTCTCCTCCTGATCGCTGCGCCGCCGGCCGCACGGGCGCAGCAGGATCGGCCCCCGACCGACCTGGGCTCGGGCAGCAGCAACGGTGCGAGCCTGCGCGAGATCACCGTGACCGTGCCCCGCGGCGAGGTCGCGCCATTCAACGTGCCCGGCTCGGTCGACCGCGTCGACGGCAACGAGATGCGCGACGGCCGCTTGCAGGTGAACCTCTCCGAAGGCCTCGGCGCGGTGCCGGGGCTGCAGGTGCAGAACCGGCTGAACTACGCGCAGGACCTGCAGCTTTCCATCCGCGGCTTCGGTGCTCGCTCGACCTTCGGCGTGCGCGGCGTGCGCCTCTATGTCGACGGCATCCCCGCGACCCTGCCCGACGGGCAGGGCCAGACCTCCAACATCGACATCGGCTCGCTGGACCGCATCGAGGTGCTGCGCGGGCCGTTCTCCGCGCTCTACGGCAATTCGTCCGGCGGCGTGCTGCAGGCCTTTACCGCCTCGGGCGAGGGGCCGCCGCGCCTGTCGTATTCGCTCGCGGGCGGCAGCTTCGGCACCTGGCGGCAGTCGCTGCAGCTCAGCGGCTCCCAGGGCGCGGTGGACTACCTGCTCGACGCGAGCCGCTTCCACACCGACGGCTGGCGCGAGCACAGCGCCGCGAGGCGCGACATCGCCAACGGCAAGCTCGGCATCGCGCTGGACAACGGCGACAGGCTCACGCTGGTGTTCAACAGCGTGCGCATCGACGCGCAGGACCCGCTGGGCCTCACCGCCGACCAGTACGCACTTGCGCCGCGCAACGCGCCGCTGGCCACGCAGTACGACACCCGCAAGACGGTCGAGCAGACCCAGGCCGGCCTGCTCTACGAGCACCGCATCGACGCCACGCAGGGCGTGCGGCTGATGGTCTATGGCGGCCAGCGCAAGACCACGCAGTTCCAGTCGATCCCGCCGTCGGCGCAGCAGAACCCGCTGCACGCGGGCGGCGTGATTGACCTCTCGCGCCAGTACGGCGGCGTCGACCTGCGCTGGAACGCCGCGCTCACGCTGGCCGGCCGGCCCTTCGACATCGTCGCCGGCCTGGGCTACGACAGCCTGCGCGAGAAGCGCCGCGGTTACGAGAACTACCTGGGGCCGGTGTCGGCGCCGGTGCTCGGGGTGCAGGGGCGGCTGCGGCGCAACGAGCTCAACGAGGCCTGGAACCTCGATCCCTACGCGCAGGGCACCTGGCGGCTCACCGACCGATGGACGCTCGAAGCCGGCGTGCGCCGCAGCAGCGTGCACTTCGAGTCGCAGGACCGCTACATCGTCGGCACCAACCGCGACGACAGCGGCAGCGCGCGCTACAGCAAGACCCTGCCCGTGGCCTCGCTGCGCTTCCAGGCGACGCAGGACCTGGCGCTCTACGGCTCCATCGGCCGCGGCTTCGAAACGCCGACGCTGAACGAGCTTTCATACAGGGCCAACGGCGCGAGCGGCCTCAACTTCGCGCTGCGGCCCTCGGTGAACGACAGCGTCGAGATCGGCGCCAAGGCGCGCCTGTCGGGCGGGCTGCTCACGGCCGCGCTGTTCCAGACCCGCACGCGCGACGAGATCGTGACGGACACCAACCTCGGCGGCCGCGCCACCTTCCAGAACGCGGGCCGCACCAGGCGCAACGGCTTCGAGCTCGGCTGGCAGCACGAGACCGCGAACCACTGGCGCACGCAGCTGGCCTACACATGGCTGGACGCCACCTACCGCGACGCCTTCTGCTCGCCGTCTCCCTGCGCGGCGGCCAACACCGTTGCAGCGGGCAACCGCATTCCTGGCATCGCACGGCAGTCGCTGTTCGCGTCGCTGGGCTGGGTGCCGCCCGAAGGCTGGCGCGCGGGCATCGAGATGCGCGCGCTCGGCCGCATCCAGGCCAACGACGCCAACACCGCGAGCGCGCCTGGCTACGCCGTCGCGGCGGTGTACGCGGGCTACCTGAAAAAGTGGCAGCGCTGGGAGTTCAACGCCTTCGCGCGCGTCGACAACCTGTTCGACCGGCGCTACGTGGGCTCGGCGATCGTCAACGAAGGCAACGCCCGCTACTACGAGCCGGCGCCGGGCCGCAACTGGACGGTGGGGCTGAGCGGGGCCTACCGGTTCTGACGCCCCACCATCCCTTTCTGTTGCTTAGTTCAGGCCGGCCGCTGCGCGCAGGGCGGCGGCCTGGGTGGTGGCTTCCCAGGTGAACTCGGGCTCCTCGCGGCCGAAGTGGCCGTAGGCGGCGGTCTTCTGGTAGATCGGGCGCAGCAGGTCGAGCATCTGGATGATGCCCTTCGGACGCAGGTCGAAGTGCTCGCGCACCAGTTCCGCGATCTTCTCGTCGGGGATCACGCCCGTGCCTTCGGTGTAGACCGTGATGTTCATCGGCTGTGCCACGCCGATGGCGTACGCCACCTGGATCTGGCACTGGCGCGCCAGGCCGGCGGCCACGATGTTCTTGGCGACGTAGCGTGCGGCGTAGGCGGCCGAGCGGTCGACCTTCGACGGGTCCTTGCCCGAGAACGCGCCGCCGCCGTGCGGGCAGGCGCCGCCGTAGGTGTCGACGATGATCTTTCGGCCGGTGAGGCCGCAGTCGCCCTGCGGGCCGCCGATGACGAAGCGGCCGGTCGGGTTGATCAGGTAGCGCGTGTTCTGCAGCCACTCCTTGGGCAGCACCGGCTTGATGATCTCCTCGATGATGGCTTCGTTGAACGAAGCCTTCATCTTGGTGGGCGTCTCGCTCTGGTCGGGGCTGTGCTGGGTGGAGAGCACCACGGTGTCGATGCTGTGGGGCTTGCCGTCCACGTAGCGCATCGTCACCTGGCTCTTGGCGTCGGGGCGCAGGAAGGGCAGGCGGCCGTCCTTGCGCAGCTGGGCCTGGCGCTCGACGAGGCGGTGCGCGTAGTAGATGGGCGCGGGCATCAGCTCTGGCGTCTCGTCGCAGGCGTAGCCGAACATCAGGCCCTGGTCGCCGGCGCCGGTGTTCAGGTGGTCGTCCGATGCGTGGTCGACGCCCTGGGCGATGTCGTTGGACTGCTTGTCGTAGCAGACCATCACGGCGCAGCCCTTGTAGTCGATGCCGTAGTCGGTGTTGTCGTAGCCGATGCGCTTGATGGTGTCGCGCGCGACCTGGATGTAGTCGACGTGCGCGTTGGTGGTGATCTCGCCGGCCAGCACGACCAGCCCGGTGTTGGTCAGCGTCTCGGCTGCCACGCGGCTGCGGGGGTCCTGCTCGAAGATCGCATCCAGGATGGCATCCGAGATCTGGTCGGCGACCTTGTCGGGATGGCCTTCGGAGACGGATTCGGACGTGAAGAGGAAGTCGTTCGCCATTTTTTCAAAACTCCTTGAATGAATTGGCGCGTTGCCAACTCTGCGGAGCTCTGGCGAACGCTTTAGCAGATGCCGATGGACCGGCCCGGCACGATGGCATTGCTGCGCTCGTGTTTGTCGCCCTGCAAGTTGTTCCGTAACTCGGCGACAATTTGCATTCTATTCGAGCCGCGCAATACCATGCGCGCGCGTCCCCGTTTTGACTCCCTCCCGTATTCGATGATCACCCTGTTCCGCCTGCTCGCCCGCGTGCCGATGCCGCTGATGCATCGGCTCGGCGCATTGCTGGGCTGGCTGGTCTGGTGGAGCGCGCCCGGCTACCGCCGCCGCTTCAAGGCCAATGCCGAGAGCGCGGGCTTCGGCCCCGAGCAATACCGTCCCGCCATCGCCGCGGCCGGCAAGATGGCTTCCGAGCTGCCCTGGCTGTGGCTGCGGCCTCAAGGAGAGACCGTGCTGCATCGCGTGGTGCGCTGGGAAGGCGTGGAGGCCTTCGAGGCGGCCATGCAGGCGAAGAAGGGCGTGATCCTGGTCGCGCCGCATCTGGGCAGCTGGGAGATGTGCGGCCAGGCCATCGGCGAGCGCTTCCTCTCCACCTACGGGCCGATCACTGCGCTCTTTCGTCCCGCGCGCAAGAAATGGATGGCCGAACTGATCGCCGCCGGCTCGCGCGACAGGCCCGGCCTGCAGACCCTGCCCACCAACAACACCGGCGTGCGCGGGCTGATCCGCACGCTGCGCGGCGGCGGCTACACCGGCATCCTGCCCGACCAGGTTCCTCCGCTGGGGCAGGGCGTGTGGGCGCCTTTTCTCGGCCGGCCCGCGTACACCATGACCCTTCTTCCCCGCCTCGCGCAGCAGACCGGCGCGGCCTGCTTCCTGAGCGTGTGCGAACGCCTGCCCCGCGGTGCGGGCTACGTGATCCGCTTCGATCCCATCGTCGGCACTGCGCTGACCGACCCGTCGGCTCCCATCGAGGATGCTGCCGCGGCCATGAACGACGCCATCGGCCGCCTGATCCGCAGCCTGCCGGGCCAGTACGTGTGGGACTACGCCCGCTACAAGGAGCCGCGCGCCGAGCGCGTGGTCGCCGCCGCAGGGGAAGCCGCATGAGCCTCGGTTCCCGACTCGGCATCGGCTTCATGCGCGCGATCGCGCCGCTGCCGCTGCCGCTCGTGCGCGGCTTCGGCACCATCCTCGGGCGCATCCTGCACACCGTCGCGGTGCCGCGGCGGCGTGTGGTCGACACCAACCTGGCGGTGTGCTTCCCCGAGAAATCGCAGGCCGAACGCCGTGCCATCGCGAAGGAATCCTTCGTCTACGTGGCGCAGTCGTGGCTGGACCGAGGCTGGCTCTGGCATGCGCCCGAGAAGACGGTGGCGAGCCGGCTCAAGATCG
>CAJYQC010000422.1 GCA_913776885.1 uncultured Variovorax sp.
CCGAACATCTGGTGGGCCAGGGTTTCGTTGTAGCCGATGGTCACGGCCACCGACTGCGGCGCGGCGGCCGCGCGCTGGCGGAAGGCCTCTTCCAGCCAGGCCTCGCCGCTGCCCAGCAGCGCGAGCTGGCCGCCCTGGGCGAGCAGCGCGTCGAGCCCGCCGAGCACCAGGTGCAGGCCCTTCTGCTCGGTGAGCCGGCTCACGACGATGAAAAGCGGCGCGTCCGGCCGCTCGGCCAGGCCCAGCTGGTGCTGCAGCACCGACTTGCAGCGCGCCTTGCCCGCCATGTGGCGGCCTTCGGGCGTGTGGTAGCCCTGCACCAGCGCGGCGTCGGCGGCGGGGCTCCAGACCTTGTCGTCGACCGCGTTGAGGATGCCGCTCAACGCCCCGCTGCGCTGGCGCAGCAGGCCGTCGAGCCCGCAGCCCTGCTCGGGCGTCTGTATTTCCAGCGCATACGTGGGGCTCACGGTGGTGAGCCGGTCGGCGAAGTACAGGCCGCCCTTCATGAACGAGATCTGGCCGTGGTATTCGAGGCCGTCGATCCGGAACGCGCTGTCCGGCAGGCCCAGCTCCGCGAAGTGCCAGGGCGCGAAGATGCCCTGGTAGGCGAGGTTGTGCACGGTGAAGACGCTGCCCACGTGCGGCGCGCCGGACTGCCGCGCGAAATGCAGGTAGGCTGGTGCGAGCGCGGCATGCCAGTCGTGCGCGTGCACGACCTCGGGCTGCCACTGCGGATCGAGGCCCTGCGCCAGCTGCGCCGCCGCCCATCCGAGCAGCGCAAAGCGGCGGTGGTTGTCGCCGTAGGGCTGGCGCGAGGCGTCCTCGTAGGGGTTGCCGGGCCGCCCGTAGAGCGCCGGCGCGTCGATCACGTAGGCCGCGATGCCGGGCGTTCCGTCGATGTCGATGTGCCCGAGCCGCAGCCCGAAGCCTTCGCCCCAGGGCGCATCGAAGGCGGCCACCGGCGCGAGGTCGCGAACGCCGGCCACGATGGCCGGGAAGCCCGGCAGCAGCACGCGCGCGTCCTGGCCGGCGGCGGCGAGCGCCAGGGGCAGGGCGCCGGCGATGTCCGCCAGTCCGCCGGTCTTGAGGAGGGGAAAGAGTTCTGCGCTGACCTGGAGTATTCGCATCGTGGTCCGTGGGTGCTCTCGGGTCAGGCGGCGGCGAGGCGCTTGAGCATCTCCCGGGTGACCAGCACGACGCCGTTCTCGGTGCGCTCGAAGCGCGCGGCGTCCGCCTCGGCATCCTCGCCGATCACCATGTCGTCGGGGATCACGCAGGCGCGGTCGACCACCACGCGGTTCAGCCTGGCGCCGCGGCCGACTTCCACGTCGGGCAGCAGCACGGCCTCGTTGATGTCGCAGAAGGAATGCACGCGAACGCCCGAGAACAGCACCGAACTGCTCACCTTGGAGCCCGAGACGATGCAGCCGCCCGAGACGATGGTGTTGACCGTCATGCCGTGGTGGCCGTTGCGGTCGAGCACGAACTTCGCCGGCGGCAGCTGCCGCTGGTAGGTCCAGATGGGCCAATCCGTGTCATAGATGTCGAGCTCGGGGGTGATGGAGGCCAGGTCGAGGTTGGCTGCCCAGAATGCATCAATCGTGCCCACGTCGCGCCAGTAGGTCTTGGCGTCGGGCCCGCGCGAGGCCCGCGTGACGCACGACATGCCGAAGGGGTGCGCCAGCGCACGGCCCTCGGCCACGGCGCGGGGAATGATGTCCTTGCCGAAGTCGTGGCTGGAGTTCGGGTTGGCGTTGTCCTCCTCCAGCAGCCGGTAGAGGTATTCGGAGTCGAACACGTAGATGCCCATGCTCGCCAGCGCCGTGTCGGGCCGCCCGGGCATGGCGGGCGGATCGGCGGGCTTCTCGAGGAAATCGGTGATCCGGCGGTCGTCGTCTACGGCCATCACGCCGAAGGCCGTGGCCTCCATGCGCGGCACCTCGATGCAGCCCACCGTGCAGCCCAGGCCGCGCTCGGCGTGGTCCTTCACCATCAGCGAGTAGTCCATCTTGTAGATGTGGTCGCCGGCCAGCACCACCACGTAGTCGTGCTTGGTGGAGCGGGTCTGGATGATGTCCAGGTTCTGGAACACCGCGTCGGCTGTGCCGCGGTACCAGCTCTCGTCGCCCATGCGCTGCTGCGCGGGCAGGACGTCGACCATCTCGTTGAGTTCCGCGCGCAGAAAGCTCCAGCCGCGCTGCAGGTGGCGCATGAGCGAGTGCGACTTGTACTGCGTGACCACCGCCATGCGCCGGATGCCCGAGTTCAGGCAGTTCGACAGCGCGAAGTCGATGATGCGGAACTTGCCGCCGAAGTACACCGCCGGCTTGGCGCGCCGGTCGGTCAGCTGCTTGAGGCGGGAGCCGCGTCCGCCGGCCAGCACCAGGGCGATGGTGCGGCGTACCAGCTGGTGGGCTTGAAGTTCGTGCTGCGGCAGCGAAGGCCGCGCTTGTGGTGTGGGGGTGTCCATCCTGAGTCTCCGTTCTTTCGATCGTTCGTTCGTTCGTTTGCTTGATTGCTTGATTGATTGATTGATTGCTTGATTGCTTGATTGCTTGATTGCTTGCTTGTGGTTGGTCGCCCGGCTGGAACGCGCTGCGATTCAGAGTTTCTGCATCGAGACTAGCACCGTGCCGGACGGCTGGCTTCTACGTTCTTGCGACCCCGATGCTCGAGAAGGGCACTTGCACGGTGCCGTCCAGCGCCTGTGGGGTGTTGCCCGGATCCACCTGCGGATCGGTGCTCAGGCAGAGGCGCCACGCGCCCGGCGGCAGCGTGAACGACACGGCCTGCGGGCCGGCGTTCACCATCACCAGCCATGAGCTCGCTGCGCCGGACTGCGTGGCTGACGTCGTCGGCGTCCTTTTTTCCTCGCCATCGATAAAGTGGATCGCAAGGGCCGTTGCGGTGCCGTTCCAGTCGCCGGGCGTCATCGGCTCGCCGTCGGGGCGCAGCCAGCGGATGCCGGCAGGCGCGCCGTCGGGCGGCGGTCCGCCCGGCCACCAGCGCGTGCTGCGCAGGGCAGGAGCCTCGCGGCGCAGCGCAGCCAGGCGCGCGACGAAGGCGCTCAGCACGGCCGCGTCGCTGCCGGGGGCGGAGGTGCCGATCCACGCGAGCCAGGTGGTGTCGTTGTCCTGGCAGTAGGCGTTGTTGTTGCCCTTCTGGCTGTGGCCGAGCTCTGCGCCGGCCAGCAGCATCGGCGTGCCCTGCGACAGCATCAGCGTGGCGAGCAGCGAGCGCTGCAGCCGGGTGCGCATGGCCAGCACCGCGGGGTCGTCGCTCGGCCCCTCGACGCCGCAGTTGTTGCTGAGGTTGTGGCCGTGGCCGTCGCGGTTGTCCTCGCCGTTGGCGAGGTTGTGGCGTTCGTCGTAGCTCACCAGGTCGCGCAGCGTGAAGCCGTCGTGCGCGGTGATGAAGTTGACGCTCGCCGTCGGCGCGCGGCCGCGGTGCGCGAACTCGGCGCTGGAGGCGGTGAAGCGATGTGCGAAGTCGCCCAGGCCCGCGCGGCCGTCGGCGTGCGCCTGCCGCAGCCAGAAGCCGCGCTGCGTGTCGCGGTAGCGGTCGTTCCATTCGATCCAGCCGGGCGGGAAAGCGCCGAGGCGGTAGCCGCCGGGGCCGATGTCCCAGGGCTCGGCGATCAACAGCGTGCGCGACAGCACCGGGTCTTGGGCGATGGCGGCGAAGAAGGGCGCGCGCGCATCGAAGCCGCGCTGCGCGTCGGCGCGCCCGAGCACCGGGGCGAGATCGAAGCGGAAGCCGTCGACGCCCATCTCGCAGGCCCAGAACCGCAGGCTGTCCATCACCAGTTGCAGCACGCGCGGCTCGCCGAGGTTCAGGCAGTTGCCGGTGCCGGTCCAGTTCTCGTAGAGCGAGCGGTCGTCTTCGCGCAGGTGGTAGTAGAGCGCGTTGTCGATGCCGCGCATCGACAGCGTCGGGCCGAACTCGTCGCTCTCGGCGCTGTGGTTGTAGACCACGTCGATCACCAGTTCCATGCCGCGCGAATGAATGGCGTCGGCCATCGCGCGGAACTCGCCCGCGGGCGTGGTGCCGGGGCGGCCGCTCCAGTAGCGGGCCTCGGGCGCGAACCAGCCGATGGTGTTGTAGCCCCAGTAGTTGCGCAGGCCCATGCGCAGCAGGCGGGGCTCGTCGGCGCGGTGCTGCACGGGCATGAGGCTCAAGGTGGTGACGCCCAGGCGCTGGAGATGGTCGAGCACGGCGGGCTCGGCGAGGCCGGCGTAGGTGCCGCGCAGCGGTGCGGGGACCGCGGGGTTGAGCTTGGTGTGGCCCTTGACGTGTAGTTCGTAGAGGACGCGGTCGCCTGGTGCGATGCGGGTGTGGCCTGCTGTTGGGGAGGGGCGGGGAGTCGCGACCCGGCCCTTGAGGGCGATGGCGGCGTTGTCTCGGGTGTCCCGCTTTTCGGGATGTGCCGGGTCGTGGCCGAGGAAGAGGTCGCTGCCGTCGTAGGTGCCTGCGATTTCGCGGGCGTAGGGGTCGAGGAGGAGCTTAGACGGGTTGAAGCGGTGGCCTGCTTTCGGGTTCCAGGGGCCGTGGACGCGGTAGGCGTAGACGAGGCCTGGCTTGCCGCTGGGGAGGTGGGCGTGCCAGATGCCGTCTGTTTGTTCTTTCAGGCTCAGGCGTTGTTGTTCGTTGTTGCCTGTGGCGTCGAAGATGCACAGGTCCACGGCTTCTGCCGTCGGAGCTGCGAGAGCGAAGTTGACGCCTTGTTGTGACGCGGTTGCGCCTAGGGGGTAGGTCCTGCCTGGGCTCAGCATGCTGTGGGCTCCTCAGAGCGGTTGCTTCCCGGGGCCGGGACTCGCCCCGGCGGGCGACCTACTTTTCTTTGCTTCGCCAAAGAAAAGTAGGCAAAATAAAGGCGACCCCACTGTCTGCGACCCCATCGCTGCGCTACGGGGCAACCAGCGGTGCTCGCGTTTCGCGGGGTCTCGCCCAAACTCGCTTCGCTCAGACAAGGGCGAGCCCTGGTCCGCGAAACGCTGCGCTCCTCGGCGCAGCCAGAGGGGAGGGGGAGCGTGCGGGCCATCGCTGCGCTCGGCCTCCGAGGCACAGCATGCGCTTCGCGCCTGCTGTGCTTGGAATGTGGCGGCGTGGGTGTTGGGATGATGTTTGCTGGCAGCACAGGCAGCACAGGCAGCACAGGCAGCACAGGCAGCACTGCGGGTTCCGTTGATGCTGCAGATGCCTCGGGGGGCGTCAATGCCGCTGATGCCGTAAGTGCTACGGACGCTACAGATACCGTTGGTGCGATTGGCCCAGCTGCTGCCATCGATATCAGTCCCAAACCCCCATCCCCCGCCGAGCGAAGCAAAGGCCCGTCCAGGCTGCTCAAGAAGCCGAGCGAAGCGACGGCGCGTGTCGCTCCCTTCTGGCTGCGCCGAGGAGCGCAGACGTAGGAGGGATCAGGGCCGCAGCTGTTTGAGCGAAGCGAGTTCTG
>CAJYQC010000423.1 GCA_913776885.1 uncultured Variovorax sp.
GAGATGAAAACGGTCGCTGAGCATCAGCGCCAGCGTCGACCAGAAGGCGCTGAAGCCCACCGACAGCAGGGCCTGCGCGAAGGTCGCGCGGCGCAGCGCGCCATGGCGCTTCCACAGGCCGGCCAGCGAACCCAGCAGCGCGCCGTATCCCAGGTGCGTGGTCGGGCGCAGGCGCGGGAGGCCGCGCGCCGCGGCGGCGCCGATGAACGCGATGCTCACTGCCGCGACGACGAACATCGTGCGCCAGCCGAAGTGCTCGGCCACGAAGCCGGCGAGCACGCGCGACAGCAGGATGCCCAGCAGCAGCCCGGTCATCACCGTGCCGACGATGCGGCCGCGATGCGCCTCGGGCGCCAGTGTGGCGGCGGCCGGCACCACGTCCTGCGCCAGCGTTGCGGCCAGGCCGATGACGAGGCTCGCGGCCAGCAGCGGCGCGACGGAAGGCGAGAAGGCCGCGCCCAGCAGCGCGAGCACCAGCACCGAGGCCTTGGCGAGGATGATGCGGCGCCGGTCGAAGCGGTCGCCCAGCGGCGCGAGCAGCAGGATGCCCAGTGCATAGCCCAGTTGCGTGAGCGTGGGCACGAAGCCCACGGAGCGGGCAGAGGCGCCGATGTCGGGGCCGAGCACGCCCAGCATGGGCTGGCTGTAGTAGAGCGCCGCGACGCCGAAGCCGGCGCTCGCGGCGAGCAGCAGGATCAGCGATCCTGGCAGCTTTTCATGCGCATTTTGAATGGAAGACATGGTGTAAACCCTTGGTTTCGAGAAGCAAGTGCCGGAGTTTGCGGGCTGCGACCCTCTGAAGGTAGCCATGCAGGCCGAACAATTGATATACGCTCAACGCATGTCCAAGCCGCTCTCGCCCCCTCCCCCGGCCGACCGCATCGAGCTGATGCAGACCTTCGTGCGCATCGTCGAGGCCGGCAGCCTGTCGGCGGCCGCGGCCCAGATGGGCACCACCCAGCCCACCGTGAGCCGCCGCCTGCAGGCGCTCGAACGCTCGCTGGGCGTGCGGCTGCTGCAGCGATCCACCCATGCGATGAAGCTCACGGAAGACGGCGAGCGCTGCTTCGACCGCGCCAAGGAGCTGATCCTGAGCTGGGGCGCCTTCGAGGCCGAGCTGCGCGGCGTGGGCGACCAGCCCGAGGGGCGGCTGCGCGTGGTGGTGCCGCATGCCTTCGGGCAGCAGCTGCTGGTCGGCCCACTGGCCGCCTATCTGAAGCGTCATCCGCAGGTGACGGTCGAATGGCTGCTGCACGACAGCCCGCATGACGACACGCCCGATTTCATCGCAGAGGGCGTCGACTGCGCGATCCGCGTGGGCGAGGTGACCGACCCCAACGCCGTGGCGATCCGCCTCTTCGACGTTCCTCGCATCGCGGTCGGGGCGCCGTCGCTCTTCGGGGCCGGCATGCCGGTGCCGGCGCATCCCGGCGAGCTCGAAGCCCTGCCTTGGCTGGCGGCGCGCAATTTCTACCGGACCGAGGTGGTGTTCACGCATGAGGGCACGGGCGAGGTGTACCGGGTGCCGATCCGCCCTCGCATGATCACCGACAGCCTCTACGCCCTGCGCAGCGCGGCCGTGCTGGGCGCGGGCGTCGGGGTGTCGTCGGCCTGGATGCTGGCCGAAGAGCTCGAAGCGGGCCGGCTGGTGCATTTGGCGCCCCGGTGGCGCGGTGTGCCGGCGCCGGTGTACATCGTGTATCCGTATGCGCGCTTCTATCCGGCGAGGCTGCGGCTCTTCGTGGAGGCGATGCGGCAGGCCTTTCCGGAAAGCCCGATCCAGGCGGCGGGAACCCCGGGAAAGGGGCCGGAAGGCAGCTGACATGGCGGGTGAAGTGGGGATCGGGGACAATCTCCCCCTTCCCCCGACTCCCGAAGCAGCCTGCCCATGAACGCCGTCTGGATCGACGAGGCGCCCGCCACCGCCGACGCCACCGCTCCCTCTCCCGCCAATTCCTTGAAGATCGAGCGCGAGACGCACAAGCTCGAGAAGCGCCTGTGCCGCCAGGTCGGGCAGGCGATCGTCGACTACAACATGATCGAAGAGGGCGACAAGGTCATGGTGTGCGTCTCGGGCGGCAAGGACAGCTACGCACTGCTCGACATCCTGCTCAAGCTGAAGGCGCGCGCGCCGATCCACTTCGACATCGTCGCGGTCAACCTCGACCAGAAGCAGCCCGGCTTTCCCGAGGAGGTGCTGCCCAAGTACCTGAGCGAGCTGGGCGTGGACTTCCACATCGAGAACCAGGACACCTACAGCATCGTCAAGCGCGTCATTCCCGAGGGCAAGACCACCTGCGGCCTGTGCAGCCGGCTGCGCCGCGGCATCCTCTACCGCGTGGCGGACGAGCTGGGCGCCACCAAGGTCGCGCTGGGCCACCACCGCGACGACATGCTGCAGACCTTCTTCCTCAACATGTTCTTCGCCGGCAAGCTCAAGAGCATGCCGCCCAAGCTGGTGAGCGACGACGGCAGGCACGTCGTGATCCGCCCGCTGGCCTACGTGTCCGAGAAGGACACCATCCGCTGGGCCCAGCACCGCGAGTTCCCGATCATCCCGTGCACGCTGTGCGGCAGCCAGGAGAACCTGCAGCGCAAGCAGGTGGGCGAAATGCTGCGCGAGTGGGACAGGAAGTACCCCGGCCGCGTGGAGAACATGTTCACCGCACTGCAGAACGTGGTGCCTTCGCACCTGCTCGATGGAACGCGGCACGACTTCAAGGGTCTGAAGGCGACCGGCGTGGCGGACGACGAGGGCGACAAGGCCTTCGATCCGCCTTCCTTCGATCTGCTCTCCCAGGCACCTGCCGCCCTGCGCATCGTCCAGGGCTGAACGGGCAACCCAGGGGAATTTGGGGCACCCGGTGCCCGGAGACCCTCATGAAATCTGCGTTCTCGGCTCTTCTTCTCGCCGCAAGCCTGACGGGCTGCGCCACCTCCTGGGTGGTCGACAGCGACGTGAAGAGCTTCGCCTCCCCCGGCGCCATCGCGCCCGGCGCCACCTACCGCTTCGACCGCCTGCCCTCGCAGCAGGCCGACGGCGCGCGGCAGGAATCGCTCGAAGCCATGGCCGGCGCGGCGCTCGATCAGGTCGGCCTGCGCCGCGACGACGCCAAGGCCCAGTACACCGCACAGATCGGCGCGCGCGTGACGGCCGGCCTCTCGCCCTGGGCCGATCCATGGCTCTACAACGGCCCCTGGGGCTACGGTTGGGGAGGCTATGGCTACTACGGCCGGCGCTGGTACGGCGGCGGCTGGTATGGCGGCCCGGCGTTCGCGCCGCCTGCCAATCCCTGGTACGAGCGCGAGGTGAGCATCGTGCTGCGCGAGGCCGGCACCAATCGGGTGGTCTACGAGACCCGCGCCCGCAACGACGGCCCCTACACCTCCAGCGCTGCGATCCTGCCGGTGATGTTCCAGGCGGCGCTGCAGGGCTTCCCGAACCCGCCGCAGGGCGAACGCCGGGTCAACATCGAACTGCCGACGGCCCAGCAGGCCAGGAAATAGCGGCTTCTAGAATTCCCCGGATGGAAGAACCCACCCGCCTGATCGCAGTTCGCCACGGCGAGACTGCCTGGAACGTCGATACCCGCATCCAGGGCCAGCTCGACATCGGGCTCAACGCCACCGGCGTCTGGCAGGCGCAGCGCGCGGGCGCGGCGCTGGCCGACGAGCCCATCGGCGTCGTCTATGCCAGCGACCTCTCGCGCGCCTGGCAGACCGCGCAGGCCATCGCCGAGCCCCACGGCCTGGCCGTGCAGCCCGAGCCGCGCCTGCGCGAGCGCGCCTTCGGCAAGTTCGAGGGCATGAGCTTCGCCGAGATCGAGGCCACGCTGCCCGTGGAAGCGAAGCGCTGGCGCGAGCGCGACCCCGAATTCGAACCAGAGGGCGGCGAGAGCCTGCTGACCTTCCGCGACCGCGTGACGGGCGTGGCGGCCGAACTGGCGGCGCGCCATCCGGGCGAGCTGGTGGTGCTGGTGGCGCACGGCGGCGTGATGGACGTGCTCTACCGAGCAGCTACCCGCCAGGAACTGCAGGCGCCGCGCACCTGGCAGCTCGGCAACGCGGCGATCAACCGCATGCTGTGGACGAGCGGGGGGTTCAGCCTCGTAGGGTGGAGCGATACGACGCACCTCACGGACGGTGCTCTGGACGAGACGACTACCTGAGGGCGGGATCGGACTGCCGGACGCGGAGGTTTCGCGAAGGGCGCGAAAGAAAACCTTGAAAGGTTTCTTTTGCGACCTTTGCGTAGCTTTTGTCTTTCTTCTGCGTTCGGCTGCCCGCTCCCGCGTTCCCGCTTTCAGGCGTGGGAGTGCTGCGCTTGGGCCACCTCCGCCTGCGCTTCACCCGGCAGGTCGACCATGGGGCCGGTGCCGCTGTAGCGGTCCAGGGCGAGGTAGATCGCCGGCGTGATGTACAGCGTGATCACCTGCGAGAAGATCAGGCCGCCCACCACCGCCACGCCCAGGGGCTGGCGCAGTTCGGCGCCGGCGCCCAGGCCCAGGGCCAGCGGCAGCGCGCCCATGAGCGCGGCCAGCGTGGTCATCAGGATCGGGCGGAAGCGCAGGCGGCAGGCTTCGCGGATGGCATCCACCGGCTTCATGCCCTCGGTGCGCTGCGCTTCGAGGGCGAAGTCGATCATCATGATCGCGTTCTTCTTCACGATGCCGATCAACAGCAGGATGCCGATGGTGGCGATCAGCGTGAGGTCGAAGCCGAAGATCTTCAGCGAGATCAGCGCGCCCACTGCGGCCGAAGGCAGGCCCGCCAGGATGGTGATGGGGTGGATGTAGCTCTCGTAGAGCACGCCCAGCAGCACGTAGATGACCAGCACCGCCAGCACCAGCAGCACGGCCTGGCTCGACTGAGAGCTCTGGAACACCGCCGCATCGCCGCCGTAGGTGGTGATGATCGACGGGGGCATCTTCAGCTCTTCCTTGAAGCGGTCGATCTTCGCGGTGGCGTTGCCCAGCGGCACTTCGGGCGCGAGGTTGAACGACACCGTCACCGCCTGCAGCTGGCCCTGGTGGTTGACTGCGGTGGGCCCGACGGTGCGCTTGACGGTCGAGAACGCCGACAGCGGCACCAGCTTGCCGGTGGTGCTGCGCACCGACAGGCGCGAGACGTCTTCCTCGAACTGGCGGTCGTTGTCGGCGGCCGAGAGGATCACCTGGTAGGTGTTGCTCGGTCCGTAGATGCTGCCGATCTGGCGGTCGCCGTAGGCGTTGTAGAGCGCGGTGCGCAGGTCGCCCACGGCCACGCCGAGCACGCCGGCCTTGTCGCGGTCGATGTCGAGCGTGGCCTGCAGGCCGCGGTTCTGCGAATCGCTGGTGACGTCGCGGAAGTCGGGGTCTGCGCGCATGCGCTCCATGAGCCGCGTGGCCCACGGCACCATCTCGCCCGCGTTCACGCTCTGCAGCGTGTACTGGAAGCGCGCCTTGCTCTGGCGACCGCCCAGGCGCAGGTTCTGCACCGGCTGCATGTAGACGGCGATGCCCGGGATCTCGCGGAATCGCTGCCGCAGCGACTCGAGCACCTTCGACATCTGCGGGCGCTCGCCGCGCGGCTTGAGCACCGCGAACAGGCGGCCCGAGTTCTGCGTGGCGGTGGGCCCGCCCACGCCGACGAAGGAGCTCACGTAGTCGACGCTCGGGTCGTCCTTGAGCGCGGCCGCCACGCGGTCCTGCAGCGCCTTCATGGCGGTGAACGAGATGTCTTCGGCGGCTTCGGTGGTGATCTGGATCTGGCCGATGTCTTCCTCGGGGAAGAAACCCTTCGGGATGGTCGCGAACAGCCAGCCGGTGACGACGAAGGTCAGCGCCGCCGCCAGCAGCATGATCTTGCGGTGCCCCAGCGTCCAGTCGAGCGTGCTCATGTACGTCGAATGCACCTTGCGGTAGCCGCGCTCGAAGGCACGTCCGATGGCGGTGCCGGGCTCGGGGTGCTCTTCCTCGTGGTCGAGCGCGCCTTCCTTGCGCGGCACCTGCTTGAGCAGCCGGCTCGCCAGCATCGGCACCAGCGTGAGCGACACCACGGCCGACACCAGCACCGCCAGTGCCACCACCACCGCGAACTCATGGAACAGCAGGCCGATCACGCCCGGCATGAAGAAGATCGGGATGAAAACCGCCACCAGCGAGATCGAGATCGACACGATGGTGAAACCCACCTCGCGCGCGCCGCGCAGCGCCGCGGCGAACGGGTCCATGCCCTTCTCGACGTAGCGCATGATGTTCTCCAGCACCACGATCGCGTCGTCCACCACCAGACCCACCGCGAGCGTGATGCCCAGCAGCGAGATGTTGTCCAGGCTGTAGCCGAAGGCATAGAGCAGCGCCACCGCGCCGATCAGCGAAATGGGGATGGTCGCGGCCGGGATCAGCGTGGCCACCAGCCGGTGCAGGAACAGGAAGATCACCAGCACCACCAGCGCGATGGTGCCCAGCAGCGTGAGCTGCACGTCGTGCACCGCCTCGCGGATGGAGATGGAGCGGTCGTTCACCATCTGGATCTCGACCGACTGCGGCAGCTCCGCCTTGAAACGCGGGATCAGCGCGCGCACGGCATCGACCACCTGCACGGTGTTGGCGTTGGGCTGGCGCTGCACGGCCAGCGAGATGGAATCCTGTCCGTTGAAGCTGCTGGCGGTCTTCACCGACTCGAAGCTGTCCTCGATGGTCGCCACCTCGTCGAGCCGCACCGGCGAGCCGTTGCGCTGGCCGACGATCAGCTTGGCGAAATCGGCCGCCTTCATGAGCTGGCGGTTGGCCTGGATGGTGAGCGTCTGGCGCGGGCCGTCGAGCACGCCCACCGGCGTGTTGGCGTTGGCCGTGTTCACCGCCTTGGCGAGCTCGTCGAGCGTGATGTTGCGCGCGTTGAGCAGGTCGGCATTGGCCTTGATGCGCACCGCGAAGGCCTTGCGGCCGTACACGCCCACCTGCGCCACGCCGTCGATGGTCGAGAGCGTGGGCGAGATCAGGTTCTCGGCGTAGTCGTTGAGCTCCGACGGGTTCATCGACGGCGAGATCAGCGCGATGAACAGCACCGGCGCGTCGGCCGGGTTCACCTTGCGATACGAGGGCAGCTGCGTCAGCTCCTGCGGCAGCTGGCGCTGGGCGCGCAGCAGGGCTGCCTGCACGTCGACGGCGGCGGCGTCGATGTCGCGGCTGCTGACGAATTCGAGCGTGAGCGAAGTCACGCCCTGCGTGTTCACCGAGCTGATGGTCTGCAGGCCCGGGATGGTCGAGAACTGCTTTTCCAGCGGCAGGGCCACCGAAGACGCCATGGTGTCGGGGCTCGCCCCGGGCAGCTGCGCGTTGACGTTGATGACCGGCGTGTTGTAGCTGGGCAGCGCGGCAACGGGGATGCTGAAGTACGCGAAGATGCCGATGACCACCACGGCGGCGGACAGCAGCACCGTCATCGCCGGACGTCGGATGCAGAGTTCCGAGATGTTCATCGGACGGCCTCCGCGCCTCGCGCTGCGGTATTCGCCTTCGGAGCGGCCCGGCGGCTCATGCGCGTTCCCGGCGCGGTGGCTTGGCGTCGGTGCCGTCGGAGGACGCGGCGCTGCCCGGCGTGACGCCCGTGGTGCCGTTGGAAGGCGCGGACGGCGCACCCGGAGTGGCAGCCGGTGCCTTCTCGTCCACGCGAACCTTGCCGCCGGGGCGCACGTTCTGGCTGCCCTCGATCACCACCTGCTCGCCCGGCTCGACGCCGCTCACGGCCACCTGCGTGCCGAAGGTGTGCAGCGCCTTCACCTTGCGGCGCGTGGCGGTCCTGGCCTGGTCGACCACGTAGAGCGAGGCACCGTCGGACAGCATCATCAGCGCGGCGGCCGGCACCACGGTGGCGCCGCCGAGCGTGCGCACCGTGATGCGCGTGGCGACGAATTGGCCCGGCCACAGGCTCTGGTCGGCATTGGCGAACACGGCCTTGGCGCGCACGGTGCCGATCGTCGGATCGACGGTGTTGTCGACGAAGTCGAGCGTGCCTGTCAGCGGCTCCCTGCGGCCGGGGACGACGGCTTCGACCTTCGAGCGCGAGCGCGCGGCCTCCAGCAGGTCCTGCAGGTTGGCCTCGGGCACGGGGAAGCTCACCGCGATCGGGTCGAGCTGGGTGACGGTCACCAGCGACAGCGTCGGCTGCACCAGCGTGCCCGGGTAGATGTTCACCGCGCCGATGCGTCCCGCGATGGGTGCGCGCAGCGTGGCATAGCCCAGCGCCACCTGCGCCGACTGCACGGCCGCGCGGTCGGCCGCCACGGCGGCGCGCTGCGCCTCGAGCTGCGACAGCGTGGCGTCGGCCGCGCTCTTGGCGATGAAATTCTGCGCCACCAGCTCCTGGCTGCGCCGGTACTGGCGCTCCAGGTCGGCCAGCGTGGCCTCGTCCTTCTGCTGCTGGGCCTTCGCACGGGCCAGGTTGGCCTGATCGTTGCGATCGTCGAGCGAGAAGAGCAATTGGCCGGCCTTGACGAACTGGCCCTCCTTGACGTGCACCGCGCTCACCGTGTTGGTCACCTGCGGGCGCAGGTCGACGCTGTTGAGGGAGACCACGCTGCCGTTGACCTGCACGGTGACCGGCACGTCCTGCTTCTTCGCCGTGGCCAGAGTCACCAGCGCGGGCGCACCGCCGGCCGGGGCGCCGCCCTTGGCACCGGGGGCCTTGGCAGTCTGGGCGGCGGACTTGTCTCCGGACATGCTCCACCACCCGAGCGCGACGGCTGCGATCAACACGCCCCCGAGGGCGACGGCGACATTTTTCTTCATGGGTTGTTGTGCACTTTGGGCTGACATGCCTATTGGATCAGCGGGCGACTCCTGGCGATCACGGGTGCCGTAAAGAAATGTAAAGCAGGTCAACCGAAAGTCGCACTACCCGCCGCGGCCGGCAGGGGGCCATCGCTAAAATCGCCGGTCCACAGCCTCTGGATGAACCCCATGAACCGCTGCAAGAAGAAACCCACGAATGCTCTCACTTCCATAGCGCTTTGCACAGCAGCCATTGCTGCTGCAGGCCTTTTTCCGGCGGCCGCCAGCGCGCAGGACGAAATCCCCCGCCCCCAGACCCAGAACGAGTCGCTCGTGGGCGGCCGCGTCTTCCCCGTGGGCACCCTGCGCGGCAAGTTCATGGTGACCAGCGCGCCCGACGTCGAGCTCGACGGCAAGCCCGACCGCCTGAGCGCAGGCGCACGCATTCGCAGCGACCAGAACATGCTGGTCATGCCCGGGGCCATCATCGGCCAGAAGTACCTCGTCAACTACACGCGCGATGCCGCCGGCCTGCTGCGCGAGGTGTGGATCCTCACGCCGGCCGAAGCCACCGCCAGCCGCGAATCGCTGAACAAGCCGTTCCTGAACGTCTGGCCGTTCACCTCGAACGACACCCTCAACACGCAGTAAGCAAGCAGACGGACGGCCGGCGCAGCAGGTTTGCGCACATCCGGCCGCCGTGCCGGCTCCTCATTGAGGGGGCCACGAGAGAGATTTCCCCCATGAAAAAAGTATTCATCAAGACCTTCGGCTGCCAGATGAACGAGTACGACTCGGACAAGATGGCCGACGTGCTCAACGCGGCCCAGGGCTACGAGCCCACCCAGAACGTCGACGAGGCTGACCTCATCCTGTTCAACACCTGCTCGGTGCGCGAGAAGGCGCAGGAAAAGGTGTTCTCCGACCTCGGCCGCGTGAAGCACCTGAAGGCCAAGGGCGTGAAGATCGGCGTCGGCGGCTGCGTGGCCAGCCAGGAGGGGGAAGCCATCATCGCGCGCGCACCCTATGTCGACATCGTGTTCGGCCCGCAGACCCTGCACCGCCTGCCCGAGATGCTGAGCGACCGCGAGCGCCTGGACCGCCCGCAGGTGGACATCAGCTTCCCCGAGATCGAGAAGTTCGACCACCTGCCGCCGGCGCGCGTCGAAGGCGCCACCGCCTTCGTGTCGATCATGGAAGGCTGCTCCAAGTACTGCAGCTACTGCGTGGTGCCCTACACCCGCGGCGAGGAAGTGAACCGTCCGCTCGACGACGTGCTGGTCGAGATCGCCGGCCTGGCCGACCAGGGCGTGCGCGAGATCACGCTGCTGGGCCAGAACGTGAATGCCTACCGCGGCAGGATGGGCGACACCGCCGAGATCGCCGACTTCGCGCTGCTCATCGAATACGTGGCCGAGATCCCCGGCATCGAGCGCATCCGCTACACCACCAGCCACCCCAACGAGTTCACGCCGCGCCTGATCGAGGCCTATGCCAAGGTGCCGCAGCTCGTGAGCCACCTGCACCTGCCGGTGCAGCACGGCAGCGACCGCATCCTGATGGCGATGAAGCGCGGCTACACCGCCATGGAATACAAGAGCACGGTGCGCAAGCTGCGCGCCATCCGCCCCGAGCTGGCGCTCAGCAGCGACTTCATCGTCGGCTTCCCCGGCGAGACCGAGGACGACTTCAACAAGATGATGAAGCTGATCGACGACTGCCAGTTCGACGCCAGCTTCAGCTTCATCTTCAGCCCGCGCCCCGGCACGCCCGCGGCTGCGCTGCACGACGACACGCCGCACGAGGTGAAGCTCGCGCGGCTGCAGAAGCTTCAGGCCGTGATCGACACCAACGTGAAGCGCTTCGGACAGGCGCTGGTCGGCACCACGCAGCGCGTGCTGGTGGAAGGCGCCTCGCGCAGGGACGCGAACGAACTCATGGGCCGCACCGCCTGCAACCGCGTCGTCAACTTCGAAGGCGACGCGCGGCTGGTGGGCCAGATGGCCGACCTGCGCATCACCCGCTCGCTGGCCTACACGCTGCGCGGCGAGGTCGTCACCAACGAATCGCCGATGGCGCTGGCCCAGCACTGATGGCGAAGCGTCCATCCATGCGGGGCTCGTTCCAGCAGCTCCTGCTCTTCGCCTTCCTGCTGATCACCGCGCTGCTGGTGGGCGTGGCGATTCGCTCGGTGCTGCAGTACGACGCACTCATGACCCAGAGCCGCGACGCGGCCGCGCGCGCACTGCGCCTGTCGGGCGCCTCGCAGTCGCTGGCCGAGCGCAGCGCGGCGATGGAACGCGCCGGTCGCCAGTCGCTGGTGCTGAACGACGCGGTGCTGCGCCGCCGCTTCGACGACGCCGCGCGCGAGGCGCACCAGGTGCTGGAACGTCTGGAGAAGAACGGTTTGCCGCCCGCCGGCATCGATATCTGGCGTACGCAGCTCGGCGTGATCGAGGGGCTGATGAGCGGCAGCGCCGACAGCGCCCTGGCCCGCGAGAGCACGATGGCGATGCAGTTCCGCGAGCTGGATGCGCTCAACACCAACATCGCGCAGCAGGCGCAGTTCCTCATCGAGACACAGAACGACGCGCTGGCCCAGCGCATCGAGAGCGCGCGCCGGCGGCTGATGCGCGAAGTGGTCGCCGCGAGCGTGCTGGCGGTGTCGCTGGCGCTGGCCTTCGGCATCTGGCTGGCTCGGCCGTTCAAGCGGCTGGAGCACGCCATCGTCGGCCTCGGGCAGAACCGGCTCGACGAGCCGATCGACATCCGCGGCCCGGCCGACGTGAGGCGCGTGTCGCAGCAGCTCGAATGGCTGCGCCTGCGCCTGACCGAGCTCGACGCCGACAAGGCGCGCTTCCTGCGTCATGTGTCGCACGAGCTGAAGACGCCGCTGGCCGCGCTGCGCGAGGGCGTGTCGCTGCTGGAAGACGGCGTGACCGGGCCGCTGAACCCGGCGCAGCTCGAAGTGGCGCAGATCCTGAACCAGAACACCGTTTCGCTGCAGGGCCAGATCGAGGCGCTGCTGCGCTTCAACGCCGCTGCGTTCGAGGCGCGCGAACTGCGCCGCGAGCGCACCGAGCTGCTGCCGCTGATCGAGGAGCAGATCGAGGGCCAGCGCCTGCAGTGGCAGTCGCACGGCCTGCGGGTGCGCGCCGAGGGTGAAGCGGTCACTGTCACGGTCGACCGCGCCAAGCTAGGCACCGCCATCGCCAACCTGCTGAGCAACGCCATCCGCTTTTCAGTAACGGGAGGTGTCATCACGCTGGCGGTCTCGCAGACGCCGGAAGCGGTGCACATCGACGTGAACGACGCCGGGCCGGGCATCGCTGAGGGGGACCGCGACCGGATCTTCGAGCCGTTCTTCCGCGGCGAGCGCCAGCCCGAACACACTGTGAAGGGCACGGGCATCGGACTTTCCATCGTGCAGGAGTACATTGCAGCCCACGGGGGCCGCATCACCCTGCAGCCCGGCGGTCCCGGCGCGCACTTCCGCATCGAGCTGCCGCGCACGGCCTGACCACCCCCGGCTTCCCCTCTCCAGAACACACCGTCCGAACGCCTCGCGCCCTCCTTCGACCCATGTCTTTTCCGTTCGTCCGCCGCTCCTACTTCGCCGGGGCGATGACCGTGCCTTTCGTCCTGCTGCTGGCCGCCTGCGCCTCGCAGCCCAAGCCGCCCGCGGAGGCCGAAGCGCTGCCGCCGCCGCCGGTCGTGCCGCGCGTGATGCCGGTGGAGGCCGAACCCAAGGCGCCGGCAACGCAACCCGCCGCGTCGCTGTTCTCGACGATGCTGCAGGGGCCGGTGAC
>CAJYQC010000424.1 GCA_913776885.1 uncultured Variovorax sp.
CCAGGCGTTCCAGCAGCGGCTCGTAGATGTCGCGCTGGATGAGCACGCGCGAACCCGCGGAACAGGTCTGGCCGGCGTTCTGCACGATGGCGTTGATGACCACCGGAATGGCCGCGTCCAGATCGGCGTCCGCGAAGATGATCTGCGGGCTCTTGCCGCCCAGCTCCAGCGTCACGGGGCAGTGCCGTTCGGCCGCCACCTGCTGGATCAGCGTGCCGATCTTCGGGCTGCCGGTGAAGCTGATGTGGTCGATGCCGGCGTGGCGCGCGAGCGCGTCGCCCACCTCGTGGCCGTAGCCCGTCACGATGTTGAGCGCGCCGGCCGGAAAGCCGACCTCGGCCGCCAGTTGCGCCACGCGGATCAGCGAGAGGCAGGCGTCCTCCGCCGGCTTCACCACGCACACGTTGCCCGCCGCCAGGGCGCCGCCCACGCTGCGCCCGAAGATCTGCATCGGGTAGTTCCAGGGAATGATGTGGCCGGTCACGCCGTGAGGCTCGCGCCAGGTGAAGACGCTGTAGCCGTCCTGGTAAGGGATGGTCTCGCCGTGCAGCTTGTCGCAGGCGCCGGCATAGAACTCGAAATAGCGCACCAGCGCCACCGCGTCGGCGCGAGCCTGCTTGACGGGCTTGCCGCAGTCGCGCTGCTCGATCAGCGCGAGCTCGTCGACGTGCTCGGCGATCTTCTGAGAGAGCTTGAACAGCAGGCGGCCGCGTTCGGCGGCGCTGACCTTGTGCCAGACGCCGTCGAAGCAGTCGCGCGCGGCGCGCACGGCGGAGTCGATGTCGGCGGCATTGCTGCGCTGGATTTCGTCGAAGGGCTGGCCGTCGGAGGGGTCGATGACCGGCAGGGTGCGGCCGGAGGAGGACGGGACGTCCGCGTTGGCGATGTAGTTGAGCTGCATGGGCCCGGATTTTGCGCGAAGCCATCCAAACCCGCCGCCCGCCGGGGCTCAGACCCCTGGCCGCTACCTGGCTGCGCTCGTCTTCGCCAGCGCCTTCACCGCATTCAGCATGCGCTCCACATGCTTGTCCGGGTTCAGGTTCTGGTAGTAGTAGGCGACCTTGCCGTCCGGTGCGATCACGTACGAGAGGCGGTTGGCGAAATCGGGGCGGGTCTGCATCAGGGCGTCGAAGCCCTGGATCACGGTCTTGTTCTCGTCCGAGGCCACCGGGAAGCGGCTCTGGCACGACTTGACCGAGAACTTCGACAGGGTACCTATGTCGTCGGCCGAAACGCCGATGACGCTGGCGCCCAGCGCGGCGAACTGGTCGATGGCCTCGGCGAACGCGTGGGCCTCGATGGAGCAGTCGTTGGAGTCGGCCGCAGGGAAGAAGTAGACGACAACCGGGCCCTTGGCGAGCGCGTCGGCCAGCGAATAGCGGAAGGTCTTGCCCCCGAGCGCGGCGGTGGCGGTGAACTTGGGCACCGGATCGCCGATGTCCAGGGCCGCCCAGGCGGTATTTGCAAGAGCCGCAAAAAATGCGAGGCAGGCGATGCGGTGGGGAAGCGAACGGGCCATGATGTAACTCCGCAGCGGTGTGGATCGAATTCTAGGCCGGAGCCTTTTTCGCAAGAGAGCGCGAGGCGCCCTGGAAGCCGGGCCGGCCGGCTGGCCTGCTGCAGGAAAGCGGGACGAAGAACCATACGACACGACCTCATGGAAGCACCATCATGACCGCCCGGCTCCGATCATTATTTCTGCGCATCGCGCTCGCCGGCGCACTGGTTGCGGCGCTCGGCGCCTGCGGCTCGCTGCCGCCAGCGCGCGAGCGGCCCGCCGAGTTCGCCGCCTCGGCCGATCCTTCGACCACGCTCGCGAAGATCGCCGCCGCCTCCACCCCGCCAGAGGAACATTCGGGCTTCCGGCTGATGCCGCTGGGCGTGTACTCGCTCGACGCGCGCATCCAGCTCGCCCAGCGGGCCCAGCGCTCGCTGGTGGTGCAGTACTACCAGCTCGACAACGACCCCGTCGGCCGGCTGCTGCTGCGAACCCTGCGCGAGGCAGCGATGCGCGGCGTGAAGGTGCGGGTGCTGGTGGACGACCTCTACACGGTCAAGAGCCAGCAGCTGCTGCTGGCGCTGTCGCAGACGCCCAATGTCGACGTGCGCCTGTTCAATCCGTTCTGCTGCGGACGCAACGGCTTCCTGTCGCGCTTCGCTGCGTCGCCGTGGGAGATCTCTCGGCTCAACCACCGGATGCACAACAAGCTCTTCATTGCCGACGGCGTGATGGCGGTAGTGGGCGGGCGCAACATCGCCGAGGAGTATTTCGTGCTCAGCGAGGCGCAGAACTTCATCGACATGGACGCGCTGGCGGTCGGCAAGGTGGTGCCGCAGTTCGAGTCGATCTTCGACGCCTACTGGAACAGCGAGCAGGTCTGGCCCATCGCCGACATCGTGACGGGCGACGGTGGCCGCAAGCCGACAGGCGCGGACTTCGACGACTGGGTGGGCATGGCCGCGCCGCCGCCGAAGATCGTGCTGCCGCCGTCGGACATCCTGGGCTACGGCCCCATCGGCGAGGAGCTCGACGGCGGCCGCATGGGCCTGCTGTGGGGCCAGGCGCGCGCGATTGCCGATCCGCCCGGCAAGCCCAAGACGATGACGGCCGAGGAGGCCATCGCCACCAGCGTGACGATGCAGGTCTGGGGGCTGATGATGGACGCCAGGACGGAGGTCGACCTGACCTCGCCGTACCTGGTGCCGGGCGAGCGCGGCATGGAGGCCTTCCAGGACCTGGCGCGGCGCAAGGTGAAGCTCACGCTGCTGACCAACTCGCTGGCGGCCAACGACGAGCCGCTGGTGCACACCGGCTACGCGCGCTATCGCGAGCGGCTGCTGCGCAGCGGCGCCGACCTCTACGAGCTGAGCCCGTAGCGCACCAGCGCCGGCGAGCGCTTCGGCATGTTCGGCAAGTCGCTCGGGCGGCTGCATGCCAAGACGGCGGCCATCGACAAGACGCGCATCTTCATCGGCTCGATGAACCTCGATCCGCGCTCGGCCAGCCAGAACACCGAGATGGGCGTGGTGGTCGACAGCCCGCAGCTGGCGCGCGAGATGCTGCGGGTGATCAACATCAGCAAGCTGCAGAACTCGTACCGCCTGCGGCTTGCCAAGGACACCGGCACGCTGGAGTGGCTGACCAACGACGGCGAGAAGGAAATGATCCTGACCTCGGAGCCGGAGTCGGGCTTCTTCCAGCGCTTCTACAACATGCTGATCGCGCCGATCGTCCCCGAGATGCTGTTGTAGCCTCGGGGGATGGCGCAGACCTTCACCTCGTTGTCGGCTCCCCAGGTCATGCTGTGGGGGCTGCTTTTCTTCGGCGGCATCTACCTCGGCTTCGGCGCCATCACCTGGCTGCTGACCAGGCGCGTGCTCCCGGCGCTGGGCATCGGGCGGGTGCTCGATCCGCGGCCGCTGCAGCCGGGGCAGCTGCGGCGCGAGCTGACGCAGTCGGGCGTTTCGGTGCTCATCTTCGGGCTGGGCATGGTGTTTCCGTGGGGGCTGCTGCAGCTGGGGTGGGCGCGGCTCGATCCCGATGCGGGCTGGCGGCGGATCGTGGCGGAGATCGTCGCGCTCGCGATCTGGAACGACGTGCACTTCTGGATCAACCACCGGCTGCTGCACACGCGCTGGCTGCGGCGCTTCCACGGGCCGCACCACCGCTCCTTCGTGACCACACCGTGGTCGACCTACAGCTTCCACCCGGTCGAGGCGCTGATGCTGGGCAACGTGATCCTGCTGCCGATGGTGGTGCATGACTTCAGCTTCTGGTCGCTGGCGGCGGTGCCGGTGTTCAGCCTGTTCTTCAACTGCATCGGGCATTCGAACTACGACTTCTTCACGCGCGTTTCGTACAGCCACTGGTTCGCGGCGAGCCGCCGCCACCATCTGCACCACGCGGTGCACAACGGGAACTACGGCTTCCAGTTCACCTTCATGGACCGGCTGTTCGGCACGCGCGTGGCGGCCGACGCGGCCGAACCCGTTCTGCAGGCCTTTCGCAAGAAGCATGGCGCGACCACGGCCTGAGGCGAACCGCCGCATGCCGAGGCTGCGCAACAGGCGCGACTGGCAGAGCCTCGTCTACCTCGCCGCCTTGCCCGCGCTGGCGGCATGGCAGTGGTTGCACGGCTTCGATGTGGTGTTGTATGCGCTGATGCTCTTCCTGACGCTGGGCGTTGGCGTGATCCACCACAACCACGTGCACCTGCGCATGTGGCGCAGCCGGCGCCTGAACAGGTTCACCGACTTCTGGATCACGCTGCTGCAGGGCCACCCGACCTTCGTCTTCTGGCCGGCGCACGTCGCCAACCACCACCGCCATCGCCATGGCCCGAAGGACGTGGCGCGCACCTACCGGTTCGGCGGCGATACCAACCACTTGTGGGGCTACCTGCTGCACCCGTTCCAGGCGGTGTGGGTGCTGATGCCGCTGTTCTTCGCGTGGCTCGAACGGCTGCGGCGCCACCGTCGCGGCGCTTGGCGCTACTGCATGGCGCAGTACGCGGTGTGGCTGGCGAGCTGGGTGGTGCTGCTGGCGATCGACTGGCGCAAGGCGCTGCTGTTCGTCATCGTGCCGCAGCTGCACGGCCTGCACTGGCTGCTGGCCACCAACTACCTGCAGCACGCGCACGCCGACGGCCGCAAACCTTTGCGGCAGGGCGCGCCGGGGGCACCGCGCGATACCGCGGGTAGCCGCTTGAACTACGCGCGCAATTTCGAAGGGCTGGTGAACCCCTTGCTGTTCAACATCGGCCTGCACACCGCACACCACGAGAACCCGCATGCCCACTGGTCCGAGCTCACCCGCCTGCATCGCACG
>CAJYQC010000425.1 GCA_913776885.1 uncultured Variovorax sp.
TCTGATATTTGGTCGGTCATTGCCAGGTTCCTCGCTTTCCGTCGCTCTGAGCGGCATCGCAGCCGTCGGCTTGATCGTGGTCGTAGCCGTCTTCGAGCACAGTCCAATCACCCTTGCCGATCTCGCAGCGCACATTGACCGAAGCCTCTGTACGGACCTGGGCCGTCGTCTCCGACACGTTGCCTTGCTGGATCAATGTGTTGTCCGGTAGATAGATCCGGTATGGCCTGCCTTGCAGCGCTGCGGCCATCGGGGCGTAGTCGATCAGTGTGGTGATGTCGAATTGCTGCACGTACTTGTGCTCTTCGTTTTGCTCGACTTCCATTACGGGAAGAATCGAGGAAGGCACAGGCAGACTCTTCGGCCCCGAGTAGCTGTGGGTGGCTGCGTGCTCACGCCAGAGTCCCTTGGTGCCGTGCACGATGCCCGAAGCGCTCCATCTGGAAAAACTACCACCGCCGTTGACGACGATCTCATCCTTGGCGGTGATGCTGATCCTGTCTGCTTCCAACTTGATATCGAGCCTGGCCAGAAGGTTGATGCTGTTCTGCAGGGCGACGATGTCGATGCCAGCGGTGCCTGCAGTCAGTCGGATGGCCTTGTATGCGAAGAGGCGAACAGCCTCTTTGACGCTGACCAGAAAGCCCTTGCCGGCGCTGATGCTGGTGTGGCCGCCACTGCTCAGCACGTTATGCGTGATGCTGGCGATGTGAGTGGAGCCTGCCGCAGTGCTCTGGATACCGGTGGCGCTGGCGATGACAAGGTGAGGGTCGCCAAACTCCGGAAACGGGCCGTGCCTCGCGCCACCATCCATGTCGTACCGGCCTTTGACGGCATCGTTCTGTTCCCTGAGGACTTTCGTGACCGCATCTTGATCGCCGGCCTCGTGCGCGCCGGCCTCCAGCGCTATCCGGCTCTGGCGCTCGTGGAGATCGTGCGCGGCCGCCAAGCGTGCAACCGTTTCCCCTATATCTGTGATGTGCGCCTGCGCGCCGGGTCGCGCTTCGGTGGTGAGCAACAGTCCCCTGGCCGCGCGCACCGAGGCATGGCCATCGGTACGCAACTCCGCGCCTTCGCCGCGGTCGTCTTTGCGGCCCGCCGTGTCATCGATGCGCCCGATGCAGCCGAGACTCAAGCTACTGCAGAGATGGTCGCTCTTGAGTTGCACCTGGATCTTGCCGGCATGGTCATCCATTGCCAGATGATTGCCACGTACCCCGCTTGAGCTTCTCGATCCATCGGGTGAATTCAACTCCCGACTGCGAATTCCTGAGAGATTGCTCTGATGGGGCAACCGCCATGCCGGCATGTTCTCCGCATTGAAAACACGACCGGTGATGATGGGGTGGTCCGGATCGCCGTTCAGGAAATCGACGATGACCTCTTGACCGACACGCGGCCAAGCCGCCGCGCCGAATGTCTCGCCGGCCCAGATCATGGACACCCGAACCCAGCAGCTGGAGTTCTCGTTGTGCTGCCCAACGCGATCCCAATGAAACTGGACCTTGACCCGGCCATACTGGTCGATCCATATCTCTTCATTTTGGGGACCGACCACGATGGCTGTCTGCGGGCCATGCGTGCGAGGCTTCGGTGTGATCCGTAATGGCCGCCATGCATGGCTGACAGGCTGGGCCTCGAAAGCAAATCGCTGAATCGAGCCTTCGTCGGTAGATGCGCCTTCGCTGGCCTGAAGGTTTTCCCTCAGCTCATATTCGACGCTGGTCAGCAGGTACTTGCGATTCTGGTCGTCCCTCGGATGACGGGCGAGTTCGAAGACGTAGCCCGGCGCCAGGTCGCGCCGGTTGGATCGGCCGCTTGCAATGCTGTGTTGGCTCAGTTGCCCTTCGAGCCGGATACGCGTGTACATCTCGCCATCGTCATGCTGCTTGTAGCCACCGGGCCATTCGTACAGTTCGAAGTCGTCGTGTACATGGCCGGCGCGCATGCGACGGCGATTCGCAAGATCTGCCCTCGGCTTGAGCGGGTCATATTCGTTCGTGAAGTGAAGCCCGGACCGGACTTCTTCAAAGTTCCTCCACTCGTAGATTCGCTCGTTCGCCGTCGTTCCGCCTCCAGTCATGCCGGCCTTCTCAAAAGGATGGAAGCGCACCATGTCGTCTCCCGGCAGCGGGTCGTGCGAGGTAACGATGTCATCCGCAAACACCAGCACCTGCCTCTGCGCCTCATGCCGGAAGTAGTAGTAGATGCCTTCCAGCTCGCACAGCCGCGAGACGAATGAGAAGTCGCTCTCGCCGTACTGCACGCAGTACTCCCACACGCGGTACTCGCGGGCCAGCCGCTTCTCCATGGCGTAGCCGTAGGCTTCGAGCACGTCGGCGACGATGTCCGGAACGGTCATGCCCTGGAAGATTCGGAAGTCGCTGCGCCGGGTGGCGAGCCACAGCCATGGGCGCAGGCTCATGCGGTAGAAGCTGTGCCGTGCGTCCTCTGCGGCCAGGCCGAAGGATGCGACGACACCGCCCAGGTAGCGCTTGCCGCCGCTCTCCGTCTGCATCGCCACGGTGGCGGTCTTACCGAGCAGCGCTTTCGGATCGATGCCGTTGCTGCTGCCCAGCAGCTCGACGTCGAAGTCGTGGAGCTGGCTCAGCGCCTCGCGGCCGGTCAGCCTGTGGAACTGCAGCGCCTCCCCCAAGGGGGTTTGAATGGAAACCCGGCGCGTCATCGCACCACCGTGGACGCAAACGCAACGGCGCTCGGCGCCGGGCGAACATGCTGGCGCGTGCCATCGAAGATGGACATGGATCCTCCCTGAAATCGCCGCTCTGATCGGCGGCATGTTTCGTTGGAGTATCCAAGTGCGCGGCGTCTTTGGTTCGACGCCCGCGAATGCTTCAGCGGATTCGTGAACGAATGCGCGCAGCGGCAGTGGCGCCTCTGCCTGCACCGGAGCGCGGGTTTCGAACGTTCACAGGCTCACGCCGAGCGAAACCGGAGTTGCACCCGATCGCGCAGCCGATGCACGGCGCGGTGGTCGAGGCCAAGGCTGCTCGCTGAATGCCGCGAGGCGTGCGTTCAGCGAGCCGGACCGGTTTCGCCTGTCTGATGGGCAGACGCAGTTGAACGCCGCGGTCTGGTACCTGTAGGAGGCTTCGCTCATCCTGTAGCCCCACCGCAGGGTCTGGGTGACGAACTTCGAAATTATCGAAGCTGGGAAGTTGCAGCCCACGGCGGTGACGACCTGGCAGTTCGCCCTTTGGGACGGGCGTCGACGCCAAGTTCACGGCCTGCGATCCGTCGCTGCTCACTTGCCGGCAGTGCATCACACGCATCTTGGGTGGACGCTGAGCGCCTGGTGCGTTGGGCCGGAGCCTCGGCGCGGCTACCTTCACAAGCCGTCGAGATACCGCCCCAGCAACGAATTGAACTGCTGCGGCGCCTCCAGCGCAGGCAGATGCGCAGTGCCCCGAAGCACGAAGCTCTCGGCCCCAGGTATGCGCTGCGCCAGCACGCTGCATCGCTCCTGCAGCAGCGGCAGGTCAAGATCGCCCCACATCACGAGGGTGGGTGCCCGGATCGCCTCCAGGCGCGCCCACGCTGAAGGCTCTTCGGTTGCCGCGCCAGGATTTGCAGCGCGCAATGCGTTGCCGTTCATCGACAAGAAAAGCTCGCGAGCATCGCCGCCTACACGCCCTGGCGGACTCAACGGCCCGTCCAGCCACAGGCGTGCCTGAAGTTCGTTCTTGGCATCGAGGTCGCCACGCGCCGCCGCTGCACTGATCGCATCCGTCAGCGCGCTCACCGGCTCGCCGTGCTGTGCAGATGGCGCGCCGCTCACGCCCGGCGCAACGACAACGAGCCCGCTCACCCGGTCGGGCCGAGCCAACGTCGCATCGATGGCGACACGGCCTCCCAGCGAGCAGCCGACCAGCACGGCCTTGTCGTAGCCCAGCGAATCCATCACCGCCCAGAGATCGGCCACGTTCGAATGGGGCGTCGCCTGCAGCGTGCGCGAATCGCCGAAGCCCCGCCGGTCGTAGCTCGCGACCGAGTGCACGGGGGTCAGCGCGCTCCATTGACCGTGCCACATGCGCCGGTCCGCGACGTTGGCGTGCAGAAAAAGAAGAGGCAGGCCGGTGGCGCCGTCTTCTGTTTGGTGCTCGACGGCCAGTGACGCGCCGGGCACTTCAATCCATTTCAGTTGGCTCATGTCGATGACGATAGTGATCCGAGGCCGTGTTGACCAGCGAACGAGACTGCCTTCAGCCGCCAACTGTCAGAGCTTTGTGTCCCACCACAGCGCCCCGGCAGATATCTCGCCGATTCGAGAATTTCTCGACGAAATCTTTTTCTCTTGCGCGGCTTCGCTTCTCTAAAGTGAATGCCCCCGTCGCAAGACGCCCCTCCTGGTGGGCGACGACCACCGATCGTGAAAGGAACTCCCCCAACCAGTTGACCCACCGACCTGATGAACCGCCCACCTCACGGCGGGTTGCCGGTGCTCCTCGGTGCACTGGTGCGAACGTGAGGCACAAAAGGCGACGGCCAGGGCGCGCAAACACCCTGACCGTCTGACCACATGACGTGCAACACCTTGGAAGGAAGGCACACCAAATGGCTAAGCGAATTATGGCCGGGCGTTCTACGCCCCAATCTTCCCGCCGCAGCGGCAGCGGCAGCGGCAGCAGCAACAGCAGCAGCACCACCACGCGCGGCACCACCACCAAGCCCACGGCGCCCACCCCGACGCCCGACGAGGCAAGGGAACTACTCGAAATCAAACTGACGCAGCTGAACTCGCTCTTGTGGTGCTGTTATGGCGACGGCAACGGGTGGTTCGAGGAGGCGGGGGAGAAGCATCGGGACAACATGCTTTGGATTGCTGCTGATTTGGCTCGGGAGGCGGAGATGTTGTTGGAGATTAGTAGCAGGGCATAGGGAGGTCAGGCCTATGGGCATCCCGTGAAGACGGGATGCTCTAGAACTTTCCCCTCAGCTACCGTCACGCCCAATTGCAGCGATATGTGCGAACTTCTGCTGTGCAGCGGTTGCGGGCGGTCGACTCGGCGGAGCTAACTTACGCTGACTAGCACCAAGCGGCAGCTCAGCCTGACTTGGGCCCCTGCGAAGGTCAGCCGAACGGGACGACAGCAGTCGTAGGCCGACGCACGACGCAAGCGGCGGCCAGCGACCGCTTCCTCGCCCTCAGTAGTGGCGGAACCGACCCAGAAGACATATCCAAGGCCTTAATCTCGCGCCCCAAGATCGGCCGACGGAACCTGTACCGACTCAAAACCGAACTATCCCGCCGAGCCAGAGGCGAGCTACGCCGAGGTGATCTTAAGGACTGGATAGGCGCGCGGCGCCCCGCCGCCGGCGTAGGCCGAGAACAGAACGCGGTCGCCCGTGACTAGCTTCGGAGGCGTGCCAAAGACGCTGTCCATGTGGAAAAAGACGCTACCTTTGTCAGATGCGATGAACCCCCAAGCCTCGTACTCGACGCGAGTGACCACGCCCTCGAATCTTGGGGCGACTGTGTAGCAGAGAGCCCCGCAGCGAGCCACCAAGTCGTCCGCCGTCGGGCGCGCGGCCGGATCCTTCTGCATGCACGCGTAGCTCATATCCAGAAGCTCGCTGGCGAGCGGCGAGAACTGCGGGTTGCGCAACACGAATGCGGGAGCCGCCGGCTGCTCGGCCGCCATGATCTTCTGAACGGCGCGCAGGCCGGCGCCGAAAGGCTGCTGGCCCGTAAGTAGATGGAAGATCATCGCGCCCAGCGACCAGATGTCTGCAGCTCGCGTCACCTCCTTGGGAGTGTCTATCGCCTCTGGCGCCATGTAAGGGAGCGCGCCGACGGCCGTCTGCGAGGTGGTCAGCGTCTGTTCGCCGCCTTCCGCTGCCTCGGCAAGTTCCTCTTCGGCCATCTTGGCGATCCCGAAGTCTGTGATCTTCAACTCGGTCAGCGAGTAGCCGCCGACCACCATGAGGTTGGTCGGCTTCAAGTCACGGTGGATCACGCCGGCGTGATGAGCGGCAGCGAGCCCCTTGGCCATGTGGTGGAACACCTTGGCCACGAGGTAGGGGTCGAGAAACGAGGTCTTGCGGAACAGAGCCTTGCTAAGGTCCTGCCCGACAATCAACTCCTCGATCAAATAGCGGTTGCCGCCCTCCTTGATGTAGTCGAGCGTCTTCGCGACGTTAGGATGGTTCACCTTCGCCGCGACGATGGCGCTGCGACGAAAACGCTTGGTGGCGGACTTGTTTTTGGGAGTCTTCAAGGCGACGATGCGGTCGGCCAAGCGGTCTCTCGCTGCGTAGACGAACTGCATGCCGCCTTCGTCGATATACCGCTCGATCTCGTAGCGGCCCCCGATCACGTCACCAGGCTTCAACGGGCCGCTCACAGCACGATCTCCGGGTGAGAAATGTCGAAGGTGATGAAGCGCCGCTCGTTGGATCGGCGGTGCGCGCCGCCAAGGGCAACAACGCATGCGCCAGGCAGGGGCGACCCGGCTGCGACGATCTGGTTGTTGATCGCAACCTCTCCGCTCACGCTGTCGACGATGAAATCCAAGCCGTCGTAGCGGATCGACAGGGCTCCGATGGTGCCGAAAGCGAGATTTACCGTGCGACTTGAGGCGCTGAGCACGGAAGCGCGCGATTGATAGACGATCAATGCGCGATGCTTGTCGAACAAAATGTGGCGCGCGAGCGCCTCTTTCACATCCTTCATGGCGGGCCGGGCCGACGGGTCCTCCGCTAGGCTCGCGTCCAACAACTCGGCGATCTCGGGAGCGATGCCGAGCGGCAGCGCGTGGAAATAGCCCGCCGTGTCGGGGTTGGGCGGCTGCTTGAGGAGCTCCGCAGGCAGCCCGCCGGCGGCCAGGTAGAACGCGGTCGCGCCGAAGGCGTAGGTGTCCACCGCATTGGTGAAAGTAAACGGGCGCGCGTAGAGCTCCGGGGCGGCAAATCCGTGGGTGCCGACAAACCCCTTCGTCTTGGCGCTCGGTCCGTCGTCGCGCGCAAGGCCGAAGTCGAAAATCTTGATGACCCCCTCGGGGTCAGTCTTCATGTTGTTTGGCTTGATGTCGCGATGAATGACGCCCAGCACGTGAACGTCTGCGATGCCGGATGCGATTTGCCAGATTTGCTTGTAGTAGGCATCGAGCGACACCGGAGGCGCATACGACTCGAAGAGGTCCCGGCCGTCGATGAACTCTTGCACGATGCCGATCTCGTCGTCGGCCGGGCGGATCACGTCGTAGACTTGCACGACGTGCTTGGAGCGAAGCTTCAGGAGCGCGGCGATCTCGTCATCCATCCGCCGCTTATGCGCCGTGCCGCTGATGAATTTGATGGCGACAGGACGCTCAAGGATCGAGTCCTCGCAAAGAATAACGCTGCCCATTCCCCCGGACATTGAACGTCCGGAGGGAACGTAGCGGTCGGGGAGTGAACGCATGGATTACGGCGTCTTGTTGGGGAACTCGATGAGTAACTGCGGGACTTCCGCCGGCTCCTCCGAATGCTCGGCACCTGCATCCTCAGGCTTCTTCTTTCCCCTCTTGGGCTTGCGCTGCTTGCCTTTCGGCGCATCGGCGCTTGGAGCAGGGGGCCCGGCAGGCGCAGCCACTGTTGGCTCTTGGCGCACCTCTGCCTCCGACGCAGGCTTGGCCTTCGACCCCGCGGGAAGGGCGCTCGGCGCCTGCATGGGAGCGCCCGGCAGGTAGCGTCTGGTGGCACGATCGAACAGCACCTGGAGCTCGCCGAAGGGGTCCCAAACCTCAAAAGAGCCGTCCAAGAGCGGATCGGCGTCGCCCGAGAGCGCCCCCATGCTGACGGCGGCGACCGAAGCGTTGTCTGGGCCGCCAAGCATCTTCGCGAGCTCCGTGAGCCGTTTGGCGCAGACGCCCATGTCCGGCGCGAAGTGGACAACCTTTGCCAAGTAGTCCTCCTCGATGAAGTGAACTCCGTCGCTAGTTAGCATCAACGTGCCAGTGGCATCCCCAGGAAGGGGTTCCACGTGGGGCTCGATCGCGTCACCGATGCCAACGAACTGCAGCAGGTCGGACCTGCGAACGCCAGGTGCTTTCCCTAGTTGGCCTTCGAGGGTGTCGTCGCGCGAGAGCTGCTGGATCTTGGCTTCCCGCACCAAGTAAACGCGGCTGTCGCCGATGCTGAGCCACGTGGGGTGGTGGCCCTTGGAGAGCAGGAGCGCGACGAGGGTCGAACCGCCATCTCCATGGTATCTGTCGTAAACGGCTTTGTTAGCGCGCATCGAAGCTCGCCAGAGCCACTCCCGCGGCTCGAGGAGGTGCTGCGCCTCGCCGACGACCGCTTCGACGAAGGTCCCCAACGCCAGGGACGCACACTCTGCGCCGCTCTTCATGCCACCGATGCCGTCAGCCAGCGCGGCAAGGACGAAGGTGCTGCCTGCCCTGTCGCAGCTACGGACGATGGCGACGCGGTCCTGGTTTTCTTCCCGCACTACGCCAACGTCGCTCGCGACTGCGGCCTTCAACGGCGCAACGCGGCGCACACCGCTCGGGGCGGTCCGTCGCATGAACCAGGCGGCGAGCCGCGCGGCAGTCGGTGCCGGAGGGAAATTCATCGGGCTGAATTGATATCCATTGGGTACAAGCTCCAATGGTAGCGGTTCGCCAATCAGACTCGCCACCTGTGCGCGCCAAGTCGCGCGGGAGCAGGCAAGCGCAGCTGAATGACCGCGACGGATCGAGATGATGAGTTCGTCGGCGGCGGGGCCAGTCACTCGCCTTGCCCCGACCGCGGCTTGACGGCGTCATCTGCTAGGCCGTCGATGACTGGCCGGGTGCGGAGGGGCAACTGACGGCGGCGCGGTGCGCAAGGTCAGGTTTCGGAAGCCACCGCCCTTTGATCGCCAGACACGATCGACTGCAGACAGTCTTGAGCAGTCACTTGGATGAGAGTGAAAGGTCATCCGATCGCATAGGAGGCGGATCGACCAGATACGTTAACTCGCATCAAATTGGGTATCGGCGCCGCATGCCTTTACTCGGGCAAAACCACCTGCCTGCGCCGCTCACTCACCTCTGCGGCATATCCTTAACCGAATACCCCAGACTCACAGTCGCATCCTCCGGAATCGCCGGCATCGTCGCATTCCAAGCCTGCCAATCCGCCCGCATCGCAGCCAGCCGCTCCGGCTCCTTCTTCGCCAGGTTCGCACGTTCGCGTTCGTCGCCGGGGATGTTGAACAGGTACTCGTTGCCGTCGACCTTCAGGTACTTCCAGTCGCCGTCGCGCAGCGCTTCTTGCCCGCGGTGGTTCATGCGCCAGTGCAGGGGGCGGCGGAAGCTCTTCGATGCGTCCTTGAGCACGGGCATGAGCGAGACGCCGTCCAGCGGGTAGTCGGGGTGCGCGGCCACGCCGGCTGCTTCGAGCATGGTGGCGGACCAGTCCATGGTCATGCACAGCTGGGTGCTCTCGCCGCCCTTGGCGATCACTGCGGGCCAGTGGGCGATCCATGGCACGCGGATGCCGCCTTCGGTCAGGTCCATCTTGCCGCCGACGAGCGGCCAGTTGTCGGAGAAGCGTTCGCCGCCGTTGTCGCTGGTGAAGACCACCAGGGTGTTGTCGGCCATGCCGTGCTTCTCGAGCGCGCTCATGATCCAGCCGATGCCTTCGTCCATGTGATGGATCATGCGGCGGTACACGTGGATGTTGCCGCCGGCCAGGTCGAACAGGTTGTTCTTGATGTTCGGGGCCTTGGCCGCGTCGTCGCGGGTTTCCCAGGGCCAGTGCGGGGCGGTGTAGTGCAGGCTCAGGAAGAAGGGGGCGTCGTCCTCTTTCTTCTCTTTCTTCTTGTTCTGAAGTTCTGCCATGCGCTCGACGTAGTCGACGGCGCGCTTCGAAAGGATGTCGGTGAGGTAGCCGTCTTCCTGCTTGTCTTCTTCGCCGAACCACAGGTCGTGGCGGCCGGTGGAGTCGCAGTGGGTGAAGTAGTCGACGCCGCCCGACATGGGGCCGAAGAATTCGTCATACCCCGAGCGCAGCGGGCCGAAGGCGGGCGGGTAGCCCAGGTGCCACTTGCCGATGAGGGCGGTCTGGTAGCCGCTGGCCTTCAGCAGCGAGGGCAGGGTGGGGTGGTCGGTGGGCAGGCCCAGGGTGGTGCTGCCGCGGCTCTTGCTGTTGATGGGCTCTTCGGCCGCGCCGCGCAGGCGGTACTGGTAGCGGCCGGTGATCATGCCGAAGCGCGTGGGTGAGCACACGGGCGAGTTCGAGTAGCCCTGGGTGAGCTTCAGCCCATTGGCGGCCAGGCCGTCGAGCACGGGCGAGACGGGTCCGAACACCGCGTCGCGGCCGCCGTAGCAGCCGAGGTCGGCATAGCCGAGGTCGTCGGCCACGATGAAGATGATGTTGGGTCTGGTCATAAGCTGATCGCGCCTTCGAGGCTAGGAAATCCTTTCGGGGAACACCGCGGAACCGGCTCTGCCGGACCGCCGGTGTTGCCCCCTGCAAGGGGGTTGGCGAAGCGACACGAAGTGCGCGAAGACTGGGGGTGTTCTAAGGCTGGTAGCCCGATTTCTGGACCACAGGCGCCCATTGGGTGCGGTAGGCCTTGAGCATCGCGGCGGTCTGCGCCTGGGTGCTGACCACGGGGGTCATGCCCGAGTCCTTGAACTTGCGCTGGGTGTCCGGGTCCTGCATGACTTCGCGGATCACGGTGGCCAGGCGCTCGACCTTTTCCTTGGGCATGCTGGCCGGCGCGAAGAAGGTGTTCCAGCCGGTGGCGGCGAGGTCGAGGCCGGCTTCCTTGAAGGTGGGCACGTCGGGCACGAAGGGCGAGCGCTTGGTGCCTGAGATGGCGAGGATGCGGACCTTGCCTGCGGTGTGCTGCGGCACGACGACGTCTTCGGTGTCCACCGCGATGGGCACTTGCCCGCCGACCAGGTCGTTCAGCAGCGGGGCCGAGCCGCGGTAGCCGATCACCTGGGTCTGCACTTTGGCCTTCTCGCCCACCATGAGGCCGAAGAAGTGCGGCAGGCTGCCGGTGGCCGGCACGCCGACGTTGGCCTGGTTGGGGTTGGCGCGCATCCAGGCCAGCAGGTGGTTCAGCTCGCGCACGGGCAGGGTGGGCGACACGGCGAGCGCGAAGTTGTAGTCGTTGACGTACGACACGGGCACGAAGTCGTGCTCGGGATCGTAGTTGTTGTCCTTGAAGACCAGCGGCGCCACGATCATCACGGCGGGGTTGGCGAGCATCAGCACGTTCTGGCTGGCGGGGGTGGTCTTTACCTGCTGCGCGGCGAGGCGGCCGCCCGCGCCGGGCTTGTTGTCGACCACCACGGGCACGCCCAGGCGGGCGGTGAGCTTGTCGCCCACGATGCGCGCCACGCGATCGGTGGCGCCGCCGGGGGCGTAGCCCACCACGATGCGCAGGGGCGTGTCGAACTTCACCTCGGCGGCCGTCGCGCCTGTAGCGAAAGCCGTCGCGAGGCCGGCGATGGCCAGCAGGCCGGCCAGGCGCCGGGAGATGGAGAAGGTGGGAGTCGGCAGCATGTTGAGCAGGTCCTTGTTGTCGTCGTTCAGGCGATGGCTATCGATGGCGATCGAGTATGGCCGCGGGATCCGCAGTTGCGGACGATTCTGAAGAGGCCGCGCTCGATTGTTCAAATCAACCATTCACCGGAATTACCCTTCCTTCGCAGCCGTTCTGTCTGTGCCTGTTTTCCCTGTCTTCCTTGCCTGCCGCCGTTTTCAGTCGACCTTCATGCCGGTGGCCTTCACGATGCGCCCGTAGCGCGCCTGGTTGGCGGCCAGGTGCTCGCTGGCGGCGGCGCCGGTTTCTCCGAGCGGCACCATGTCGAGCGTGGCAAGGCGCGACTTGATCTCGGGCAGCGCCATCGCCTTCTGCAGCGCGGTGCGCAGCGTCTGCGCCACAGGCTCTGGCGTGCCGGCCGGCAGCATCGACACATAGAGCACTTCGAATTCGAGGCCCTTCAGGCCCAGCTCGCCCACGGTGGGTACCTGGGGCAGCAGCGGCGAGCGCTGCTTGCCGGTCACGGCCAGGGCGCGCAGCTTGCCCGACTGCACCTGCGGCAGCAGGCCCGGCGTGGCGAGGATGCCGGCCTGCACCTCGTCGCCCATCAGCGCCAGCACGGCGGGGGCGTTGCCCTTGTAGGGCACGTGCGTGATCTTCGCGCCGGTGTCGCTCGCGAAGATCTCGGCGGCGATGTGGCCCGGGCTGCCGTTGCCGGCCGAGCTGAAGGTGGCGGGCTCCGCCTTGGCTTGGGCGATGAACTCGGGCAGCGTCTTCGCCTTCACGCCCTGCGACACGCCGAAGGCCAGGCCGGAGGAGCTGAAGATCATCAGCGGCTTCAGGTCCTTGGCCGCGAAGGGCATCGAGGCGTACAGGTGCGGGTTGATGGTGAAAGTGCTGTCGATGCCCAGCAGCACTGTGTAGCCGTCGGCCGGGCTCTTGGCGACCAGGTCGGCGCCGATGTTGCCGCCCGCGCCGGGGCGGTTGTCGACGATGAAGGGTTGCTTCAGGTCTTTCTGCATCGCATCGGCCAGCGCGCGGGCGAGGATGTCGATGGGGCCGCCGGCCGGGAAGTTGACGAGCAGCCGTACCGCCTTGGTGGGATAGGGCGCGTCGGCGGCGAAAGCCTGCGTGGTGGCAGTTGTGCCGAAGGCGAGGGCCGCGCAGGCTGCCAGCGCAGCGGCGAGGCGGCGGCGCGTGCCTCGGAAGGTATTGCTGGGCGAACGGGTGGTGCTCATGTCGTCTTGTCTCCGTTATCTGGGGCGACTCTAGGTGCCCTGCCCGGCCCGCACAACTGAAAGCTCTTCTGCCAGCTATTCCGGCTGGTTATATTGAGGCGCTCGCTCTCCCAAGGAAACACCGTGTCAGCCATGAACTTTGGGCGCTTGAAGATGCGCCACCTGCAGTGCCTCGTGATGGTGGCGCAGGAGCGCAATCTGGTGCGAGCGGCCAAGGCGCTGTCGCTCACGCAGCCCGCCGTCTCCAAGACGGTCGCGGAGCTGGAAGAGATCGTCGGCCGCCAGTTGCTGCTGCGCCGGCGCCGCGGCGTGGAGCTCACACCGGCCGCCGAGGTGCTGGTGCGCCATGCGGTCTCGGCCCTGCGCGGCCTGCGCGAGGGCCTGGGCCTTGCCATGGACCAGCCCGAGGCCGACCAGCTGCGCGTGGCCGTCGGCGCGCTGCCCAACATGGTGGCCAACCTGCTGCCCGAGGCCGTCGCCCTGCTGCACGAGACGCAGCCGGCGCTGCGGGTGCGGGTGGTGAGCGGCACCAACGCCCAGCTGATGACACAGCTGCGCCAGGGCGAGATCGACCTCGTGCTCGGCCGCCTCGCGCAGGCCTCGGCCATGGCCGACCTGGCCTTCGAGCAGCTCTACAGCGAGCCGCTGCTGCTGGTGGCCCGGCCTGGGCACCCGCTGGCGGCTCGGCGCAAGCCATCGCTCGACTCGCTGGCGGGGCATCCGCTGGTGCTGCCGGTGTCGGGCACGCTGATACGGCACACGGCCGATGCATTTCTCATCGCTCAGGGCATGGCGCTGCCCGGCCGGCTGGTGGAGGCGACGGACACCAGCTTCGTGCTGGGGCTGCTGCAGCGCTCGGATGCGGTGTGGTTCGCGCCGCAGGGGGCGGTGGAAGGGCTCATCGCGCAGGGCGAGCTGAAGCGGCTGGCCATCGACACGTCGAGCACCGAAGGCCCGGTGGGCCTCACAGTGCGGCGTGGCGATGCGCCAGGCGAGGGCGCACGGCTGCTGATAGAGACGATCCGCGGGATCGTCGCCGCCAGACACCGAACGATCGAGGGAGAGCCCGCATGAACGGCAGCGCACGGGCAACACCCGCCGAGCGCCAGTCGCTGGTCGACGCCCTGCGCGGCTTCGCGCTGCTGGGCATCCTGGTCGTCAACATCGCGAGCTTCTCCTCCACGTACTACGGCGCGGGCATACCCGACCCGATGGCGCAGTCGGTGCTCGAGCGCGCGGCGCTGCTGGTGCGCACGCTGGTGTTCGAGACCAAGTTCTACCTGCTGTTCTCGTTTCTCTTCGGCTACAGCTTCACGCTGCAGATGCAGTCGGCCGAGCGCAGCGGCAACGCCTTTGCGCCGCGCATGGGGCGGCGGCTGGTGGGGCTGTGGGTGCTGGGGCTGGTGCATGCGGTGGTGCTGTACCACGGCGACATCCTCACCACCTACGCGGTGCTGGGCGCGGTGCTGCTGATGCTGCGGCGTCGCAGCGACGTGTTCATGGCACGCGCCGCGGTGTTCCTGGTGCTGGCGACTTCGCTGCTGTGGGCGGGCATCGGCTACCTGCTGGTGAAGGCGGGCGTGTCGAACGACACGCGCACGGCCTATGCGGATGCCGCGGCTGCGCTGGCGGCGTATCGCGGGACGCCCTTCACCGTGATCGTGCAGCACCTGCGCGAGCTCTCGCAAATCTGGTGGATCACCGGGCTGGTGCAGGCGCCGACGGCGCTGGCGATGTTCTTCGCGGGCTTCATCGCGGGGCGGCGCGAGTTGTTCGCCAATGCCGATGCGTATCGGCCGCTGTTCAAGCGCCTGCTGCGCTGGGGGCTGGTCATCGGACTGCCGGGTGCTGCGGTGTACGCCTTTCCTTCGATCCGGCTGGACAACCCGGTGCGCGAGCTCTACGGCCTCGCGGCCACGCTGCTCACCGCGCCATTCCTCACTGCAGCCTATGCGGCCGGCCTGGTGCTGCTGATGCTGTCGCCGCGCGGCCGGGTGATCGAAGCCGTGCTCGCACCGGCAGGCCGCATGGCGCTGACCAACTATCTGATGCAGTCGCTGGTGTGCGCATGGCTCTTCCTGGCCTACGGGCTGCGCTGGATCGGCACCATGGGGCCGACGGCCGCCACCGGCATCGCCTTCGCGATCTTCGCGGCGCAGTTGGTGCTGAGCCGCTGGTGGATGGACCGCTTCGTCTACGGGCCGGTCGAGTGGGTGCTGCGTGCGTTCACGAACCTGGAGCTTCCGCCGATGCGGCGCAAACCCGAGGCTCCAGGTCAGCGCGGCAGCAGCGTCGACAGCTGATACACCGCGAAGGCCAGCAGGATCGCGCCCGACAGCCGGTTGATCCACTGCATGGTCTTCGCGCTGAGCTTGTGCCGCACCGACGCCACCACCGTCGACAGCCCCAGCCACCACAGCGCGGAGCCCAGGAACACGCCGAGCACCATGGTCGCGGCCTGGGTGCCGCCGGTGGTGTGGCCGGTGGAGATGGAAGCGAACACCGCGACGAAGGACAGGATCGTCATCGGGTTCGCCAGCGTCAGCACGAAGACCGAGAGCGTGGCCTTCAGCGGCGTGGTGGCGTCGGCTGCCTGCCGCGCCTGCGTGGCGACCGGCGCGCGAAGAAGCTGCACGCCCATCCAGGCGAGAAACGCCGCGCCGCCCAGCGCCAGCGGCACGCGCGCGGCCACCATCGAGGCGATGACGGCCGATACGCCCAGCGCACCGATGGCGCCATAGAACGCGTCCGCCAGCGCGGCGCCGAGCCCGCTGAGAAAGCCGATGGTTCGGCCGTGCGCGAGGGTGCGCTGGATGCATAGCAGGCCTATGGGGCCGACGGGTGCTGCGATGGAGAGGCCGATGACGAGGGCCTTGAGGAAGAGGAGGAAGAGGGCGGGGTCCATGCCGCAAATTGTCTTGAGCGCTTCGCTTGAAGAGAATGGCGAAGCTCAGGCGGAACGCGCTTTCCGCCTGAAATTCAAGACGAATCCACCGCGCAGGCCTGAAATCCATGGAAATCGACAGCAAGAACTGGCAGATCCTCGAAGTGCTGCAGGCCGATGCGCGCACTTCGCTCACCGCGCTGGCGCGGCGGGTCGGCC
>CAJYQC010000426.1 GCA_913776885.1 uncultured Variovorax sp.
GCCGACGAGGCCGTCACCCGCGACATCGTCACCGGCCAGAGCAAGGAGGCGCTGCCCGACCTGTTGGTGTGCGTGACCGACGCCACCAACCTGCGCCTGAACCTGCGGCTGGTGCTCGAAGCCCGCCGGCTCGGCCTGCCGATGGTGGTGGCGCTCAACATGACCGACATGGCGAAGAAGCAGGGCATCGTGGTCGACACCGCGGTGCTTTCGCGTGAACTCGGCGTGCCCGTCATCGAGACGGTCGGCGTGCACACCGGCGGCGCGCAAGGCCTGCTTGCGGCGCTCGACACGCCGGTGTCCGCCGCCGCGCCGCAACCCTGGCAGGCGCCGGACCTCGACGACGTGCTGGCCACCCAGCGCGAGGTCCGCCGCATCCTCGGCCTCGCGGTCAAGGAGCCTGTCGGCAGCCTCGCCACCAGCGACCGCATCGACCGCGTGGTGCTGCACCCCGTGTGGGGCATGCTGGTGCTGGCCGTCACCATGTTCCTGATGTTCCAGGCCGTGTTCAGCTGGGCCAACGTGCCCATGGATGCCATCAAGGCCGGCACCGAGGGGCTCGGCAACCTGCTGAAGACCTACATGCCCGAGGGCATGCTCCAGAGCCTGCTGGTCGACGGCGTGATCGCCGGCGTGGGCGGCGTGATCGTCTTCCTGCCGCAGATCCTGATCCTTTTCCTGTTCATCCTCGCGCTGGAAGATTCGGGCTACCTGCCGCGCGCGGCCTTCCTGCTCGACCGCGTGATGGGCACCGTGGGTCTGTCGGGCCGCTCGTTCATTCCGCTGCTCTCGAGCTTCGCCTGCGCGATTCCTGGCGTGATGGCCACGCGCACCATCAGCAACTGGCGCGACCGCATCACGACCATCATGATCGCGCCGCTGATGACCTGCTCGGCGCGGCTGCCGGTGTATGCGCTGCTCATCGCGGCCTTCATCCCGGCGCGCACCGTGGGCGGCATCTTCAACCTGCAGGGCGTGGTGCTGTTCGGGCTCTACGTGTTCGGCATCGTCTCGGCCATGGCCGTGGCCTGGGTCATGAAGCGCTTCCGCGACAACGCGCAGCACTCGCCGCTACTGATGGAGCTGCCGGCCTACCGCTGGCCGAACCTGCGCAACCTGGCACTGGGGCTGTACGAGCGCGCGTGGATCTTCATCCAGCGCGTGGGCACGATCATCCTCACGCTGACGATCCTGCTGTGGTTCCTCTCGACCTTCCCGTCGCCGCCCGAAGGCGCGACCGGCCCGGCCATCCAGTACAGCCTGGCCGGCATGATCGGCCGCGGCCTGGAGCACATCTTCGCGCCCATCGGCTTCAACTGGCAGATCTCGATCGCGCTGGTGCCGGGCATGGCGGCGCGCGAGGTGGCCGTGGGCGCGCTCGGTACGGTGTATGCGCTGTCGGCCACGGGCGACGACGTGGCGGGCGCGCTGGAGCCGCTGATCGCCGGCAGCTGGACGCTGGCCACCGCGCTGTCGCTGCTGGTCTGGTACGTGTTCGCGCCGCAGTGCATATCGACCCTGGCGGCCGTGAAGCGCGAGACCGGCTCGTGGAAGTACGTGTGGATCATGGCGGGCTATCTTTTCGCGCTGGCTTACATGGCCTGCTTCATCACCTACCACGTTGCGGTGGCACTCGGAGCGGGGTAAAAAAGCACACCCCCAGGCTTGCCCACTTCGTGTGGCCGCCACCCCCTCGCCGGGGGGCAACACCAGCGGGCCCGCAAAGCCGGTTCCGCGGTATTCCCCGCGGTGTAGGCTTCGGGATCGGAGTATTCGAGATATGACGCAACAACTGATCGTCGGATTGATCGTCGCAGCCGCCGCGTTCTATGCGGTGTGGCGCTGGATGCCCGCGGGATGGCGCCGCGGTGCCGCGCAGAAGCTCGCGGCCGGCACGCAGCGCGCGGGCCTGATCGACGAAGAACGCGCCAGGGAGCTCGCCGCCTCGCTCGCCAAGACATCGGGCTGCGGCTCGTGCGACACCTGCGGGAGCTGCGCTCCCAAGACTCCCCTCAAGCAACCGCAAGCCGACCAGGCCGTCAGCCCAAGCCCGTCCACGCACGGCCGCTGAGACCGATGCCCACGCACATCCTCGTCGCCGGGGGCGGCATCGGGGGGCTGGCCACGGCGCTGGCGCTCGCCCAGGGCCGGCACCGGGCCGACGTGTTCGAGCAGGCCGCGGCCTTCGGCGAGATCGGCGCCGGCGTGCAACTGGGCCCCAATGCCACGCGACGGCTCCAGAAGCTCGACCTCGGCACCGGGCTCGCCGCCATCGCGGCGCGGCCCGAGGCGCTGGTGGTCCAGAGCGCCGAGAGCGGCTTCGAGCTCGCCCGCATGCCGCTGGGCGACGCCATGCAGCAGCGCTACGGCGCTCCCTACTTCTGCGTTCATCGCGCCGACCTGCACGGCCTGCTGCTCGAGGCCGTGCGCGCACGCGGCTCCGGCACGCTGGTGACTGGTGCCCAGATCCGGCAGGTCGAGACCAGCGACGACCTCGTCTGCCTCTCGAGCACCGACGCGCGCGCCTGGGAGGGCGAAGCCGTGGTCGGGGCAGACGGCCTCTGGAGCATGGTGCGGCGGCAGCTCGACAGCCCCGGCGCCGCGCAGCCGCCGCGCGTCACCGGCCACACGGCCTGGCGCGCGCTGGTGGAGCAGTCCGCCTTGCCGGCCGCATTGCGACGCGACCGGGTCGATGTCTGGCTCGGTCCGCGCCTGCATGCGGTGGCGTATCCGGTGCGGGGCGGCGAATGGCTCAACGTGGTCGTGATCGCCGAATCGGCCCCCGCCGGCGATGCGCGCGACTGGGACCAGTCCACCAGCATCACCGCCCTGAAGCAGGCCATGGGCAGAAGCTGTGCGGGTCTGCAGTCGCTGCTCGATGCCATGCCAGGCTGGCGCGCATGGTCGCTGGGCGACCGAGCGCCGATGACCGGCCCCGCCGACATGGCGCACGAACGCGTCGCGCTGGTGGGCGACGCGGCGCATCCCATGGTGCCGTACCTTGCGCAGGGCGCGGGCATGGCCATCGAAGACGCGGTAGCGCTCGCCGATGCGATGGCCGACGCCGATGCGGCCGACGTGCCCGCCGCCTTCGACCGCTACGCCCAGGCGCGCTGGGCTCGCAACGCGCAGGTGCAGGCGCGCGCACGCCGCAACGGCGAGATCTTCCACGCCACCGGCCCGATGCGGCTGGGCCGCGACTTGGCGATGCGCCTGCTCGGCGCGAAGCTGCTCGACCAGACCTGGCTGTACGGCGGCTGAGATCCGCATCGGCCTCCAAGTAGCACCCCACTACCAGGAACACCGCGGAACCGGCTTCGCCGGGCCGCAGGTGTTGCCCCCGGTGAGGGGGTTGGCGCAGCGGCACGAAGTGCACGAAGCCTGGGGGTGAGCCTGGTGCTACCGCGGAACCGGCTTTGCCGAGCTGCAGGTGTTGCCCCCGGTGAGGGGGATGGCGCAGCGACACGACGTGCGTGAAGCCTGGCGGGAGAGCACTCTAGATGCTGAAGGTCTGCAGATGGTCGATGCGCTCGGCCAGCCCTTCCTGTCCGAGGTAGTGGCTGTACTTGCCGCCCTGCATCTGCGCGAGCGCGGTCTCCAGTTCGAGCAGCATCGCATCGCGCTCCGCGATGAATGCGGCAGGCACGTCGATGCCCGCCTTCGCGCACGCATCCGCGATCAGGTGGGCGCTCGCGGGTGCACCGCAGGCCGCGCACTTGACGATCGCCGCCACGCTGGGCTCGGCGCCGTTGTCCAGCAGGGCGCTCGCGAGTTCGGGCGAGATCTGCCCGTCGATGTTGCGCAGTGCATCGGCCGCCACCGGAGCTCCCGCGCGCACCAGTGCAGCGGCGGCCGCGAAGGCGCCCTGGCCCACCGCGACGTCGGTGGCCAGTGCGCTGCCTTGCTGCGGCCCGTCGAAGGCCACGCCGGCGGCTGCAAGCTCGGCCACCAGCTTCGCGTCGTCGGTCGCGATTGCATGGCGCAAGGCCACGCGCGCGAGCTGCGGCGTGTGGCGCAGCGTGCCTTCGGCCAGGGGCGTGCGCCAGTCGACCACGGCCCGGCAGTAGAAGGTCACCAGCTTGTCCATCAGGTCGAGGTCGAGACCGTGCTCCTCGTGCCGGTCGTCGAGGTAGGCGAGCAGCGTCTGGCCCGAAAAATAGTCGCTGGTGGGCGCGAGCGGGTCTTCGTCCAGGTGCAGTGCCGCGAAGGCGCCGGGCAGGTCCGCCGCGATGGTGTTCACGCTGTCTTCGTGCAGCGCGTGCGTCCAGGCCGGCGGCAGGCCCTGCTTCCAGGCGACGATCTGGCCGTGCCCGGCGCCGGGCTCGACCACCGCGTAGATACGGTCGGTGTATTCGAAGCCGCCGAAGGGCAGGTGCGTGAGCTTGCCGCTCCAGGGCGTGCCGCTTTCCTCGGCAGCCTCTTGCGCCAGCGCCTGCTCGTGCTCGATCCAGCCCTGCAGGTCGTTGTAACCGTCGCTGCCGTTCCAGAAGAGCTCGCTCCAGCTGATGCCTTCGAGGTTGCCGCTCATCTCCAGCGACAGGTCGTAGTCGAGGCGCCCGCCGGCGGTTTCCCGCCACAGCGCGACCAGCGCTTCGGGCAGGGGCCCGGAGCAAACTGCCTGAACCGAGTCGATCTGCTGCTGCGGCATCGGCGGCTGCGCCTCGAAGATCACGCGATCGGCGAAGAGCACGATGCCGTGCTCGCGCAGGGTGGCCAGCTCGTCGGGTGTGAACCGGATGTCGTTCATGTCGGCGCCTCCATCTTTCTCAAAAATGTAGCGCCTCGAGCCCGCAGGGCAATGCGGGCCACCCCAGCTTCATGAGGGCGTTTGCCGCGCGCAGCCTACAGGTCGGTGCGCAGCTTCCAGATCTCGGGGAACAGCACCACGTCCAGCATCTTGCGCAGGTAGCTCACTCCGCCGGTGCCGCCGGTGCCGCGCTTGAAGCCGATCACGCGCTCGACCGTCGTCACGTGGCGGAAGCGCCAGAGGCGGAAGGCGTCTTCCAGGTCGGTGAGCTTCTCGCCGAGCTGGTAGAGGTCCCAGTGGTCGTGCGGGTTGCGGTAGACCGTGAGCCAGGCGGCCTCCACGCCGTCGCTGGGCTCGTAGGGCTGGGTCCAGTCGCGTTCGAGCCGGTCTGCGGGCACGGGCAGGCCGTGGCGCGCGAGCAGGCGCAGCGATTCGTCGTAGAGCGACGGTGCGCGGTACGCGGCGTCGACCTGCGCGAGCAGATCGGCGCGGTGCGCGTGCGGCTTGAGCATGGCGGCGTTCTTGTTGCCGAGCGCGAACTCGATGCAGCGGTACTGCGCGCTCTGGAAGCCGCTGGAGCTGGCGAGGTAGGGGCGCATCGCCGTGTACTCGGGCGGCGTCATGGTCGACAGCACGGTCCACGCGTTGACCAACTGCTCCATGATGCGGCTCACGCGCGCGAGCATCTTGAAGGCGTCGGGCAGTTTCTCCTGCGAGATGCACGCGATGGCGGCGTGCAGCTCGTGGAGCATCAGCTTCATCCATAGCTCGCTGGTCTGGTGCTGCACGATGAACAGCAGTTCGTCGTGCGCGGGCGACAGCGGATGCTGCGCGCTGAGGATCTCGTCGAGGTGCAGGTAATCGCCGTAGCTCATGGACTTGCTGAAGTCCAGCTGCGCCTTCTCCTCGTGGACGATGCTCTCGGGGCTCGTCGATATGTTCTGGGCGGGGCTGTTGTCGGCGCTCATGTCACTGCGTTCTTGCGGTTGAATTCGGGGCGTCGCCACTCGGCGGTCTCCAGCACCTGCACCAGGTGCTCGACCGAGTTCCAAACGTCCTCGAAGCCGATGTACAGCGGCGTGAAGCCGAAGCGCAGGATGTCGGGCATCTGCGAGTCGCCGGCGCGGTAGTCGCCGATCACGCCGCGCGCGATGAGTGCCTGCACGATGGCGTAGGCGCCTTCCTCACGGCTGAGGCACACCTGCGAGCCGCGCTGGGCATGGTCGCGCGGTGTGACCAGCGAGAGGCCGTGGCCGGCGCAGCGTTCCTCGACCAGCCTGATGAACATGTCGGTCAGCGCGAGCGACTTGGTGCGCAGCGCGGCCATCGCGCCGTGGTCGCCGTTGAACGACTCGGCCGCGAGCACCGTGTCGAGCCCGCATTCGAGCCCGGCCAGCGCGATGATCGGCTGCGTGCCGCACAGATACCGGCCCACGCCGGGAGCCGGTCGGTAGTGCGGCGTGAACTCGAAGGGCGCCGCGTGGCCCCACCAGCCGGACAGCGGCTGCTCGAATGCGCCCGCGTGCTTCGTGTGCACCCAGGCGAAGGCCGGCGCGCCGGGGCCGCCGTTGAGGTACTTGTAGCCGCAGCCGATGGCGTAGTCGGCGTTGCTGTCGTTCAGCGCAACCGGCACGGCGCCCGCGCTGTGCGCGAGGTCCCACACCGTGAGCGCGCCCACCGCATGCGCGGCGGCGGTGACGGCCTTCATGTCGTGCATGGCACCGGTGCGGTAGTTGACGTGCGTGAGCATCAGCACGGCCACTTCGTCGGTCAGCACGCCGGGCAATTCGCTTGCGTCGATCAGCTTGAGCGTGAAGCCGCGCTCGCGGCACAGCGACTCGGCAATGTAGAGGTCAGTCGGGAAGTTGCTGCGCTCGCTCACCACGAGCTTGCGGCCGCTGTCCTTCTGCTGAGACAGGGCAGCGAACAGCACCTTGTAGAGGTTGACCGAGGTGCTGTCTGTGCACACCACCTCGCCGGGCGCGGCGCCGATCAGCCGGGCCACCTTGTCGCCCAGGCGCTGCGGCAGGTCGAACCAGCTCGCGGTGTTCCAGGAGCGGATGAGGCCTTCGCCCCATTCCTTGGTCACCACTTCGGCGATGCGCGCGGGCGCGGCCTTCGGCATCACGCCGAGCGAGTTGCCGTCGAGGTAGAGCACGCCCTCGGGCACGATGAATTGGTCGCGCAGGGCGCGCAGCGGATCTTGCGCGTCGAGCGCGCGGCAGTCTTCAAGGGTCGTCATGGCGGAGGTTTCAGCGAGGAAGTTCGCGCAGCACGGCGCGAACGGGGGAAGCATCGGCGCTGACCAGCTTGAGCGGCAGCGCGATGAGTTCGTAGTCGCCTTCGGGCACGTCGTCGAGCACGAGGTTCTCGAGCACGCGCAGGTCGAGGCGGCGGATGCGTTGGTGGCTTTCCAGCGTCTTGCTGTCGGCCGGGTCGATGCTGGCGGTGTCGATGCCGATGAGCTTCACGCCCATGGCGGCCAGACGCTCGACAGTGGCGGGCGCGTAGGCAGCGAGCTCCGGGTCCCAGCGGCCGACCGGCATGGTGGCGTAGGTGCGCACCAGCACGCGGGCGGGCAGGTGGCTGTCGATGGCGTGGGAGATGTGCTCCCACTCGATCAGCGGGCCCTTGTCGATGGCGTGGATCACGCGGCAGGGGCCGAGGAAGGGCGTCAGGTCGACGTCGCCGATGGTCTGGCCTTCGGGGTCGTAGTGAAGCGGGGCGTCGGCATGGGCGCCGACGTGGGGCGAGAGCTTGATCTCGCTGACGTTGACCGGGCAGCCCGGCGAGATGGTTGCCGCCCAGCGCTGCTGGTAGGGCGTGTCGCCGGGAAAGACCGGCGCGCCTTCATGCACGGGCGGCGAGATGTCCCAGAGGCGGGAGCGGGGTTGCAGTGAACGCATGGCGCGAAGTTAGCGCCGGGCGAGGGGTCGTGGTGTCGGTTATTTCCAACACCAGGCGTGACGAGTTGAAGCCGGAGCCGCGATCAGTGCAGCGAAGACAGTGGCGCAAGGCCGTGCCGGGCCCGCGCACGCTCGCACGCATCGCTGCCGGCCTCCAGTTCATGGCACGGATTCGGTCGCCACTCGTAGATGCCGCAGCCCACCGACTGGCCGATCTTGC
>CAJYQC010000427.1 GCA_913776885.1 uncultured Variovorax sp.
CCCGACGAGGAAGCACTCTTCATGACCGGCACGGCGCGCCCCACCGCCGACGGCCGGCTCGAGGTCGACGTCCACGCATGGATCTTCGAGCGCGAGAACCGCTGGGGCCTCAATGCGGCCTTCGCGCGCTACCTGGGCCTGAGCCTGAAGAAACTCTCTCCCGCGGCGCGACTGCGCTTCAGCCAGCGCACAGCGCTCTTCCATGCGGAGTCGGAAGAAGGCAAGGTGATCGACGTCGACTTCGACGGCACCTCCACGCGCGCGACGATGCCGCCTTCGGGCAAGGACGGCCGCAGCAACCTGCGCGTCGTGATCGACATGCCGCACGCGCCGCTGCTGCCCACGTCGCCTTCGCCGCAGGAGTGGGTGCAGTTCCATGGCGTGACCGGTCCGGGCGAGCTGCTGCACCGCTTCAGGGGACAGGCGCTCGTGGTGCCCGATCAGGGCATCTCCGTGATTTCGGACATCGACGACACGATCAAGCACACGCAGGTGCGCGACCGGCGCGAGATGCTGCTCAACACCTTCGCGCGGCGCTTCGAGTCGGCGCCTCGCATGGCCGGCTGGTACCGCGCGCTGGCGAAGGTGCCGGGCACGCGCTTCCACTATCTTTCGGCGAGCCCGCTACAGCTCTATCCGGCGCTGTCGGACTTCATCCGCAATGCCGACTTTCCGCAGGGCAGCATGCACCTGCGCGAGAGCACGACGTGGCGCACGCTCATTCCCGGCGACGAGGATTCGCGCACGCACAAGCTCGGCGTGATCGCGCGGCTGCTCGCCGAATTTCCGCAGCGGCGCTTCGTGCTGGTGGGCGACTCGGGCGAGGCCGATCCAGAGATCTACGCGCAAACGTTTCGCTCCCACCCGCAGCGCATCGAAAGCATCGTGATCCGCGACGTGACGGGCGAAGGCCGCACCTCCGATCGCCATCGCGCGACCTTCGAAGGCATCGACCCGGTGCGCTGGCACATCGTGATGCCCGACACCGCCGCGTGGCCCGTGCAGGCCCTCAACTAGCCATCGAGCATTCGTCGGCAAAGGCCTGCGGCGAGTCAGCCCGCGGGCAGGTGGGCCCGCGCAGACTGGCACCTTCTTCTGTCTTGCCGCGCGAAAGGAGCACTTCGGTACACGCGGGCAAAGGCACTCGCAGCGCAGGGTTTAGACAACGCTAATTGTTTGTGCGCACAATGTCCGGAACGCCCTCAACCACAAGGAGACGGCTCATGTCCATGGAATTTCTTCGGACCATCGCCGAGCAGAAATTGCCATACGTCGTTCACACGCCGGCCGACATCGACAGGCTGCGCGTGCTGCGCGCCGCAGATCTGGTGACTGCATTCATTCCGCCGGCCGACCACGCGTCCGATGCGCGCGCGATCCGCCAGCTCGCGCAGGTCGAATCGATCACGGCCAAGGGCATGCTGGCACTCAATAAAGCCACCTCGGCCTTCATCGAACTGTAAGAGGCGCTTCAGCTTCTTTCCTCTCTGCAGAGGCCTCGCGCGAGCCTCTTGCACGCCTCCTGAAGGCCCCCTGCACACCCGCTGCAGCGTGTGCAGCACCTCCGCATTCACTGTTACAAGTTGCCCGCTTTTGCACGAGCCAGGGCTCGCCTTGGGTAGCCCTGCGCGCATCTCTCACGCCCTGCCTGGGCGACCGAGCACGCGTCTTCGCAGGTCTCCTCGCTATCACGCGCCTCATTTGCATGTCAATTACGTGAAAAAACGCTCAATTACATGAGTTTCTACGGAGACATGGCTTGCCTTTTCCCCAGTTTTTTCTCGATTCATGGGTTACCTACCCAATTCTGGGGATTGTTGCTAGATATCTCCATTTGTATCTTTCGTGCGTCTCAAAGCATGCCGGGACTGCAACGGCAACGGGCCGCGGACCGCCTTCACCGGGGCGGAGCTGCGTCGAAAACACACGACCTGTGTTCTTGTCACTTCAACCTTTTCCGAGAGCGAACAATGTCGAACAGCTTGCAAAAATGGGTGGGACGCAACCGTCCTCCGCGCGTCCAGATCACCTATGACGTCGAGATCGGCGACGCCGTCGAAAAGAAGGAACTGCCGCTCGTGGTGGGCCTGCTGGCCGACCTGTCGGGCCAGCCCGCGCAGCCGCTGCCCAAGCTCAAGGAGCGCCGCTTCGTCGAGATCGACCGAGACAACTTCGACGGCGTGATGGGCAACATCTCTCCCCGCCTCGACCTGTCGGTGCCCGACACCATGAAGGGCGACGGCAACCTGAAGATCGAACTGAATTTCAAGGAGTTCGGCGACTTCCACCCCGAAGCCATCGTGAGCCAGGTGCCGCGCCTGGCCAAGCTGCTCGAAGCGCGCCAGCAACTGCGCGACCTGCTCGCCAAGCTCGACGGCAACGACGAACTCGACGGCCTGCTCGAGCGCGTGGTGAAGAACAGCGAAGACCTCAAGACTGTCCAGAGCCAGGCCAAGGCAGACGCCGACGCCGCACCGGCCCAGGCGTCCACCGCTGCTTCTTCGGAAGCCGCCGCCCAGACCTCCCCCGAAGCCGAAGCACCGGCAGCTTGATCAACCACGCCGGCTGCTGCCCCTTCGCGGCGCAGCCCGGCATTTCATGAATGGTGATAGAGATGGCCAACAAATCCAAAGCCGCCGAAAGCGGCAACGCAGCAGCAACCACCGTCACGACCAGTGACATGAGCCTGCTCGACCAGATCGTCTACGAAGGCAACATGACGACGGAGCCTTCGCAGGGCGCCTACGCGAAGAAGCTCATCGGCCAGCTGGCTTCGCAGATCCTCGACGAAGGCATGAAGACCAGCCCCGACAAGGGCGTGGTCACGCTGATCAACGAGCGCGTCGCCGAGATCGACCGCCTGCTGACCGACCAGCTCAACGCGATCCTGCACGCCCCCGAGTTCCAGGCCCTCGAAGCCTCGTGGCGCGGCCTGCACGACATGGTGTTCGGCACCGAGACCGGCAGCAACCTCAAGCTGCGCCTGCTCAACGTGAGCAAGAAGGACCTGCTGAAGGACCTGGAAGGCGCCGTCGACCACGACACCAGTGTGCTCTTCAAGAAGATCTACGAAGAGGAATACGGCACCTACGGCGGCCACCCCTACTCGCTGCTGATCGGCGACTACTACTTCGGCCGCCACCCGCAGGACATCGCCCTGCTGGAGCGCATCTCCCGCGTGGCCGCCGCCGCGCACGCGCCGTTCATCGCCGCGGCCGCGCCGGCCCTGTTCGACTTCAAGTCGTTCACCGAGCTGGGCATTCCGCGCGACCTGTCGAAGACCTTCGAGAGCGCCGAGCTCACCGCGTGGCGCAGCTTCCGCGACTCGGAAGATTCGCGCTACGTGTCGCTGGTGCTGCCCAGCTATGCCGCCCGCCTGCCCTACGGCGCCAAGACCATTCCCGTGGAGAACTTCAACTACGAGGAAGACGTTGACGGCACCGACCACGGCAAGTACCTGTGGGCGAACGCGGCCTACCAGCTGGGCCTTCGCATCACGCAGGCCCACTCGCTGTATGGCTGGACCACGGCCATCCGCGGCGTGGAAGGTGGCGGCAAGGTCGACGGCCTGGTGGCCCACGCCTACAAGACGGACGAAGGCGACATCGCGCTGAAGCCGCCGACGGAAGTGACCATCACCGACCGCCGCGAGAAGGAGCTGAGCGACCTGGGCTTCATCGCCATCGTCAACTCCAAGGGCTCGAACACCGCCACCTTCTTCGGCGGCCAGACCGTCAACAAGCCGAAGGTGTACGACAAGGACGCAGCCAACGCCAACGCAGCGGTGTCTGCTCGCCTGCCCTACATCCTGGCCGCATCGCGCTTCGCCCACTACCTGAAGGTCATCGTGCGCGACAAGATCGGCAGCTTCCAGACGCAGGCCGACATGCAGAAGCACCTGAACAACTGGGTCGCGAACTACGTGCTGGTCAGCCCCTCGGCGCCGCAGGCCATGAAGGCCAAGTACCCGCTGAGCCAGGCCCGCGTCGACGTGACCGAGGTGCCGGGCAAGCCGGGCTCGTACCGCGCCATCGCCTTCCTGAAGCCGCACTTCCAGCTGGAAGAGCTCTCGGCCTCGATCCGCCTGGTGGCCGACCTGCCTGCAGCCGCCGCCTGATCGCACCACAACCGTCTCGATCAACGTCGACACACACCGACTGAAAGAAAGAACTCTCGAAAATGCCTATCTACCTCAAGATGCCGGGCGTCACCGGCCAGACCCAGATCGAAGGCCACAAGGACGAAATGGAAGTGCAGAGCTTCCAGTTCGGCGCCGGCCTGGCCGTGACCTCGGGCACCTCCAACCAGGAGCGCACCGCTGGCAAGCCCAGCTTCTCGGAGATCACCGTG
>CAJYQC010000428.1 GCA_913776885.1 uncultured Variovorax sp.
CCGCCGTTGCCGCGGCGTCCCTGGCCCTGCTGCGGCTGGCCGCCGTTGCCACGGTTCGGGCGCCCTCCCCGCTCGCCGCGCGGCGGACGGCCGTCGCCCAGCGGGTTCGGGATCGGCGCCTCGCGCCCGCCCTCGTCGCGCGCGCCCTGGCCGCCGCCTGCGTTGCGACTGCCCCGGCGCTTCTTGTTGCGGCCGCCGCGGCCGTTGCCGCCGCCCTCTTGCCCCGGACCGCGCTGCTGCTGGCCAGGGCGCACCGGAGCGCCGCCCGAAGCCTGGAACAGCGCGCGGATGTCGCGGTCGTCGAGCTCCATCCAGGCACCGCGCTTCAGGCCGCGAGGCAGCACCATGGCGCCGTAGCGGATGCGGATCAGCCGGCTGACCGCATGGCCCACCGACTCGAACAGGCGCCGCACCTCGCGGTTGCGCCCTTCGGAGATGGTCACGCGGTACCAGCAGTTGGAACCTTCGCCCCCACCGTCCTCGATGGCCCCGAACTGCGCCATGCCGTCGTCGAGACGCACGCCGTCGAGCAGCTTCTGCTTCTCCTCGGCAGTGAGCGCGCCCAGCACGCGCACCGCGTACTCGCGCTCCAGGCCGAAGCGCGGGTGCATGAGCTGGTTGGCCAGGTCGCCGGAACTGCTGAACAGCAGCAGGCCTTCGGTATTCAGGTCGAGACGACCCACCGACTGCCATTTGCCCTGCTGCAGGCGCGGCAGCTTGCGGAACACGGTCGGGCGGTTCTGCGGATCGTCGTGCGTGACCACCTCGCCCACGGGCTTGTGGTACGCGATGACGCGCGGCGGCGGCGGTGCGATGCGGTAGCGGATCGGCTTGCCGTTGATCTTGACCTGGTCGCCGTACTGGATGCGCTGGCCGATGTGTGCCGGCTCGTTGTTGACGGAAATGCGCCCCTGCAGGATGAGCTGCTCCATTTCGAGCCGCGAGCCCAGGCCCGCCTGCGCCAGCACCTTGTGCAGCTTCGGCGAATCGGCCTCGGGCAGCAGCACGCGCTTGAGCGGCGGGACCTCGGGGCTTTCCTCGTCGGCGTCGAACTGGCCGGAGATGACGTCCGCGAACCGGATCGGCTCGGGCGGCGGCGCGTTGCGCTGCTCGCGCTCGGCGGCACGGCGCGCGCGATCGAGGTCGTCCTCCTCCTCGTCGGGCTCTTCCTCGTCTTCTTCATCCTCTTCGCCGTCGTCGCGCACCTCGTCGTTGCGGTCGCCGGCGCGCTCGGGCGCCGGAGGCTGGGCCGCCACCACGGCAGCCTCGGTCGGCACATCACCAGGAGCGGCTTCAGCAACCACTGGCGCCTGCTCGGTGGCCGGCGCCGCAACTTGCGGCTCAGCGGATTCGGGGGCGGCCTCGACGGCCGGAGCGGCTACCGCTTCGCCTTCGACGGCAGGCTGCTCGACCACCTTCTTCTTGCGGGGCGCGCGCGGCTTCTTCGGCGCCTCGGCCACGGGCTCGGATGCGGGCGCGGGAGGCACCGCCGCCTCGACAGCATCAACCGCGGCCTTCCTGGCCGTGGTCGCCCTTTTCTTCTTCTTGACTTCGGGCTCGACCGGCAGCATCGCTGCGTCTTCGGTGTCGGTTGTGCTCATGGGTTTTTTCCGGGAGGAGGAGCGTGTGGATCGGCCTCGTCCTCGGACGAGGCATCGGGTTCCGACGCGGGTTCTTGTTCTTGCTCGGCGGGAATGGATTGGGCGCCTGCCTCGTTCTCGGCGACCTGCGCCCGAGCGGCCTCGATGGCTGCAATGGCTTCAGTCGCCTCGGCGGCTTCGGGCACGATGTCGACAGCGGCGAGTTCGTCGGCCGCGCTCGTCACGGGCCCGGCGTCTTCGCCTTGCGTCGAAACAGCGATCTCGGCATCGGGCACCGGCGCTTCGGCGGAGGAAAGCTCCGTTTCTGCCGGTCCCGAGGCATCGGCGCCGCTTTGTGCGGCGGCTTCGGCCTCCGGAGCCGCATCGATCGGCAGGCCCTGCTGCTCGCCCGAGGCCTGCTCGAGCGCATCGACCAGCGCCGCCTGCTGTGCGGGCGTCTCGATCAGCGGAAGCTGGTCGAGAGAGGCCAGCCCCAGGTCGTCGAGGAACTGCCGGGTGGTCGCATAGAGCGCCGGCCGGCCGACCGTCTCGCGGTGGCCGATGACCTCGACCCAGCCGCGGTCTTCGAGCTGCTTGAGGATCATCGAGTTGATCGTCACGCCGCGGATGTCTTCCATGTCGCCGCGCGTGGCCGGCTGGCGGTAGGCGATGATGGCCAGCGTCTCGAGGGCGGCGCGCGTGTAGCGCGGCGGCTTCTCGGGGTGCAGGCGATCGAGGTGGTCGCGCATTTCGGGCCGGCTCTGGAAGCGCCAGCCGCTGCCGACGCTCACCAGTTCCAGGCCGCGCTGCGCCCAGTCTTCCTGCAGTTCGAGCAGCAGCGCCTTGATGGTGTCCGCACCCAGCTCGTCGTCGAACAGCACGCGCATATCGCGCACCGGCAACGGCTGGCTCGAACAGATCAAGGCGGTTTCGAGAATGCGCTTGGCATCCGCCGTATTCATGGTTCGCGTTATCCGGGAAAAGGCGCCTGGAGGCGCTTGTTCAGAGGGATGGAAGGAGTAGGCGCTGCAGGCACGCGGCAGATGCAACGCAAGGCCGGTCTCGGGCGACCGGCGCGGCCCTCGGGCCGTCAGGCGCGATTGTAATCCAGCCCCCAGGCCTGCAAAGCCTGGACGAGGTCCGCCGGCAATGGCGAGCGGAACTCCAGCGCCGCCTGTGTGACGGGATGCACGAAGGCCAGCCTGAATGCATGCAGCGCCTGGCGCGCCAACCCGGCCGCAGGAGCGCCGCCGTAGAGCGCGTCGCCCACCAGCGGATGGCCGATGGACGCCATGTGCACGCGGATCTGGTGGGTGCGCCCGGTTTCGAGCGTGCAGCGCACGGCGCAGCCCTCGGCGTT
>CAJYQC010000429.1 GCA_913776885.1 uncultured Variovorax sp.
GGCGCAGGGGCGCTGGCTGCTGGCCGGCGGCCTCGCCGGCGCGTTCGGGCTCGCGCTCACGGGCTTCACGATCGGGGCGCGCGGCTGGAGCGTGGCGGCGCTGAATGCGCAGTGCGGCGAGCTGGCGGTCAATCAGTTCGGCATCGGCGCGGGCGGCTTCGTGGCGCTCACGGCGCTGGTGCTGCTGGCGGCCTTCGGCCTTGCGCGGCTGGGGCTGTTCAAGGGCGACCTCTTCGTGTCCGCCGCGGTGGTCGGCTGCGGCGTGCTGATGGTGCTGTTCATCGCCTATCCGGTGAGCAAGGCGCTGTCGGGCGCGTTCTTCAACGAAGACGGACAGTGGTCGATCGCCGCCTTCGTCGCGCGCGTGTTCACAGAACGCATCTGGGGGCTGGGCTGCCTTGCGGGCGGGGTGCGCTGCGGCGTGGCCTGGAACACGCTGGTGCTGGCGCTGCTCACGGCGGCGGGCACCACCTTCCTCGGCACGCTGATGGCGCTGATGGCCGAGCGCGGCAGCAAGCGCGGGCAGGGCGCGCTGCGAGTGCTGGCGCTGCTGCCGATCATCACGCCGCCCTTCGTGGTGGGGCTGGGGCTGATCCTGCTCTTCGGCCGCGCGGGCATCGTCAACCAGGTGCTGGAGAGCGCGTTCGGCATCGAGCCCACGCGCTGGTTCTACGGCATGCCCGGCGTGCTGGTGGCGCAGCTCTTCGCCTTCACGCCCATCGCCTTCATGATCATGCGCGGCGTGGTGCAGGGCATCGCGCCCAGCCTGGAGGAGGCCGCGCAGATGCTGCGCGCCGACCGGCGCCGGGCCTTCTTCACCATCACGCTGCCGCTGTTGAAGCCGGGGCTGGCCAACGCCTTCCTGGTGGGCTTCATCGAGAGCATCGCCGACTTCGGCAACCCGGTGGTGGTGGGCGGGCAGTTCTCGGTGCTGTCGACCGACATCTTCTTCGCCATCGTCGGCGCGCAGTACGACCAGGGCCGCGCGGCTTCGCTGGCCTGGGTGCTCACGCTGTTCGCCCTCGGCGTGTTCGCGCTGCAGCGCGGCCTGCTCGGCAAGCAGAACTACACCACCGTCAGCGGCAAGGGTGACGCCGGCATCCCGATGGCGCTGCCCGACGGCGTGCGCCGCACCATCCTGTGCATCGCCTTGCCGTGGATCGCCTTCACCGCGGTGGTCTACCTGTTCGCCTTCGCTGGCGGCTTCGTGCAGACCTGGGGCCGCGACTACACCTTCACGCTCAACCACTTCAAGACGGCGTTCTCGCTCGAATGGGGACAGTTCGGGCTGGTGTGGGCGGGCACCGCGTGGAACTCGCTGCTCACCACGCTCAAGCTGGCCGGCATCTCGGCGCCGATCACCGCGGCGCTGGGCCTGCTCATCGCATGGCTGCTGGCGCGCAACGAGTTCAGGGGGCAGGGCCTCTTCGAGTTCGGCGCGCTGCTGGCCTTCGCGATTCCGGGTACGGTGCTGGGCGTGAGCTACATCCTGGCCTTCAACGTGCCGCCCTTCGAGCTCACGGGCACGGGGCTCATCATCGTGCTGTGCTTCATGTTCCGGAACCTGCCCGTGGGCGTGCGCGCCGGCACGGCGGCCTTCAAGCAGCTCGACCGCTCGCTCGACGAGGCCTCGCTGATGCTGCGTGCGTCAACCTCTCAGACGCTCTTCAGGGTGGTGCTTCCGCTGCTGAAGCCGGCGCTGGTGGCCGCGCTGGTCTACAGCTTCGTGCGTGCGATGACGACGGTGAGCGCGGTGATCTTCCTGGTCTCCGCTGAAAACGAACTGGCCACCACTTACATCATCGGCCGCGTCGGCAACGGCGACTACGGCATCGCGCTGGCGTACTGCACGGTGCTGATGATCCTGATGTCGCTGGCCATCGCGCTGGTGCAGTGGGTGGTCGGCGAGCGCAGGCTGGGACGGCGCGGCACCGCGCCGGTGTTGACCCAGTGAATACGGGCAGCCGAACGCAGAGGTCGCAGAAGTTGCGCAGAAGTCGCGAAAGGAACATCCAGAAATTTCCTTTGGTTTTCTTTTGCGACTTCTGCGCAATCTTCGCGACTTCTGCGTTCTGAAATTTGGGGTTCTGACTTCATGAACAACGGCATCGAATTCCGCAACGTCACCAAGCGCTACGGCAGCGACAAGAACGCGCCGCTGGCCGTCACGGGCATCAGCTTCGAGGTGCCCGTGGGCACGCTCACCACCATCCTCGGCCCCTCGGGCTGCGGCAAGACGACCACGCTGCGCATGATCGCTGGGCTGGAGTCGCCGACCTCGGGCTCGATCCTGATGGGCGGGCGCGACGTCACCACGCTGGGACCGGCCGAGCGCAACGTGAGCATGATGTTCCAGAGCTACGCGCTGTTCCCGCACATGAACGTGATCGAGAACGTGGGCTACGGCCTGCGCATGAGCGGCGTGAAGAAGGAAGAGGCGCTCGCCCGCGCGCGCGAGGCGCTGCGCGGTGTGGGGCTGGTCGGGTTCGACGAGCGGCTGCCCAGCGAACTCTCGGGCGGCCAGCAGCAGCGGGTGGCGCTGGCGCGTGCGCTGGTGCTGGAGCCGGCGGTGCTGCTCTTCGACGAGCCGCTGTCGAACCTCGACGCCCGGCTGCGCCGCGAGATGCGCGAGGAGATACGCGCGCTGCAGCAGCGGCTGAAGCTCACGGTGGCCTACGTCACGCACGACCAGAGCGAGGCGCTGGCGGTGAGCGACCAGATCATCGTGATGGACCACGGCGTGATCGCCCAGCGCGGCACGCCCGAGCAGCTCTACGGCCGCCCCGAGAGCGAATTCGTCGCCGGTTTCATGGGCGAGGCGATGGTGTTCCCGGCGGTGGCCGGCGCCGACGGCAGCGTGGCGCTGGGTCCGCTGCGCCTGCAGCCGCGCTACGCGGTCGCGCCCGGCACGGTGAAGGTGGCGGTGCGGCCTGAGGCGTGGCGGATCGGCGCCGCCGATGCGGGAGGGGGACTGGCGGCAACGCTGCGCAAGTCGGCCTACCTCGGCAGCTTCTATGAATACGGCTTCGATACCAGCCTGGGGCCGGTCTTCGTGGTGTCGACCGACCTGTCGAGCCCGCTGGCGGCCGGCGCGCAGGCCACCCTGTCGCTGGGAGCCCATGGCGTGAGCGTGGTGCCCGGGGCATGAAACAATCGGGCCATGAACGTGGTTTTCGACCTGGGCGCCGTGCTGTTCGCATGGGAGCCCACCCGGCTGGTACAGGCCCATCTCGCTCCACACGCACCCACTGAAGCCGCTGCGGCGGCCATGGGCCGCGCGCTCTTCCATCACGACGACTGGACCAGCTTCGACTGCGGCACCCGCACGCTGGCCGATTCCATCGCCCGCATGTCGGCGCGGCTGGGTCTGCCGCCCGAGCCGCTGTTCGCCATGCTCGACGGCCTGGGCGAGCGGCTGGAGCCCATCGGCGTCACCGTCGAGATGCTCGAGCAGCTGATCGCGCATCGCGATGCCGGCCAGCCGCTGCGGCTGTACTACCTGTCGAACATGCCTTCGCCCTATGCCCGCGCCATCGAGCGCCGGCATGCCTTCATGGGGCGCTTCGATGGCGGTGTGTTCTCGGGCGACGTGAAGTTCCTCAAGCCCGAGCGCGAGATCTACGAAGTACTGGCGATGCGCCACGCGCTGGACCCCGCCCAGACCGTCTTCATCGACGATTCGGCCGCCAATGTCGAGGCGGCGCGCGCCTTCGGCTGGCAGGCCATCCACTGCACCTCGCCCGCGATGCTGCCCTCGCAGCTGCAGCGTTATCTGCCGGTGAGCGTCACCTTGCCGGTGTCGAATCCGAGGCTGCGGGCATAGTCGAGTTCAGCCTGCAGCGCTGCGTCGTCCAGCCGGGGCGCGCGCGAAAGCACCCAGAGGTATTCGCGGTTGGGCGTGCCGACCAGCGAGACCTGGTAGTCGCGGTCCAGCTTCAGGATCCAGTAGTCGCCCCAGACCATCGGCAGCCAGCTCAGCCAGGCGGGGGCGAAGCGCACCTCGAGGCGGCCGGCGCCGGGCTGGCCCGCCACCGGGACCACACGGGCGGTGCCCACGGCCTCGTCGAAATTGCCGTCTTCCCGCACGCAGCGGTTGACCACTTGCACCGTGCCGTCCGGCTGGGGCGTGTACTCCGCGGTCACCGGGCCCGCGCATTGCTTCTGGAAGCGGTTCGGCAGCCGGGCCTGCTCGTGCCAGACGCCGGCATAGCGCTGCAGGTCGACCGGCGCCACCACCTGCAGCGGCGCGCGCATCAGCGGGGCGCCGTCTGCCGGGCCTGCGGGCTGGGCGCGCGCGGTGCGTGCAGCGCCCAGCGCCAGCCAGGTGACCACCCCGCCCACGACGAAGGCCGTGGCCATCGCGCCGATCGCCTGGCTGGTGCGGCGGTCGTCGAAGGGCCTGACGTTGGCGGGAGGTTGGCGAGAGGTCATGAGGGCTCCTGGAAGAGAAGACTTTGCGTCTGCTGAAGGGGTGAGCGGATGAAGTTTGAAGTTGAGGCCATCCGCACTAGTCGGAAGCCTACCGCGGCAACAGGCGCCGGGCCGTCAGCCACGGACCACAGGCAATGTAGGGCTGCGATGGGAGGGCGGCACCGACAACCCCACTCGGCTCAGGCCGATGCAGCGATGCGGTAACCCGTGCTACGGTGCGCATGAAACCATCGGCCGACGCGCAATTGCGTGCAGGTCTTGTCACAACCGGCACAGGATAATGATTTCATGAACCAACTCGATGCACTCCGCCAGTGGACCACCGTCGTCGCAGACACCGGCGACTTCAAACAGCTCAGCATTTCCAAGCCGCAGGACGCGACCACCAACCCGTCGCTGATCCTCAAGGCCGTGCAGAAGACCGAGTACCGGCCGCTGCTCGACGCCGCCGTGAAGAAGCATTCCGGCAAGCCGCTCGACGAGGTCATCGACCGCCTGCTGGTGAGCTTCGGCACCGAGATCCTCTCCATCATTCCGGGCCGCGTTTCCACCGAGGTCGATGCCCGCCTGTCCTTCGACACGGCCGCGACGGTCGCGCGCGGCGAGCGCATCGTGGCGCTCTACAAGGCCGAAGGCATCGACACCGAAAAGCGCCTGCTCATCAAGGTGGCTTCCACCTGGGAAGGCATCGAGGCCGCTCGCCAGCTCGAGCAGAAAGGCATCCGCACCAACCTGACGCTGCTGTTCTCCTTCGCACAGGCCGTGGCCTGCGGTGCGGCGGGCGTACAGCTGATCTCGCCCTTCGTGGGCCGCATCTACGACTGGTACAAGAAGTCGGCCGGCTCCAGCTGGGACGAGGCTGCGAACGCCGGCGCCAACGACCCCGGCGTGAAGTCGGTGCGCCAGATCTACGGCTACTACAAGCAGCACGGCATCAAGACCGAAGTGATGGGCGCGAGCTTCCGCAACGTCGGCCAGATCAAGGCGCTTGCCGGCTGCGATCTGCTGACCATCAGCCCCGAGCTGCTGGCCGAACTGGCCGCGAGCGACCAGCCGCTGCAGCGCGCGCTCGACCCCAAGTCGAACGGCGCCGACGTCGCCAAGGTCAGCTACGACGAGGCCTCCTTCCGCTTCGCGCTGAACGAAGACGCCATGGCCACCGAGAAGCTGGCCGAAGGCATCCGCGCCTTCGCGGCCGACGCCGTGAAGCTGGAGAAGCTCATGCAGGAAAGCGGCGCTTGAAGATGGCCATGACACTTCGCTGCGACCGCGCGCCCGCCTGGGCGCAACTGCAGGCCGGCTTCGACACCGCGGGCAGGCAGTTCGACCTGCGCCATGCCTTCGTGGACGACGCAGGCCGCTTCGAGCGCTTCAGCCAGGAGGCGCCCTACGTGTTCGCCGACCTGTCGAAGAACCTGATCGACGCGCGCACCGAGGAGCTGCTCTTCAAGCTGGCCCGCGAATGCGGCCTGGAGGCGCACCGCGACGCCATGTTCGCCGGCGAGCACATCAACAACACCGAAGACCGCGCCGTGCTGCACACGCTGCTGCGCGCGCCGGCCGATGCGCCCACGGGCCCGAAGACGGCCAGCGAGCTGCGCGAGGTGCATGCCACGCTCGACGCGATGCTGGCCTATGCCGAGAAGGTGCGCGCCGACCACACGATCACCGACGTGGTCAACATCGGCATCGGCGGCTCCGACCTCGGCCCGCAGATGGCGGTGCTGGCGCTGGCCGAATTCGCCGCGCCGGGCAAGCGCTTCCACTTCGTTTCGAATGTCGACGGCCACGAGCTGGCCGGCGTGCTCAAGGGGCTGGCGCCGGAGCACACGCTGTTTCTCATCGCCTCGAAGACCTTCACCACCGCCGAGACGATGACCAATGCGCAGTCGGCCAGGCGCTGGTATGAGCAGTCGGGCGGCACCGACATCGCGGGCCACTTCGCCGCGCTCACCACCAATGTGGAAGCCGCGAAGAAGTTCGGCATCGACACCACCTTCGGCTTCTGGGACTGGGTGGGCGGGCGCTATTCGCTGTGGTCGGCCATCGGGCTGCCGATTGCGCTGGCCATCGGTGCAGACGGCTTCCGCAGGCTGCTGGCCGGCGCGCATGCGATGGACGAGCACTTCCGCACCGTGCCGCTGGAGCGCAACCTGCCGGTGCGCCTGGGCCTGCTCGACCTCTGGTACCGCAACTTCCACAAGTTCACAAGCCGCAGCATCGCGCCTTACCACAGCGCGCTCAAGCGCGTGCCGGCCTATCTGCAGCAGCTGGAGATGGAGAGCAACGGCAAGCAGGTGGATGCAGACGGCAAGCCGCTGGCCTTCGGCACCTCGCCGGTGCTTTGGGGCGAGCCCGGCACCAACGGCCAGCATGCCTACTTCCAGATGCTGCACCAGGGCACCGACGTGACGCCGCTGGAGTTCGTGGCGGTGCGCGATGCCTCGCACGACCTCGAAGGCCATCACTCCAAGCTGCTGGCCAACGCGCTCGCGCAGGCGCAGGCGCTGATGGTGGGCAAGCTCGACGCGGGCGGGCACAGGAACTTCCCCGGCAACCGGCCGAGCAGCTTCTTCGTGTTCGAGAAGCTCACGCCCGAGGCGCTCGGCGCCTTCCTCGCGATGTATGAGCATCGCGTGTTCACCAGCGGCGCCCTGTGGGGCATCAACAGCTTCGACCAGTGGGGCGTGGAACTCGGCAAGGTGCTCGCCAAGGACATCGAGCCGCGTCTCGCATCGGGCGACGTGACGGGGCTCGATGCCTCCACCGCGGGCCTGCTGAAGCGGCTCGCAAGCTGATCCAAGGGCTCGAGCAAAGGCTTTCCGGGGCCTTTTGTTTTAAGCCGGGCTATGGCTTCCGGCTGTATTTGCCGTTGAAAGACGCGTCTATATGATGGCCCGGGGAAATTTCCCTGGGACCAACACAAAGAGGAGTCGATCAATGGATTTTCAAACAGCGGTCAAGACATGTCTGAGCAAGTACGCGGACTTCAGCGGGCGCGCATCGCGCTCGGAGTTCTGGTGGTTCGTGCTCGCACAGCTGGTCGTTCTCATCGTGGCGAGCCTGATCCATCGCTTCGTGTACGGCATCGCGGCGCTCGGCCTGCTGCTGCCCGCGCTGGCCGTCGGTGCACGCCGCCTGCATGACATCGGCAAGACCGGCTGGCTGCTGCTGCTGGCCCTCATTCCGCTCGTCAACCTCGTGCTGATCTACTTCTACGTGCAGCCGACGCAGCCCGAATCCAACGCCTACGGCGAACCGCCGGTAGCCTGAGCATCCTTCGAGCCAGCAACCAAGGGCCGCGCAAGCGGCCCTTTTTTCTTTCGTGCGCGGCCTGCGTATTGCCTCAGGCGGTGGCTGCAGTCTGTGCGTGTGCCTGCACGGGCACGCCGCTCGCCATGCGCACGCACAGGTCGAAGGCCTGCTGCAGCCCTTCGATCTTCGCGATGCCCTTGCCCGCGATGTCGAAGGCGCTGCCGCTGGCCGAGGTAGCGACCGGCACCGGCAGGCCGCCGTGCAGCGTCACGCCCTGCTCGAAGCCCATGAGCTTCATCGCGATCTGGCCCTGGTCGTGGTGCCGCGGCCCCTTCTCGCCCGACACGGTGTTCATCGCCGCGCCGCGCGCCGATGAACACCGTGTCGGGCGAGAAGGGGCCGCGCGCATCGAGGCCCTCGGCGCGTAGCCGCTCGATGGCGGGCGCGATGATCTCGATCTCCTCCATGCCGATGGAGCCGCCGTCGCCCGCGTGCGGATTGAGCCCCGTCACCGCGATGCGCGGCTGCGCCACGCCTGCGCGCTGCAGGGCATTGGCGATGATCTTCACCGCATCGCTCACACCCTGCACCGTGATGTGGCTGGCCACGTCCTTCAGCGGAATGTGCGAGGTCACGCGCGAAGTCCACAGCGAACCCGTGAGGTTGAATTCGCAGACGAAGCCTTCCACCGCGAAGCGCTCCTGCATGTAGCGCAGCTCGTCCTCGTGCACCAGGCCGCCCAGGCGCAGCGAATGCTTGTTGAGCGGCGCGAAGAGGATGCCCTCGGCCTGCCCGCGCCGAACCGCCAGCGTGGCCAGTTCCAGCGCCTCGAATGAGGCCCGGCCCGAGTGTTCGTTCGACTCGCCGAGCACCGGCTCGCGGCCATTCATCCAGTCCCTGGCGAGCAGGGTGGGGCGGCCGTCCTCGAAGCGCAGCTCGTCGAGGCTGTCCACCCGCAGCGGGTTCAGCCTTTCGCCCGCGATGCGCTCGCCGGACGCGAGCACTACCGGGTCGGCGATCAGCAGCACGCGCGCGGCGTCGAGGTTGCGCTGCCGCGCGAGCAGTTTCACCGCCATCTCGGGGCCGATGCCGCTCGGGTCGCCGAGCAGCACGGCGATGCGCGGCTTCACGGAGGTCATGCCTGAAGTCTTGGAGGAGGAGGGGGACATGGTGTCGGTCGGGTGCGGTTGGAGAAGAAAAGAGGAAGCAAAAAAAGCCGGCGGACTCATTCAGCCTTGATGTTGGCGTCGCGCACGAGCTGGCCGTAGTGGTCGAACTCCTGCCGGTTCATTGCCGCGAAGGGCTCGCCGGTCAGCTCGCCGGGCTCGCCGCCAAGGGCCTTGATGCGCGTCTGCACGTCGGCCAGCTTCAGCGTGCGCGAGAGCTCCGCGCTCAGCCGCTCAACCGCAGGGCGCGGCGTGCCGGCGGTCACGTAGAGGCCGTACCAGGTCGACACGTCGGCGCCCTTGATGCCCTGCTCGGCCAGCGTGGGCACGTCGGGCAGCTCGGGCGAGCGCTGCGGCGCGCTCACTGCCAGCGCGCGGAACTTGCCGGCCTTGATCTGGCCCATGGCCGAGGAGGTGCTGTCGAACATCATGTCGACCTCGCCCGCGATGATGTCGACGTGCGCCTGCGAGCTGCCCTTGTAGGGCACGTGGATCGACTTCATGCCGGTGGCCAGGTTGAAGGCCTCGCCGCCCACGTGCTGCGTGCTGCCGATGCCGGAAGAGGCGTACTTGAAGCTGCCGGGCTTCGCGGCCATGGCCGCCACCAGGTCCTTCACCGATTTGTAGGGCGAGCTGGCGGAAACCACCAGCACGTTGGGCATCACGGCCACGAGGCCCACGGGCTGCAGGTCTTTCAGCGGGTCGTACTTGAGCTTGAGGATGTGCGGTGCCACCGCCTGCGCCGTGTTGGTGGCCAGCAGCAGCGTGGCGCCGTCGGCCGGCGCGCGGGCGGTGAGCTCGCCCGCGATGGTGTTGGAGGCGCCCGGCCGGTTCTCGACCACCACGGGCTGCTTGAGCGCGGGCGAGAACTTGTCGGCCAGCACGCGCGCCAGGATGTCGGTGCCACCGCCGGGCGAGGCGCCGACCATGATGCGCATCGGCTTGTCGGGATAGGACGAGGCGGGCTGCTGCGCTGCGGCCGGCGCCAGGGCCAGCAGCGCGGCGGCCGCCAGCCCCGCCGCGCGGACGGGGAAGAAGAAATTCATCGGTTTGTCTCCTGCTTGTAGTGGGAGCAGCGTACGAAGCTTTGTACGCGCGATCCAATCGAAAAAGGCGGGACCTCCATATACTTTTGTGCATGACCCAAGGGCCTTCCGACGCCTCGCTGATGCTCCTCGTGCGGCCGCGCCAGCTGCTGCTGCTGGCCCGGCTCGACACCCATCGCCACCTGGGCCGGGCGGCCGAGGCCATGAGCATCAGCCAGCCGGCGGCCACCAAGCTGCTGCAGCAGCTGGAGGACTCGCTGGGCGAGAAGCTCTTCGAGCGCCTGGCGCGCGGCATGGAGCCCACGCCCTACGGCGAGATCCTGATCCGCTACGCCCGGCGCATGCTCAGCGACTTCGGCACCGCTCGCGAGGAGATGCTGGCGCTGCGTTCGGGCCTGAGCGGCGCGCTGCGCGTGGGCAGCGTGCCCGGCGCGGTGCCGCAGCTGCTGGCGCCGGCGCTGGTGGAATACCACCGCAGGCATCCGCAGGTGGCGGTATCGGTGGTGGTCGAGACCAGCGACGTGATCCAGGCGCAGCTGGAGCAGGGCGACGTCGATTTCGTGCTGGGCCGCCTGACCGACGGCCACGACGAGGCGAAGTACGCGAGCGTGCCGCTGCTGGGCGAGTCGCAGGTGGTGGTGGTGCGTGCCGCCCATCCGGTGTTCGAGCGCGGCAGCGTCACGCTGGCCGAGATGGCGGGCTGGTCGTGGGTGCTGCAACCGCCGGGCTCGCCGCAGCGCGGGCGCTTCGAGGCGGCGATGCGCGAAGCGGGCATCGCCGACCGGCTGGACATCATCGAAACGGCATCGCCCATCGCCATCACCGCGCTGCTGGAGAACTCCGACATGGCGGCCGTCATGCCTGCCTCCCAGGCCGGCCACTACGCCCGCCTGGGCGTGCTGCGCGTGGTGCCGGTGGAACTGCCGGTGCGCGTGCCGCCGATCTGCCTGATCACCCGCACCGACCGGTCGCTGTCGCCTGCGGCGGCGCAGTTGCGGCGGCAGCTGCTGGGCGGCGCCTGAGGCCTTTGGCTTGCGGATTTCCATGCTGTATTGCATCGACTAGGGATTTCACTAGCCAATTGGTGCATGAAAGTACTGGTGATGGCGGCGCCAGTACCAAAACCGCAGGCACGCTTCTCCAGAATTCGCGGCACGGCGACCCGACAGACAGAAAGAGGGCGTCGCTCACTTCCTCTAGGAGACAACATGAAGCGTTTTCTGAAAGCGGGCCTCGTCCTCGCACTCATCGGTACCGGCGTGGTCTCGCAGGCCGCCACCGAACTCGTGATCGCGACCGTGAACAACGGCCACATGATCGAGATGCAGAAGCTCACCCCCTTCTTCGAGAAGGCCAACCCCGACATCAAGCTCAAGTGGGTCACGCTGGAGGAAGGAACGCTGCGCCAGCGCGTGACCACCGACATCGCCACCAAGGGCGGCCAGTTCGACGTGATGACCATCGGCCTGTACGAGACGCCGATCTGGTCGAAGAAGGGCTGGCTCAAGCCCATCGCCACCGACGCCGCCTACGACGTGGACGACCTGCTGCCCGCCATCCGCGACGGCCTGTCGAACGAGGGCAAGCTCTACGCCGCGCCCTTCTACGGCGAGAGCTCCATGCTCATGTACCGCAAGGACCTGGCAGACAAGGTGGGCGTGAAGTTCCCCGAGCAGCCCACCTGGGCGCAGGTCAAGGAGTTCGCCGACAAGGCCAACGACCCGAAGGCCGGCGTCTACGGCATGTGCCTGCGCGGCAAGCCGGGCTGGGGCGACAACATGGCCTTCCTGACCACGCTGATCAACACCAACGGCGGCCAGTGGTTCGACATGCAGTGGAAGCCGCAGATCGACACCAAGCCCTGGAAGGACGCGATCACCTTCTACGTCGACCTGATGAAGAAGGACGGGCCTCCGGGCGCCTCGGCCAACAGCTTCAACGAGAACCTCGCGCTCTTCAACGAGGGCAAGTGCGCGGCCTGGGTGGACGCGACCATCGCGGCATCTTTCATCAGCGACCCGAAGCAGTCGAAGGTGGCCGACAAGGTGGCCTTCGCGCAGGCGCCCACCGCGACCACGCCCAAGGGCGCCAACTGGCTGTGGTCTTGGAACCTGGCCATTCCGGCCAGCTCGACCAAGGACGAGGCGGCGCAGAAGTTCATCAAGTGGGCCACGTCGAAGGACTACATCGCGCTGGTGGCCAAGGAGACCGGCTGGGCCTCGGTGCCGACCGGCACGCGCAAGTCGACCTACGCGAACCCGGAGTTCCAGAAGGTCGCCAAGTTCGCCGCGGCCGAGAAGAAGGCGATCGACAGCGCGAACCTGACCGACAGCACGCTGCCGAAGTCGCCTTACGTGGGCGTGCAGTACGCGGCCATTCCCGAGTTCCAGGCGATCGGCGTGGCGGTGGGGCAGCAGATGAGTGCGGCGCTGTCGGGCAAGGTCACTGTGGACCAGGCGCTGAAGACTTCGCAGACGGCGGCTGAGCGTGAAATGAAGAAAGCGGGCTACTACAAGTAAGCCGCCTTCTTACCCTCTCCCCTCGGGGAGAGGGCAGGGTGAGGGGGCGGCGTGCCCACCGCATGGGCCGCATGCCCTCACCCCAACCCTCTCCCGCGAGCGGGAGAGGGGGCAACAGCCCCCAGAGAGGACACACAATGAAAAGACTCCTGCCCCGCGCCCTCATGGCGCCCGCCGTGCTCACGCTCTTCCTCTGGATGATCGTGCCGCTGGTGATGACGTTGTACTTCTCGTTCGTGAACTACAACCTCATGCAGCCCGGTGAGCGCACCTTCGCGGGCATCGAGAACTTTCACTACTTCATCACCGACCCCGATTTCTGGCCGGCCACCTGGAACACGCTGCTGCTGATCGGCAGCGTGATCGTCATCACCGTGGTGCTGGGCGTGCTGCTCGCGCTGCTGGTGAACGAGCCCTTTCCGGGGCGCGGCATCGTGCGCGTGCTGCTGATCTCGCCCTTCTTCGTCATGCCCGCGGTCAACGCGCTGCTGTGGAAGCACATGATGATGAACCCCATCTACGGCATCCTGGCCGACGTGTGGCGCGCCTTCGGGGCCCAGCCCGTCGACTGGCTCACCGACGTGCCGCTGCTGTCGGTGATCATCATGGTGGCCTGGCAGTGGCTGCCCTTCGCCTGCCTGATCTTCATCACCTCGCTGCAGTCGCTCGACCGCGAGCAGATGGAGGCCGCGCGCATGGACGGCGCGAGCGCCATCCAGCGCTTCTTCTATCTCACCATTCCCCACCTCGCGCGACCGATGGCGGTGGTGATCATGATCGAGATGATCTTCCTGCTCAGCGTGTTCGCCGAGATCGCTATCACCACCAACGGCGGCCCGGGCAACGAGAGCACGAACATGACCTACATGATCTTCAAGCAGTCGCTCATGAACTTCGACGTGGGCGTGGCTTCGGCGGGCGCGCTCTTCGCGGTGGTGCTGGCCAACATCGTGGCGGTCTTCCTGATCCGCATCATCGGCAAGAACCTGGACTAGTCATGCGGCACACCCCCAGTCTTCGCGTACTTCGTGTCGCTTCGCCAACCCCCTTGCAGGGGGCAACACCGAAGGCCCGGCAAAGCCGGTTCCGTGGTGTTCCTGGAACTGATCCAGTCTCGAATCAACCAGCAGTGGAGTAGCCAGATCATGCAACCCAGCAACTTCCTGCCGCAGCTGCTGCGCACCGTCGGCGCGTGGGCCGTCGCGCTGCTGCTGTTCTTTCCGCTCGGCTGGCTGTTCCTCACCGCCTTCAAGACGGAGCTGCAGGCGATCCACGTGCCACCGCTCTTCATCTTCGAGCCCACGCTCGACAACTTCGGCGAGGTGCAGCGGCGCAGCGACTACCTGCTCTACGCGCGCAACTCGCTCATCACCAGCCTGGGCTCGACCATCCTGGGCCTGCTGATCGCGGCGCCTGCCGCGTACTCGATGGCCTTCTTCCGCACGAAGAAGACGCGCGACATCCTGATGTGGATGCTCTCCACCAAGATGATGCCGGCCGTGGGCGCGCTGGTGCCGATCTACGTGATCGCGCAGACCGCGGGCCTGCTGGATTCGCTCACCGCGCTGACCATCGTGTTCACGCTGTCGAACCTGCCGATCATGGTGTGGATGCTCTACAGCGCCTTCAAGGACATCCCGCCCGAGATCCTCGAAGCCGCGCGCATGGACGGCGCCAGCCTCTGGACCGAGTTCCGGCACGTCGTGATGCCGCTGTCGGTGGGCGGCCTCGCATCCACCGGCCTGCTGTGCCTGGTGCTGAGTTGGAACGAGGCCTTCTGGGCGCTGAACCTCAGCTCCGCCAAGGCGGGCACGCTGGCCACGCTCATCGCTTCGTACTCCAGCCCAGAGGGGCTGTTCTGGGCCAAGCTGTCCGCCGCTTCGCTGATGGCGATTGCGCCCATCGTGGTGTTCGGCTGGTTCAGCCAGAAGCAGCTCGTTCAAGGCCTCACCTTCGGTGCCGTGAAATGAACACCACCCCCAGTCTTTGCGCACTTCGTGTCGCTTCGCCAACCCCCGGATTGCGCTGCGCGCTCTCGAGCGCTGTGGGCGCCTCGTTTGCCCGCCCACAAAACATCAAGGAGTCGTGAATGGCCTACCTCGAACTCAAGAACATCAAGAAGAGCTTTGGTGAAGTCAACATCATCAAGGGCGTCGACCTGCAGATCCAGAAGGGCGAGTTCATCGTCTTCGTCGGGCCCTCGGGCTGCGGCAAGTCGACGCTGCTGCGGCTGATCGCGGGGCTGGAGCCGATCACCAGCGGCAACCTGCTGCTGGACGGCAAGGACATCACCTGGGCGCCATCGGGCAAGCGCGATCTCGCGATGGTGTTCCAGAGCTATGCGCTCTACCCGCACATGAGCGTGTACGACAACATGTCCTTCGCGCTCAAGCTGGCGGGCGTCTCCAAGAGCGAGATCAAGACCAAGGTCGAGTACGCGGCGAAGACGCTGAACCTCACGCAGTACCTCGACCGCACGCCGAAGGATCTTTCGGGCGGCCAGCGCCAGCGCGTGGCCATCGGGCGCGCCATCGTGCGTGCGCCGAAGGTGTTCTTGTTCGACGAGCCGTTGTCGAACCTCGACGCCGCGCTGCGCGGCAACACGCGCGTGGAGATCCACAAGCTGCACCGCGCGCTCGGCGCGACCACCATCTACGTGACGCACGACCAGGTCGAGGCCATGACGCTGGCCGACCGCGTGGTGGTGCTGAGGGACGGGCTGATCGAGCAGGTCGGTACGCCGCTGGAGCTGTACGACCGCCCGGCCAACCAGTTCGTCGCGCAGTTCATCGGCATGCCGTCGATGAACATGGTGGCGGCGAACGCGATTCCCACCTTCTCCGCCGCCACCGGTGGCAGGCTGCCCGCGGACGGCTTCCTGGGCGTACGCCCCGAGGGGCTGCGCGTGCATCCGAAGCAGGGCGCGCCGGTGTCGGATGTGCTCGGCCGCGTCGAGCTGGTCGAGGCGCTGGGTGCCGACACGCTCATCCACGTCGATGTAAGCGGCGTGCCGCTGATCGCGCGGCAGAACGACCGCACGCCGCTGCAGGCCGGCGACGACGTGGCGGTGGAGCTCGATCCGTCGGTGCTCCATCTCTTCAACCGCGAGGGCCGTTCGGTCTTCGCGTGACACCCGATTTCCGTCCAACGTCTTTTCAACGGACCTTCTCGTGACCATTGCGCAAACTCCAACGGCTCCTTCCGAGTTCACGGTGCTCCATCTCGGCCTGGGCTCGTTCCACCGCGCCCACCAGGCCGTATACCTGCAGCGGCTGATCGACGCGGGCGACACCCGCTGGTCGCTCTCGGGCGCCAACATCCGGCCGGACATGGCCGAGGTCGTCGCCGCGCTCGAGGCGCAGGGCGGGCGCTACACGCTCGAAACCGTCTCCCCCGCGGGCGAGTACCGCTACGAGGAGATCTCCGCGATCCGCGAGGTGCTGCCCTGGGAGCGTTCGCTGGCCAGGGTGATCGCACGCGGCGCCGCGCCTTCGACGCGCATCGTCTCGTTCACCGTGACCGAGGCGGGCTACTACCTCGACGACAAGGGCAGGCTCGACCTGTCGTTCCCCGACCTCGCGGCCGACGTGGAACGCGCGCGCCGCGGCAAAAGCGGCGAGACCGAAGGCAAGGGCGTGACGATCTACGGCGCCGTCTGCGCCATCCTGCGCGCGCGCAAGGCCGCCAACGCCGGCCCGCTCACGCTGCTGAACTGCGACAACCTGCGCCACAACGGCGACCGCTTCCGCGACGGCCTGCTGGAGTTCATCGAACTGGCGGGCGATGCCGACCTGCTGGCCTGGGTCAAGGCGAACACGCGCTGCCCGAACGCGATGGTCGACCGCATCACGCCGCGCCCGCCGCCCGAGCTGCGCGCGCGCGTGAAGGCCGCCACCGGGCGCGACGACGCGGCCGCCATCACCGGCGAGAGCTTCATCCAGTGGGTCATCGAGGACGACTTCGCAGCCGGCCGGCCTGACTGGGGCCGCGTGGGCGTGGAGCTGGTCGATTCGGTGCAGCCGTACGAAGAGGCCAAGATCCGCATCCTCAACGCCACCCACAGCTGCATTGCCTGGGCGGGCACGCTGGTGGGGCTCGGCTTCATCCACGAGGGCACGCACGACGCGGCCATCCGCAAGATGGCCTACGACTACGTCACCGACGACGTCATTCCCTGCCTGACTCCCAGCCCCATCGACCTCGCGGCGTATCGCGACGTGGTGCTCGACCGCTTCGGCAACCCCGCCATCCGCGACACCAACCAGCGCGTGGCGGCGGACGGCTTCTCGAAGATCCCCGGCTTCATCGCGCCGACGGTGCGCGAGCGCCTGGCTGCGGGCCAGCCCATCCACAGCGTCGCGATGCTGCCCGCGCTGTTCCTGGCCTTCCTGCAGCGCTGGCACAAGGGCGCGCTGCCGTACGCCTACCAGGACCAGGGCATGGACGAAGCCGTGGCGCACGCCATCTGCGATGCGGCCGACCCCATTGCCGCGCTGTGCGCGGACGCGGGGCTGTGGGGCGACATCGCCGCCGACAACCGCCTGGTCGATGCGGTGCGCCGTGCCGGCGAGCGCGTGGCGCGCTTCGTTGCAGAAGCAGGGAGCAAGCCATGAGCGGCCGGCTGCAGGACAGGCATGTACTCCTGACCGGCGCGGGCGGCGGCATCGGCCTGGCCGTGGCGCAGGCCTGCATCGCCGAGGGCGCACGCTGCTCGGTGATCGACCGCGCCACCGCCGCGCCCGAAGCGGTGCGCGCGCTGCAGCAGAAGGAGCCGGGCAAGCTCGCCTACATCGCTGCCGACGTGACCGACACCGCCGCCATCGCCCACATGTTGGCCGAGGCACAGGTGGCTTTCGGACCGGTGCACACGCTGTTCAACAACGCGGCGGTGTTCGACCTCGCGCCGTTGCTCGACAGCGACGAGGCGTCCTTCGACAAGCTCTTCGCGGTGAACGTGAAGGGCATGTTCTTCGTGATGCAGGCGGTGCTGCGCCACATGGTGGAGGCCGGCACGCAGGGTGCTTCGGTCATCAACATGGCCTCGCAGGCCGGGCGGCGCGGCGAGGCGCTGGTGTCGCACTACTGCGCCACCAAGGCGGCCGTCATCAGCTACACGCAGAGCGCGGCGCTGGCCATGGCGCCGCACGGCATCCGCGTCAACGGCATCGCCCCCGGTGTGGTCGACACGCCGATGTGGGACCATGTCGACAGCCTGTTCGCCAAGGCCGAAGGCCTGCCGCCCGGAGAGAAGAAGCGGCAGGTCGGCCTGTCGGTGCCGCTCGGACGCATGGGCGTGCCGGATGACATCGCGGGCGCGGCGGTGTTCCTCGCCAGCGACGAGGCGCGCTACATCACGGCGCAGACCCTCAACGTCGACGGCGGCAACGTCATGAGCTGAGAACCGATGAACCAAGACTTCCACCTGTACCTCGACAGCGCCGATGTGAGCGAGCTGCAGGCCTGCCTGCCTCACCCGGTGGTGCACGGCGTGACGACCAACCCCACGCTGCTCAAGCGCGCCGGCATCGGGCGCGACGACGTGCCCGGCCTGCTGCGCCGCTGCATCGAGCTGGGCGCCAGGCAGGTTCAGGCGCAGGTGTATTCGCAGGACGTCGACGGCATGCTGGAGGACGCGCAGGCGCTGCTCGCGCACTTCGCGCCCGGCCAGCTGGTTGTGAAGATCCCGGCCACGCGCCAGGGCCTGGCGGCCGGCGCGCGGCTCATCGCGCAGGGTGTGCCGGTCACCTGGACGGCGGTCTACGCGCCCGAGCAGGCGCACTTCGCGGCGCAGTTGGGCGCCGCCTATGCCGCACCGTACCTGGGCCGGCTCGAAGACGCCGGCGCCGACGGGCTGGGGCTGATCGCGCAGATGCAGGCGCTGGTGGCGCAACGGCCCTCGTCGGGCACGCGGCTGCTGGTGGCCAGCATCCGCTCGCGCGAGGCGTATCTTTCTCTGCTGAAGATCGGCGTGGGCGCGATCACCATCCCGCCGCGCCTTTTTTCCGAGCTGCTCGACCATCCCGCCACGCTGGCCGCGGAAAGCGGCTTCCTGGCCGACGCGCGCGACCTGCCCTGATCCAGAATCCAGCCATCATGCGCATAGCACTCACGGGCGAAGCCCTCATCGATTTCACCGCCAGCGAGGCTGGCAACCTGGCGTTCCTGGGGCACGAGGGCGGCTCGCCGCTCAACACCGCCGTGGCCTGCGCGCGGCTCGGTCAGCCGACGGGCTTTCTCACGCAGCTGTCCACCGACCTGTTCGGCGAGCGGCTGATGGGCTTCCTGCAGCGCAACGGCGTGGACACCAGCTTCATCCTGCGCAGCAGCGCGCCGTCGACGCTGGCCTTCGTCGAGCGCACGCCGCAGACCAACCGCTATGCCTTCTACACGCAAGGCAGCGCCGACGCGACCTGGGCGCCCGAGCCGCTGCCCCAGCTGCCGGCATCGTGCCGCTTCCTGCACTTCGGCTCGATCTCGCTGCTGCAGGAGCCGGCCGCCACGCGCATCGCCGAGCTGATCGCAGCGAACCGCGGGCAGCGCGTGATCGTGTTCGACCCGAACGTGCGGCCGAGCCTGATTTCCGACATGGCGGCCTATCGCGATCGCGTGCAGGGCTGGTTCGGCATGGCCGACCTGGTCAAGCTCAGCGATGAGGACGCCGCGCTGCTCGCGCCCGGCCAGCCCGTCGATGCGCTGGCCGCCGAGTGCCTGAAGGCCGGCGCGCGCGCCGTGATCGGCACGCGCGGGGGCGCCGGCGCGACGCTCTGGCGCACGGGCCGTGCGCCGCTGAGCGTGGCGGCGCCGCGCGTCACCGTGGTCGACACCATCGGCGCGGGCGACACCTTCACGGCCGGACTGTCGGTG
>CAJYQC010000430.1 GCA_913776885.1 uncultured Variovorax sp.
GTGCTGCACAGCGGGAAGCGCTCGTGCGCACGGTGCTGGACGCGCGCGCCGCTGCCGGTGTTGAAGCCGACCACGCCCAGGCGGCCGCCCGATGCGCTTTCGAGCTCGGCGAGCTGCGCCTGCGCCGATGACTGCGACCCGGTGCCGGACCACGCGGTGCAGGCGCCGGCGAGCGGCAGTACGGAAAGGCCGAGCAACAGGGTGCGGCGCTGGATGAGAGGGTTCATTCGGTCTTCTCTTTCTTTCTGCGAGTGGATGGAACGAAGCGAATGCTAGGAGCGGCGCTGGCAGTGATCCAGCGCAGGGGGCGCGCTTCTCGTCCCGGGTGTATCGGGTGTAACGGCGCCGTAGCGACGTGGCGGCCAGCTGAAAGCATGAAAGCATGAAAGCAGCCGCGGTTGACGGGCAACGGTCTCGCAGCGCTTGTCAACACTTTGTCACCAGACGAACGCACCATCTGAGGCATTCGGAGCATTTGTGCGATTTGTTGCAAATGCACTTCCTTGCACGAACGCGCGGGAACCACGCGGGTCCATGGCTCGCGCCGGAGCCGGCATCTCAATACTTCGAGGAAAAACATGATCAGAGGATTCAGTGCACGCCGAGCGCGCGCTTGGGTAAGCACCTGCGCATTGCTGCTTCTCGCGGCTTGCGGCGGTGGAGGCGGAGGTGGCGGCGCGGGCCTGCCGCTCATCGGCACACCGCCGGCCGGCAGCGGCGGTGGCAGTGGCGGCGGCAATCCGCCGCCGTCGGTCAACCAGGGCAAGAGCGGCCCGAAGGCGCTCGTCGTCGAAATCGACGGCCTCACGCATTCAGCGCTTCGCGATGCGATGGCGCAGAACAAGGTGCCGGCATTGCAATCGCTGCGACTCGCACCCGCCTGGACCGGCGGCGCCAACGGCACGCCGAGCGAACAGCCCACCACCGACGGCCCCGGCTGGGCAACTCTTCTCACCGGCACCTGGGCGCAGCGCCATGGCGTTCGCTGGGACACGGCCGACCAGCGCATCGACGTGAAGCTCGCGCCTTCCGTCTTCGCGCTGGCCAGGCAGAACAACAAGGCAGCCGGCTACAAGACCGCCTCGGTCACTTCCGGCCCGCTCTATCCGCTGCTGCTCGCAAGCGAAGCGGGCACGGTCGACAGCGCCATCGACTGCGCGGGTGCCGACGCCTGCGTCACCGAGCGCGCCTCGCAGCTCATCGATGCCGGCTACGACCTGCTGGTGGCGCAGTACGGCGCACCGGCCGCCGCCGCGGGCAACGGACTGAAGAGCGACGCTTATCAGCGCTCGATCGCCGACACCGCGACGGGCATCGGCCAGCTGCTTGCACGCATCGCGCAGCGCACCGCCAACGACCCGAAGGAAGACTGGCTGGTGATCCTCACCACCGGCCACGGGCTCGATGCCTTCGGCAGCGCAACCGGCCTGCAGGACAACGGCAACAAGACGGTCTTCATCGCAAGCAACAAGACGCTGGCTGCCCTGCCGGGTGTCGGCGCTGCTGCTCCAGCAGATGCCACGCTGCTCGCACTCGCTGCCGCCACCGACATCGCCCCGACCGTGCTGCGCCACCTCGGCGCGCTGCCGGCGGCGACCGACTACCGCTTCGCCGGCCAGGCCCTGCAGGCCGGCACCGCCTTGCGCAGCCTCTCGGCGAAGACGGGCGCTGACAAGCGCAGCATCGAGCTGTCGTGGACGCTCTCCGGCAACACCAGCGCCGCGGTGCAGGTGCTGCGCGACGGCAAGGTGGTGGCCACGCTGCCGGCAGGCTCCACCGCCTACACCGATCCCATCGTGGCGGCGAGCGATGGCCTCTACACCTTCCAGTACACCGTCGTCGCGGGTGAAGCCAGCGTGGCGATTGCCGCTCAGATCTCGTACGTCGCGCCCGAGGCGCCGGTCACGCTCGCTCCCACGCTGGCGAACGGGCTGGTCAACTACTACCCGCTCGACGCCCTGCCCGGCGTGGACGCGAAGAACGCCTCCACGCTCGCGCCGTGGGCCGCCGACGCCAACGGCGGCTCGCTGGTCGACGACGGATACAGCGCGCCCTACAAGGCCAAGGCGCTGCGCGTCGACAGCACGGTGAAGAACGCCAGCGGCATGGCCGGCTACCGCCTCGTGCAGAACAACGACGTCACCACCAACGCAGCGGTGACGGCCTTCACCATCGGGTTCTGGGTGCGCACAGACAACACCTGCAGCCAGGGTGTGAGCAACGGCGGCACGGTGATCGGCAACAAGAACTACACCACCGGCGGCAACGCGGGCCTGGCCATCGGCCTCTTCGGCAGCTGCGAGATCCGCTTCAACGTCGGCACGGGCAGCGCACGCGCCGACAGCAACGGCTACAGCCTCAGCGCAGGCCAGTGGGCCTACGTGGCGGTGGTCGTCGACAAGGCGGCGCTGACCATGCGCGGCTACGTGATGGACCCCGTGCGCGGCGTGCAGATGAACAGCACCGCCATCACCACCGCGCTGGTCGGCAAGCTCGGCGGCCTGGGCAACGGCCTGGGCCTCAACGAGGACGGCACCGGCCTCTACTACCAGCGCGAGAGCAGTTCGCCGCGCGGCGCCATGGACTTCAACGACTTCGCGATCTGGAACCGCGCACTCACGAGCGCCGAGCTCAACAGCATCTTCAAGTCGGGCCAGCCGCTGTCGACGCTGCCCTGAGCCCGATCGCCCCAGCCCCAAGACAACAACGCCCACAGAGGACATCAACCATGCAACTTCAATCACGTCTCCTCGCGCGACTCGCACCCGCGCTCGTCCTGGCCTGCGTCCTGTCCGCCTGTGGTGGCGGCAGCGGCGGCGGCGGCTTCTTCGGCGGCACGCCGACGACACCCACCACACCGACGACGCCCACCACCCCCACGCAACCCGACGCCGGCGCCGCGCCCGTGAAGAGCTGCGCACCCTGAGTCCAACGACATCCCTCAACACCAGAACAACCGACCCATGACGAATTCGCGCCGCAAGTTCCTCACCGGCACCGCCACCACCGGCGCCGCCGCCCTCGCGCTCTCGGCCTTTCCGCCGAGCATCCGCCGCGCACTGGCCATGCCGGCCAACAACGCCACCGGCACGATCAAGGACGTCGAGCACATCGTCATCCTGATGCAGGAGAACCGTTCGTTCGACCAGTACTTCGGAACGCTGATGGGCGTGCGCGGCTTCGGCGACCGCTTCACCATTCCGCTGCCCAAGGGCCGGAACGTGTGGCAGCAGATCGATGCCAGCGGCAGCGTCATCCTGCCGTACCACCTCGACAGCCGCAAAGGCAACGCGCAGCGCGTGAGCGGCACGCCGCACTCGTGGAGCGACGGCCAGAACGCCTGGGACGGCGGCCGCGCCTACCAGTGGCCGCGCTACAAGAACAACGCGTCGATGGGCTACTTCAAGGAAGCCGAAGTCACCTTCCAGTTCGCGCTGGCCAATGCCTTCACGGTGTGCGACGGCTATCACTGCAGCATGCACACGGGCACCAACTCGAACCGCATGTTCCACTGGACCGGCACCAACGGGCCATCGGGCGAAACCGCCGCCGGCCCCGCGGGCGTGGCCTCGGTCGTCAACGAGTGGGACGACATCGGCGCCTCCACCAGCGGCTACGAGTGGAAGACCTACCCCGAGCGACTGCAGGAAGCCAAGGTCAGCTGGTTCATCTACCAGAACATGCCCGACAACTTCACCGACAACCCGCTGGCGGGCTTCAAGCAGTACCGCAAGGCCAACGAAGCGTCGGGCAAGCCGGTGAGCAACGGCGCGGCTTCGCCCGCCTACGACCCGGCCAGCGACGATGCGGGCAACCCGCTCTACAAGGGCATCGCGAACTCCATGCCCGACGGCGGCTTCCTCGAGCAGTTCCGCCAGGACATCAAGAACGGCAAGCTGCCGCAGGTGTCGTGGATCATCGCGCCGGCCACCTATTCCGAGCACCCCGGGCCGTCGAGCCCCGTGCAGGGCGGCTGGTACATCCAGCAGGTGCTGGACGCGCTCACCTCCGTGCCCGAGGTGTGGAGCAAGACGGCGCTGCTCATCAACTTCGACGAGAACGACGGCTACTTCGACCACTACCCCTCGCCGGCCTCCCCGTCGCTCAACCCCGACGGTTCGATGGCAGGCAAGACCACGCTGCCTGAATCCGACCTCGCCGTGGAGCGCTTCACGCACCCGAAGCCGCCGGGCACCAGCAGCCAGCCCGCACCGGACGGCCGCGTGTACGGCCCCGGCGTGCGCGTGCCGATGTACGTCATCTCGCCCTGGAGCCGCGGCGGGTGGGTCAATTCGCAGGCCTTCGACCACACCTCGGTGCTGCGCTTCATCGAGGCGCGCTTCGGTGTGAAGGAGACGAACATCTCGCCGTTCCGCCGCGCGGTGTGCGGCGACCTCACGAGCGCGTTCAACTTCACGACGCCCAACAGCGAAGCGCTGCCGACACTGGCGGGACGCACCACCAAGGACGCCGCCGACAAGCTGCGCGCCGACCAGCAGGCGCTGGCCCAGGTGGCGCTGCCCCTCGACCCCCAACTGCCGCGCCAGGCCACCGGCACGCGCCCCTCGCGCGCCCTGCCCTATGAACTGCACGTGAGCGGACGAAGCGACGCGATCAAGGGCCAGATGCGGCTGATCTTCAAGAACAGCGGCAAGGCTGCCGCCGTGTTCCACGTCTACGACAAGCTCAACCTCGACCGCCTGCCGCGCCGCTACATGGTGGAGCCCGGCAAGATGCTCGACGACACCTGGAACGCAGGCGCCGACAACAGCGGCTTCTACGACCTGTGGGTGCTCGGCCCCAACGGCTTCCACCGCCACTTCAAGGGCGACCTCAACCGCCTGCGCGCAGGCGGCTCGCCCGACCCCGAGGTGCGCGTGTGCTACGACATCACCAACGGCAACGTCTCGGTGGAACTGCTCAACGGCGCGAGCGGCACCGCGAAGTTCACGGTGCGCGCCAAGGCCTACCGCGACGACGGCCCGTGGACGGCCACGGTGAATGGCGGCGCCAAGGCC
>CAJYQC010000431.1 GCA_913776885.1 uncultured Variovorax sp.
CCTTCGACCTCCAGGTCTATCGCAGCAAGGACACGGGCCGCGCGCTGGCCGGGCCGGTGGACAACACCACTTCGAGCCTGATGACCACCTACACCCACGGCCCTCATCGCCTCGGTCTCGGTTTGCAGAAGGTCGCCGGCAACACGCCGTTCGACTACGTGACGCGCGGCGGCATCTGGCTCGGCAACGCGGCGCAGCTTTCCGACTTCAACGCGCCGAACGAACGGTCATGGCAGCTGCGCTATGAAGTCGATGCCTCGCAATGGGGTGCGCCAGGGCTGAGCCTGGGCGCGGCCTACATCCGCGGCAGCGGCATCGACGGAAGCCGCGTGCCCGCACGCGGGGGCTATGCGTGGCTGGGCTATGGCCGCGACGGCAAGCACTGGGAGCGCGATCTCTGGCTGCGCTACACGGTCCGAGAGGGACGCGCCAAGGGGCTGGCGTTCCTGCTGCGCTACGGCGAGCACCGCAACAACAAGGCGCAGGCCGAACTTCCGACGCGGCAGATCCGCGTGGCAATGGAGTACCCGTTGGGCAGTTGATCGGGCGAGAAGGAACGCGCAAGCGAGGAAACTCGGTGCGCGCTCAGCGCGCCGCCTTGGCGGTGGCGGGCAGCTTCTTCACGAAGGTAGCGGCCGGATCGAGCGGCTTTCCGTCGCGCGTGCGCAGTTCGATCTTCGGCACAGGCTTGCCGCTCTCGCGCTCGACGAGCACCGAGTGCGGCTCGCCCTTGGCGTAGAGATGCGCCTCGCCCCAGTGGCGCAGGCCGACCACCACGGGGAACAGGCCCTTGCCTCTGGCCGTGAGCACGTATTCCTGGTACGCCGACCCGTCGGAGGCCGGCACGAGCTCGAGCACGCCTTCCTGCACCAGGTTCTTCAGGCGGTCCGACAGGATGTTCTTCGCGACGCCCAGGCTCTGCTGGAATTCGCCGAAGCGCTTCATGCCGTCGAAGGCGTCGCGAATGACGAGCAGCGACCACTGGTCGCCCACGATGTCGAGCGCGCGTGCCATCGGGCATGCATCGGCCTTGAGGCTTCTTCGTTGGGCCATGGGAGCTTCTCTTTCCGGTTCGTCTGACCCGGGCGGGGGTGAGTGTGTTGCCCAGGTCAGTTTTATTTTAAAACCCGGAAGACGATGCCTCGTACGGCGGGTCTTTCTTTCCCAGGGAAGCCGCGACGTGGCGGTCGGCCAGCAGCCCCTTCGCGAACGGTGGGCGTATGGAGCCCACGTGCCAGGCGCGATGGATCACCCGGTCGGCTTGGCCGTCGTGTGCCGGTCGGCCATCGCCAATTGCAGCGCGCCCGAACAGACGGTGATGGCCATCGATTCCAGCAGCGCGGCTCGCGCGCAGCAGCGCCAGCCAGCCGAACGCGAGGCCGGCGGTGTCGCCTGACTTGACGACAGGCCTCAGCTCAAGGCGCGCTGCATCAGCACCGTGTCGACCCAGCGCCCGAACTTGAAGCCGATGTCGCGCAGCACGCCCACCTGTTCGAAGCCCAAGCTCTCGTGCAGCCGCAGCGAGCCCGTATTGGCGCTGTTGCCCACGCAGGCGACCATCTGCGTGAAGCCGGCCTCGGTGCAGCGTCGGACCACCTCGCGCAGCAGCGCCTTGCCGACGCCGCGGCCGTGCATGCCCTGCGCGACGTAGACCGAATCTTCCACCGAGTGCCGGTAGGCCGAGCGGGCGCGGTAGGCGGTGGCGTAGGCATAGCCGGCGACCTCGCCGTCGAGCAGTGCCACGAGGTAGGGCATGCCGCGCGCGATCACGTCGGCGCGGCGCTGCTGCATCTGTTCGACGGAGGGCACTTCTTCCTCGAAAGAGCACAGGTCGTGCAGCACGTAGTGGCTGTAGATGGACTGCACGGCCGCCATGTGATGCGGCGTGGCGTCGAGGATCTCGACGGTGGCGGAACCGAGCGGAGCAGGCGGATGCGATGACATGGCACCGATCTTGACGATGCCTCATCGATAAGTGAAGCTTCGCTAGCTTATGCAAGGCATGAGAAAAACTTTGGATAAATCGTTCAACCTCGACCAGCTCCGTTCCTTTGCGCTGGTCGTCGAGACAGGCAGCTTCTCTTCCGCTGCCGACAGGCTCGGCCTTTCGCAGCCGGCGGTGAGCCTGCAGATCCGCCAGCTCGAACGCCGCCTGGGGGTGCGCCTGGTGGAGCGCGTCGGCAAACGCGCACAGGCCACGCCGGCGGGCTTGGAGCTGCTGCGCCATGCGCAGAACATCGAGACCGCGGTGGAGAACGCCATCGACGCGCTCGCCGACCACGCCAGCGGCGTTGCGGGCCGCGTGCGGCTGGGCACGGGCGCGACGGCCTGCCTGCATTTCCTGCCGGCGGTGCTGCGCGGGCTGCGCGAGCGCTTTCCCAAGATCGGCGTGGTGGTCAGCACCGGCAACACCGAGGACCAGGCGCGCAGGGTGGAGGAGAACAGCCTCGATCTCGCGCTGGTCACGCTGCCCGTCGCCGGGCGCTCGCTGGCGGTGATGCCGGTGCTCGACGACGAGTTCGTGGCCATCGGCCGGCACGACCTCGCACCGCTGAAATCGAAGGTGGGGCCGGGCGATCTGGCCGGCCTGCCGCTGGTGCTGTTCGAGCCCGCGGCCAACACGCGCAAGCTGGTCGACCGCTGGTTCGCTGCAGAGGGCCTGCAGCCGCAGCCGGTGATGGAGCTGGGCAGCGTCGAGGCGATGAAGGAGATGGTGGCGGCGGGGCTGGGCTACGCCATCGTGCCCGGCATGGCAATGGAGGGGCGCGGCGCGCATCCGGAGCTCAAGGCCAGCCGGCTGAACCCTCGCACGCATCGATCGCTGGCGATCGTGGTGCGGCGCGACAAGCCTGTCAGCAAGGCACTGCGGGTGGTGCTGGATGCGATCGCGGCGGCCGGCGGGCCCGGCCGCCGCTGATTGCGACGTTGCAGCCGCTGCCGGTGCTTACTCTGGAACGGCGGCAACTGCGGCGCCGCCGCGCGCACGGCCCAGCGTGCCGACGATCAGCGCGGCGATCAGCACCAGCACGCCGCTGAGCACCATCGCGCTGGAGATGCCGAAGTTGTCGACCGTCAGGCCGCCGATCAGCGCGCCGGAGGCGATCGCCACCTGGAAGCCGCTCACCAGCAGGGCCTGGCCGGCCTCGGGTGCGTCGGGCACCGCTTCCATCATCCAGCCAGTGAGCGCCACCGGAATCAGGCCGAAAGCCACGCCCCAGATCACGACCACCACCGCGCCCGGCACGAAGCCCGAGCCGATCACCGTCGTCAGCAGCAGCGCGGTGGCGAGCATCAGCGCCGCCAGCAGGGTGGTGCCGCGCACGCTGCGCGCCACCAGGCTGCCGCCGAGGAAGGTGCCGATGAAGCCCACTGCGCCATAGACCAGCAGCAGCGTCGACACCGAGTTGGGCGCGAGCCCGAACACCTGCTGCAGCAGCGGCTTCAGGTAGGTGTAGGCCGCGAAGTGGCCGGCAATGAAGAACAGCACCGCGAGCAGGCCGACCTGCGCCATGCGGCGCGTGAGCGGCGTGAGCAGGTCGCGTGCGCCGATGGCGCGCACCGGCGGAATGGCAGGCAGCAGCCACAGCTGCACCAGCAGCACCGCGGCCGCGAGCGCGCCCGTCACCGCGAACGATGCGCGCCAGCCGAACAGCGTGCCAAGGAGGAGCCGGCCGGCACGCCAAGCACCGTGGCGGCCGACACGCCGGCCAGCACGATCGACATCGCGCGCGCCTGCGAGGCATGCGGCACCAGCTGCGTGGCGGCGGCGGGTGCGAAGGTCCAGAAGCCGCCCACGCACAGGCCGAGCATCAGGCGCGCCACCAGCATGGTGACGAAGTTCGGCGCGAAGGCCGCGAGCAGGTTCGACGCGATCAGCAGCGTGGTGAGCGCGATCAGCACGGTGCGGCGGTCGAGCTTGCCCGATGCCACGATGAGCGCCGGCCCGGCGAAGGCTGCGAGCACGCCGGGCATGGTGACCATCAGGCCGGCCGTGCCGTCGGACACGTCGAGGCCGCGCGCGATGTCGGTGAGAAGGCCGATGGGCATGAACTCGGTCGACACCATCGCGAAGGTGCCGACGGCGATGGAGCCGACGGCGAGCCATGCGGAGCGCGAGGCCGGCACCGGCGCTGCCGCGGACTGCACGGGCGCCCCGAGCTCGTCGATGCACGGGTTGCTGCTGGGTGGATTCATCATGATGGGGAGTGGTCCTTTGGAGCTTCGGCGCCGGCGCGCGCACCGATGCCGTTGAAGAGGCATGGAGTGTGCGAGCCGTGGCCTGCGCGACCAAGGTGCCGCGCGGCAGCAGACAGTTTCCCGGGGACGAACAATGGGCGCTTTGGATGGCTATCGCCATCCGCGGGGCCGCTGCGCCAGCCTAGTTCGGCGCGGGCCGCAGTTCCAGGATGCGGCCGTCGGCCACGAAGGAATCGCCGATCAGTACGCGAAAGTTCGTACCGGGCTGGAAGCGCGGCAGCGCGGCGGCGGGGGAGAGGAACTCGATTTCGAGCGCGGCCGGCTTGCCGCGCTCCAGCGCATCGCCCGCCGGCACCAGCCAGCGTGCCGAGAAGCCTTCCTTGTCGAGCACTAAAGCGCAGCGGTATTCCCCCGGCGCGATCGGCGTGTCCCGCGAGGGCAGGGCAGGCTTGCGGAAGGTGATCTCCGCGAGCGCGGCGGGCGTGAAGTCGCCCAGCGCATCGAAGCCCGGAGGTGCCGGCTGCGGCTTGCGGCGCGGCCACTTGCCGATGAGCCAGGCGATCACGTTGCCGATGATCGGCACCCACAGCACCATCAGCAGCGTCGCGATGTCGCGCGTGGTCGATCCCGGTGCCGCGTAGTGCCGCACCACCGCGCCGGCCACCGCAACGCAAAGAAGGATGACGACGATGAGCCTGCGGCGAGAGCCGATCTTCGTGCTCATGCGTTCATGCCTTCGCCGCAGCAGCTTCGGGGAACGACGGGATCTGCGTCTGGTGGTCGAGCCATGGCACCTCGTGCGAGGTCCAGATGTGCGAGGCGGGGCGCTCGCCGGGGTCGTCATCGAGCGAGCCCAGCCGCAGGATGACCTGGGGCTTGTCCACCCACTCGGCCACCAGGTGCGTGCCGCAACGCGTGCAGAAGTGGCGCAGCTTGCCGGGCGTCGATTCGAAGGAGCCGATCGCTTCTTCGCCCGCGCTCCAGCGGAAGTCGGTGCGGTCGACGCGTGCGGTGGTGGTGAACGCCGCACTGTGCGCCTTGCGGCAGGTCCGGCAATGACAATGGACGATGGGGCCGGCGAGGCGCGCGGCCTCGTAGCGGACGGTGCCGCACAGGCAGGAGCCTTTCATGGCTTTCTTTCCTTTTCGGTCGCGAGGGGTGAGTGGCAGGGTGGACTGCGAGTCTATGCGCCGCCAAAAAGAAAGACGGGCGCGCGGGCCCGTCTTCGTTCAGTGCGTGGCGAAGCGCATCAGCCGGTGTTGCGCAGGCCCGCCGCCACCCCGTTGATCGAGATGTGGATGCCGCGCTGCAGCCGCTCGCCGCCGTCGCCCGCGCGATAGCGCCGCATCAGCTCGACCTGCAGGTGGTGCAGCGGATCGATGTACGGGAAGCGGTGGCGCACCGAGCGCTGCATCTCGGCGTTGCCTTCGAGCCGCTGCTTCGCGCCGGTGATGAGCGTGAGCGCGCCGGAGGTGCGGTGCCACTCGGCGTCGATCATCGAGAACACCTTCTGGCGCAGCTTGCGGTCGGTCACCAGCTCGGCATAGCGCGAGGCCAACGCGAGGTCGCTCTTGGCGAGCACCATGTCCATGTTCGACAGCAGCGTGCGGAAGAAGGGCCACTGCGCGTACATGCGCTGCAGCAGCGCCTGGCGCTCCTTGCGGCCGGCCGCGTTGCCGGCGGCGGCCAGGAATTGCTCCACGCCCGAGCCGAAGCCGAACCAGCCCGGAATCGTGAGGCGGCACTGGCCCCAGCTGAAGCTCCACGGCACCGCGCGCAGGTCGTCGATCTTGTGGCTGGGGTTGCGCGAGGCGGGGCGCGAGCCGATGTTGAGCTCGGCGATCTCGCGGATCGGCGTGGAGCCGAAGAAGTAGTCGCCGAAGCCGGGTGTCTCGTAGACCAGCTTGCGGTAGGCGGCCATGCTCGCCGCCGAGAGTTCGCTCGCGGCCGAGAGGAAATTGGCCGGCGCCGACTTGCTCTGCGGCAGCAGCGTGGCTTCGAGCGTGGCGGCCACCAGCGTCTCGAGGTTGCGCCGGCCGATCTCGCGGTTGGCGTACTTCGAGCCGATGACTTCGCCCTGCTCGGTCAGCCGGATCTGTCCGCGCACCGTGCCCGGCGGCTGCGCGAGGATGGCCTGGTAGCTCGGGCCGCCGCCGCGGCCCACCGTGCCGCCGCGGCCGTGGAACATGCGCAGGCGAATCGGGTTGGTCTTCTTCCTGTTCAGCTCGTCGAAGAGCGACACCAGCGCGATGCCCGCGCGGTACAGCTCCCAGTTGCTGGTGAAGATGCCGCCGTCCTTGTTGCTGTCGGAGTAGCCCAGCATCACGTCCTGCTCGGCGCCGGAGCGCTCGATGAGCGCCTGGATGCTCGGCAGCGCGTAGAAGGCGCGCACGATGGGTGCGGCGTTGCGCAGGTCCTCGATGGTCTCGAACAGCGGCACCACGATCAGGTCGCAGGTGGCCTTGCCGTCCATCGCGCCGCGCAGCAGGCCGGCTTCCTTCTGCAGCAGCAGGGCCTCCAGCAGGTCGCTCACCGTCTCGGTGTGGCTGATGATGTAGTGGCGGATGGCGGCGGCGCCGTAGCGTGCACGCGCGGTGCGGGCGGCCGCGAAGATGGCCAGCTCGCTCCTGGCGAGCGGCGAGTAGTCGGCATCGGGCACGCGCAGCGGGCGGGCGTCGTCGAGCAGCTTCAGCAGCAGCGTCTGCTTGGCCTCTTCGGCCAGCGCTGCATACGAAGGCTCGATGCGCGCGGTGGCCAGCAGCTCGGCGATCACCGCCTCGTGCTTGTCGGAGCTCTGGCGCAGGTCGACGGTGGCCAGGTGGAAGCCGAACACCTCCACCGCGCGGATCAGCGGCAAGAGGCGCGGCGCGGCCAGCACGCTGCCGTGCTTTTCCTCCAGCGACTCGGCCACCGTGCGCAGGTCGGCCAAAAATTCTTCCGCGCTCTTGTACGGGTTCTGCGGCGCGACGGCGTGCCGCGCGGCCTCGCCGCCGGTGAGCTCGCGCAGCGTGGCCGCCAGGCGCGCATACACGCCGGTGAGCGCGCGGCGGTAGGGCTCGTCCTTGCGGTGCTCGCTGGTGTCGGGCGAGCGTTCGGCGAGCGCTTGCATCTCCACCGACACGTCGACCAGCGTGGCCGACAGCGACAGCTCGCCGCCGAGGTAGTGCACCTCGGTGAGGTAGTAGCGCAGCGCCAGCTCGCACTGGCGGCTCAGCGCGTATTCGAGCGTCTCGGCCGTGACGTTGGGGTTGCCGTCGCGGTCGCCCCCGATCCACTGGCCCATGCGCAGGAAGGGCGCCACCGACGGCGCCTGTCCGCCTTGTGCGAGCGCCTTTTCCAGGTCGGCGTACACGCGCGGGATCTCGCGCAGGAAGGTGGCTTCGTAGTAGCTCAGCGCGTTCTCGATCTCGTCGGCCACGGTGAGCTTGGTGAAGCGCAGCAGGCGCGTCTGCCAGATCTGGGTGACGCGGATGCGCATCTGCGTTTCGTTCTCCGCGAACTCGATGGGCGTGAGCGCGTCCTTGGCCCCGGCAAAGGCGCTCTGGCGCAGCCGGATCTCGTCGCGCACCGTCAGCAGCTGCGCGATCGCGCGTTCGGCATCGAGGATGCTCTTGCGCTGCACTTCGGTGGGGTGTGCGGTGAGCACCGGCGAGACATAGCTGCGGGCCAGCGAGGCGACGATCTCGTCGGGCTTCACGCCGGCCTTGCGGATGCGCGCGAGCGCGGTCTGCAGGTCGCCCTCGACGCTCTCGCCGGCGCGCTCGCACTCGGTGCGGCGGCGGATCTGGTGGCGGTCTTCCGCCAGATTGGCCAGGTGGCTGAAGTAGGTGAAGGCACGGATCACGCGCACCGTCTCGGCGGCGCTCAGCCCCTTGAGCAGGTTCTTCAGCGCCCGGTCGGCCGCCTGGTCCGCATCGCGGCGGAAAGCCACGGAGAGAGTGCGGATCTTCTCGACCAATGCATATGTCTCTTCTCCCTCCTGCTCCCGGATCACGTCGCCGAGGATGCGGCCCAACAGCCGGATGTCTTCGATCAGAGGCTGGTCTTCGGCCTGGCGGCGCTTGGGCGGAGCAGGTGTCTTGCTGGCTTTCATTCGATGTTTGTCCTGGACTTCTTGAATGGAGTGCCGTCTTCGTTGCTGCGGCGCAACATGCTAGCATTCCCGCGGTTTTGAACACGTACTTTTGAGGCCGGTCTTGAGCAATATCGTCATCGCCACGCGCGAAAGCCGCCTGGCACTCTGGCAAGCCGAACATGTGCAGGCGCTTTTGCAAGAAAGAGGCCACACCGTCAGCCTGCTGGGCCTCACGACCACCGGCGACCAGATCCTCGACCGCACGCTCAGCAAGGTGGGCGGCAAGGGCCTCTTCGTGAAGGAACTCGAGCTCGCGCTCGAAGAAGGGCGCGCCGACATCGCGGTCCATTCGCTCAAGGACGTGCCGATGGACCTGCCCGAAGGCTTCGTGCTGGCCTGCGTGCTCGAGCGCGAAGACCCGCGCGACGCGCTCGTCTCCCCCCGTTTCGATTCGCTCGACGCACTGCCGCAGGGCGCCGTCGTCGGCACCTCCAGCCTGCGCCGCGTGGCGCTGCTGCGTGCGCGGCGGCCCGACCTGCGCATCGAGCCGCTGCGCGGCAACCTCGACACCCGCCTGCGCAAGCTCGACGAAGGCCAGTACGACGCCATCGTGCTGGCGGCCGCCGGCCTCAAGCGCCTGGGGCTGGAAGGCCGCATCCGCGTGGCCTTCGACGCCGACACCATGTTGCCCGCCGCAGGGCAGGGCGCGCTAGGCATCGAAGTGCGTGCCGACCGCAAGGACCTGATCGAACTGCTCGGCTCGCTGGCTCACCGAGGCGACTGGCTCTCCACCGCCGCCGAGCGCGCCGTGAGCCGCGCGATGGGCGGCAGCTGCTCCATGCCGCTGGCAGCCCACGCGCGCTGGCAGGCCGACGGCGTGCTGCGCATCGACGCCGCGTGGGGCGACCCCGAAGGCAAC
>CAJYQC010000432.1 GCA_913776885.1 uncultured Variovorax sp.
GCAGCACCACCTGATCGACATCCGCGATCCGCTGCAGGCCTACAGCGCGGCCGAATTCGTGGCCGATGCGCAGCGGCTCGTGCAGGAGATCCAGGCGCGCGGCGCGCTGCCGCTGCTGGTGGGCGGCACCATGCTGTATTTCAAGGCGCTGTTCGACGGCATCGACGCCATGCCCGCAGCGGACGCCGCGGTGCGCGCGCGCATCGACGCCGATGCGGCCACGCTGGGCTGGCCCGCCATGCACGCGCGGCTCGCGCAGGTCGATCCGGTCACCGCCGCGCGGCTCGCGCCGCAGGACAGCCAGCGCATCCAGCGCGCGCTCGAAGTGTGGGAGAGCAGCGGCCAGCCGCTGTCGAGCTTCCATGCGAGCGACAACAAGGCGGCCAGCGCCGTCGAAGGCGGCATGCTCTTTTCGCTCGAACCCGCCGATCGCGCCTGGCTGCACGGGCGCATCGCCGAGCGGTTCGACGCCATGCTCGCCGGCGGCTTCCTCGACGAGGTGCGCGCCCTGCGCGCGCGCGGCGACCTGTCGACCGACCTGCCCTCGATGCGCTGCGTCGGCTACCGGCAGGCCTGGGAAACGCTCGACGCGGCAGGCAGCGCGGCGCCCGACGCCAAGGCCATGGCCGACCTGCGCGAACGCGGCATCGCCGCCACGCGCCAGCTCGCCAAGCGGCAGATCACCTGGCTGCGCAGCATGCCGCAGCGCACCGTGATCGCCTGCGACGCCCCCGATGCGGTGCAGACCGCCGTTCAACTCATGGCAAAGGCCATCGCCCCCAGATGACGCTTCGCATTTCCAACCTCGGCAAGCACTATGGCGAGGCGGCTGTATTCGAGAACGTGACGCTGACCGTCGAGCCCGGCGAGTTCGTCGCCATCGTGGGCGAGTCGGGCGTCGGCAAATCCACGCTGCTCAACTGCATGGCCGGCCTCGACAGCTGGGACCAGGGCACGGTCGTGCACGACGGCACCGACATCGGCGCGCTCGACGGCGAGGCCTGCGCGCTCTGGCGGCGGCGCCACGTCGGCTTCGTGTTCCAGGCCTTCCACGTGCTGCCGCACCTCGACGTGGCGCAGAACGTGGCGCTGCCGCTGATGCTGCTGGGGCAGCAGAAGGACAGCGCAGACCGCGTCGCGCACATGCTGGAGGCAGTGGGCCTGCCCGGCATGGGCACGCGGCTGCCGCAGACGCTCTCGGGCGGGCAGCTGCAGCGCGTGGCCATCGCGCGCGCACTGGTGCATCGGCCCGCCCTGCTGCTGGCCGACGAGCCCACGGGCAACCTCGACCCCACCACCGCCGCGAAGGTGATGGAACTGCTCATCGGCCAGACCCGCGAGCACGGCGCCTCGCTGGTGCTGGTGACGCACTCCGAAAGCGCTGCCGCGCAGGCCGACCGGCTGCTGCACTTGCGAGCCGACGGCATCGCGGCCTGAAATCCATCTCCTGCGGTGGAAAAAGTTGGCAGAAAAGCGGCCCGGCTTCGCGTCCCGCGCAAAAGGCACGGCAGGTGCAAATAGGATGCACAACCCATAGCCAGGACACCTGCGAACACACCGATGCCTTGATTCCACAGGGCTAGTGGTCCCGCGTGCTCAGCCAATCGAAAAACGGCTTTGCAATGCAATCAGGGAGGACCATCCAATGTTCGACAGAAGAAATTTCGTTCTGGGCGCCATCGCTTCATCGGCACTGGCAGCCTGCGGCGGGGGCGGCAGCGACAACGCCGCCAATCCATGTTCGTCGGTGCCGATCGCCTGCCGCGGCATCGGCGGCAGCAACCTCGGCGCCAGCGTCAACCGCTACCGGCAGGCCAATCTGCTGGCCAGCCACTCGCGCTACGGCGCCCACTTCACGGAGCCGGAGTTCGTCAACGGCTGGGGAATCGCCATCCGTCCGGCGGGCGCGGGCGGTCATTTCTGGGTCGCCGGAGGCGGCACCTCCTGGCAGTACCTCGGTGATGTGATGCGCTCGGCCGATCCGGCGTTGCGTACGCTGAAGCAGGACGGCTTGCACAAGGTGAGCGTGCCCGGCGCCGACGCTTCCACCGGCGATGCGAGCGCGGGCAAGGTCACCGGCGTCGTGTTCAACGGCGCGGCACTGACCTCGGAGCTGCTGCGGGTGCGGGGCCAGCCCGCCGGCGAACGCATGCTCGACGGCAGCGCACGCTTCGTCTTCGTCACCGACAGCGGCAGCGTGAGCGCCTGGACCGAGCGCGATGCCGAGACCGGCACCATCGTGCGCGTGGACGGCCCGGCCGTGGAAGTCTTCAACGGTGCCGCACAGGGCATGGCGTTATTCGGCGCGGCCATCCATACCGGCCACTGGGACCGCCTCTGGCTGGCCGACTTCGGCGCCCAGCCGCAGATACGCACGCTCGATGCGCAATGGCAGCTCGTGCCCACGCGGGGCTTCGCCAATCCTTTCGCGAGCGGCCCCGCCGGCACGGCACGGCCCGGCGACCCGGTGCCTTTCAACATCCAGGTGGTGAACGACGGCAGGCAGGACCGGGTCTTCGTGCTCTACGCGAT
>CAJYQC010000433.1 GCA_913776885.1 uncultured Variovorax sp.
TCGGCAGCAACTGCCAGGCGGCCTCTGTGGCGAGTACGAAACGCACGTCGCCGACAGGCTCTTCCAGCGTCTTGAGCAGCGCATTGGCGGTGATCGTGTTCATGCGCTCGGCCGGGTACACCAGCACCACCTTGCCGCGCCCGCGGGCGCTGGTGCGCTGTGCGAAGCCGACCGCGTCGCGCATCGCCTCCACGCGGATCTCGCGGCTGGGCTTGCGCTTCTTGTCGTCGATCTCGGCCTGGGCCTTCTCGTCGAGCGGCCAGCCCAGCTCGTGCATGGCGACTTCGGGCATCAGCACGCAAAGGTCGGCGTGGGTGCGCACCTCGATGGCGTGGCAGCTCGGGCAATGGCCGCAGGCGGCGCCCTGCTCCGTCGGCTGTTCGCACAGCCAGGCGGAGGCCAGGGCCAGCGCCAGTTCGTACTGGCCGATGCCGGAGGGCCCCTGCAGCAGCCAGGCGTGGCCGCGCTGGCGCAGCAGTTCGGTCAGCGGCTTGCGCAGCCAGGGAGACAGTGCCTCGGCGCTCATTCGGCGCGGCCTCCAGCCAGCAAGCCGCGGGCAATCAGTTCGGACTCGACTTGCTGCCAGACCTGCTCGCGCGTCCGGCTGGCGTCGATGCGCACGAAGCGTTGTGCGTCGGCACTCGCGCGGCCGGCGTAGCCCTGCGCCACGCGGCGGAAGAACTCGACCGGCTGGGCCTCGAACTTGTCGGGAACGCGGGCGCCGGCCAGGCGCTGCGCTGCGATCTCAGGTGCCAGGTCGAACCACAGCGTGACCTGCGGCTGCAGCAGCTTCGCGCTGCCGGCCTGCGCCTGGACCCATCGCTCCAGCGTAGATAGGACTGCGTCGTCGAATCCCCGCCCTGCGCCCTGGTAGGCGAAGGTGGCGTCGGTGAAGCGGTCGCACAGCACCACGTCGCCACGCGCCAGCGCCGGTTCGATGACCTGCGCGACGTGATCGCGCCGGGCGGCGAACACCAGCAGCGACTCGGTCAGCGGGTCCATCGGCCTTTCGAGGATCAGCCCGCGCAGCGTTTCGGCCAGCGGCGTGCCGCCAGGCTCGCGCGTGCGCACGACGGTGCGGCCCTGCGCCTTGAAGCGTGCCTCCAGCGCATCGAGATGGCTCGACTTGCCCGCGCCGTCGATGCCTTCCAGCGTCAGAAAAAGGCCGTGGTCGCTCATTGGGTGGCTGCCTTCGGTCTGGTGTCGCCGCCACCGCGCTGGTAACGGTTGACCGCGCGGTTGTGGTCGTCGAGGGAGGTGCTGAACTGGCTGGTGCCGTCGCCGCGCGACACGAAATACAGCGACTTGCTCTGGGCGGGCTGAACGGCCGCGAGCAGCGCGGCCTTGCCCGGCATAGAGATCGGCGTGGGCGGCAGGCCGCCTCGGGTGTATGTGTTCCAGGGCGTGTCGGTCTGCAGGTCTTTCTTGCGCAGGTTGCCGTCGAAGGCGGTGCCCATGCCGTAGATGACGGTCGGGTCGGTCTGCAGCGGCATGCCGATGCGCAGCCGATTGGCGAACACGGCCGCGACCTCCGCCCGGTCGTTGGCCTTGCCTGTCTCCTTTTCGACAATGCTGGCCAGTATGAGCGCCTCATCGGCCGACTTCAGCGGCAAGTCGGATGCCCGGGCGGCCCAGGCGGCTTCGAGCTTCTTGTCCATGGCCCGCATCGCGCGCTGCAGCAGGGCGACGTCGGTGGAGCCTTTGGAGTACGTGTAGGTGTCGGGAAAGAAGCGGCCTTCCGGGTGCACGCCGGGCCTGCCCAGCTTGGCCATCAGCGCCTCGTCGGTCAGGCCCACGCTCTCGGGCTTGAGCTGGTCGGCCTTGGCGAGCGCGGCGCGCACCTGGCGGATGTTCCAGCCTTCCACCAGCACAACGCTGCGCGTGGCCTCCTCGCCGCGCACCAGGATGTTGAGCAGCAGCTTGGGCGTCACGCCGCGTTCCAGCTCGTAGCTGCCGGCGCGCATCTGGCGGTCTTGCCCCGAGATGCGGAACCACAGGTAGAGCAGCTGCGGCTGCACGTCGACGCCCGTGTCGGCCACCGCCTGGGCGATGCCGCGCGGCGTGGTGCCGGGCTCGACCGACAGGTCGACGCTGGGCGCAGGCAGCTTGAGCGGCTGGTGCACCCACCAGAGGCCGGCGCCGCCGAGCGCGAGCACGGCCAGGGCGGCGAGCAGGAAGAGCGTGAGGAAGAAGCTGCGCACGGATCCGATGTGGAGTGACGAAGAAAAACGGAGAAAAAAACCAGCGGGCCCCGACGAAGACAGGTGCCCTTGCGAACCGCAGGGCCGGAGCCCCCGCCGCCCTGACGGGACATGTCCGGCCATGATAATTCAGCGATGACCACTGTCGTTCTCAATGGGGTGACCGCCCTGTCCCATCTCGGCGTGATCCGGGCCGAAGGTCCCGACGCCGCCAGCTTCCTCCACGGCCAGCTCACGCAGGACTTCTCCCTGCTCGGCGCCTCCGACGCCCGCCTGGCCGCCCTGTGCACCGCCAAGGGCCGTGTGATCGCAAGTTTCATCGGCATCAAGCCGCAGGCCGAGCTGATCCTTTTGGTGTGCAGCCGCGACATCCTCGCCGCCACCCTCAAGCGCCTGTCGATGTACGTGCTGCGCGCCAAGGTCAAGCTGACCGACGCGACCGCGCAGTTTGCGCTCTACGGCCTGGCAGGCACCGCGCTCACGGCCAACGGACTCGACGCCGCTGCCCAGCCGGGCAAGCGCACTGCGGTCGGCGATGAAGTCAGCGCCGTGTCGCTCTACCCTGCCGACGGCGTGCCGCGCGCGCTCTGGATCGCCCCCGCAGGCCACGCTGCGCCAACGGGTCCGGCCCTGGAAGACAACCTGTGGCAATGGAGCGAGGTGCGCAGCGGCATCGTGACGCTGACGACCCCGGTCATCGAAGCCTTCGTGCCGCAGATGATCAACTACGAATCCGTGGGCGGCGTGAACTTCAAAAAGGGCTGCTATCCCGGCCAGGAAGTGGTTGCGCGCAGCCAGTTCCGCGGCACCCTGAAGCGGCGCACCTACCTCGTGCAGGCCGACGCGCCGGTGTCCGTGGGCCAGGAAGTGTTCGCCGCGGACGACGCCGAGCAGCCCGTGGGCACCGTGGCGCAGGCAGCGCCGTCGCCCGGTGGCGGCTGGTCCGCGCTGGTCTCGATGCAGATCGCCGCGCTCGATGCCGGCGGCTTGCGCGCAGGCGCGGCCGATGGCCCGGCGCTCACGGTCGAGCCGCTGCCCTACCCGTTGCTCGAAGACATCTGAGCCCGCGCACTCCTTGAACCCCCAACGCCTTTGAAAGCAGGCGTTTGGCGCTGTCGGAAACGACGGCG
>CAJYQC010000434.1 GCA_913776885.1 uncultured Variovorax sp.
CAGCCCTGCGAGCCGAAGTAGCGGGCCGTCAGCGTCGGGCCGCTGGGCATGGCGATGCGGACTTCCTTCTTCGTGCGATCGACCACCGGTGCGCCGACCTTCTTGCGTTGGGCGTAGGGACCGGTGAAATAGCCCACGCTCTCGGCTGCGACGACGGGATCGAGCCCGGTGATGAAGGCCGCCGAGCACATCGCCTTGGCGTAGCCCGAGGTGTTGTGCTCCAGCGGATCGCCCGGCGGCGGCACGTATGGCGTGTCGAGCTCGTAGCTCCTTGCGCGGGCGATGAGGGCGTCGCGCGCCGGAAGTTCGGGGGTGTTCGCAGCCGGTGGCGCGGTGGTGGGAGGCGTGGTCCCACCCGTGCCCAGGCCAATGCCTATTCCTCCCACTGCGCCGCCACCGCCGCCTCCGCCCCCACCTCCGCATGAGGTTAAAACCATTACAAGCAGCGCGCCTGTGGCGATGGCAACGGGCACGTCGGCAAACCTCTTCATGGGGACTCCTCGCGCGGTTGTTGTTGCGGGAGTCTCAGCGAAACCGGTAACAAGCCGCAAGTCCGATCGTCGGATGAATTTTCAGCCTGCCGAAGCCTGCGACGCGATCCACTCCCACACGGCTCGTACCCCCGGCTCGTCCTCCCTGCCATTGGCGACGGCGAGGAAGTAGCTGCCGGTATCCAGCGCGGGCCCGAAGGGCTGCACGAGCGCGCCGCTGCGGAGTTCCTCGGCCGACAGCGTGAGGCTCAACATTGCCACGCCGTGGCCGGCGAGCGCGGCCAGCATGGCGTGCGTCTCGTCGGAGAACGACAGGCCCGATGCCTTCATCGCTCGCCCCCTCGGCGGCGCGATGCCGGCTTCGCGGAACCATCGCGGCCATACGGCGGGCGCGAGCGCCTGCGGCTGCCAGTCGCAGTGGATCAGCCGGTGCTTCGGCAGGTCCGCCGCGTCGTTCAGGCCCAGCATCGGGCTGCACAGCGGCGCGTAGCGCTCGCGCATCAGCTCGCGCGACACCAGGCCGGGCCAGTTGCCGTTGCCCGAGCGCACGGCGATGTCGGCCTCGCCGCGCGCCAGGTCGACCAGGGTGTCGCTCGCATGCAGCCGCAGTTCGACGCCGGGGCAGGCCTTGCGAAATGCCTCGATGCGCGGCAGCACCCAGCGCGCGGCGAAGGCGGTGTTGGTGCTCAGGGTCACGGCTTGCGAGGCGGGCGGGCGGCGCAGCTTGTCGACGCCGGCTTCCAGCAGGTCGAAGCCGGTGCGCAGGTCGTCGAAGAGCCACTGCCCCGCTGGCGTCAGCGCGAGTTGTCGAGTGAGCCTGCGAAAAAGCGGCTGGCCGAGCGACTCCTCGAGCGCGCGCACCTGGTGGCTGATGGCCGACGGCGTCACCGAAAGCTCCTGCGCCGCCCGCTGGAAGCTCAGGTGGGCCGCCGCCGCCTCGAAGGCTCGCAGCGCGAGCAGCGGGGGCAGCCTGCGCGACGTGCGTACAGATGAGCCAATCTCGTTCATACGTGGAGAAATGATCGTTTGTGAAGCCGGCTTTGGAATCCTAGATTCGAAGCCATCGCCCCATTCTGGCAGCGCGATACGAAAGAAGGAAACTCATCCATGAAGAACGCCACCATCAATGTCCTCCACATCGACGCCAGCGCCCGGCCGGGCCGCTCCGACACCGACCTGCACTGCTCCCATACCCGCCGGCTCTCCGCGCGTTTCGTCGAGCGCTGGCGGAAGGCGCGGCCCGCCGACCGCGTCGACTACCTCGACGTCGGCCAGCACCCGCCGGCACCCGTCGACGGGCGCTGGATCCACGCCGCCTTCACGCCGCCTGCCGCGCGCGAACCGTGGATGGCTGAGGTGCTCGCCGAGAGCGACAGGCTGGTCGACCAACTGCTCGCGGCCGACCTGATCGTGGTCGGCCTGCCCATGTACAACTTCAGCGCGCCGGCACAGTTCAAGGCCTGGATCGACAACATCGTGCGCGTGGGCCGGACCTTCGGTTTCGACCGCTCGCGCGGCGCGGTGCCGTACTGGCCGATGCTGGCGGACGCGGGCAAGCGCGCGGTGCTGCTGGGTGCGCGCGGCGATCACGGCTACGACCCCGGCGGGCGCATCGCTCACCTCAACCACACCGAGAGCAGCGTGCGCAGCGCGCTCGGCTACATCGGCATCACGGAGGTGCACGAGGCGGCGGTGGAGTCCGACGAGTTCGGCGGCGAGCAGCTCGCGCAGTCGATCCGGCGCGCGGAGCGGCGTGTGGACGCACTGGTCGACGCGCTGCTCGAGCCCGCCGAAGCTTCGATGCCGATGGCAGCTTCGAACGCGACCGTCGCCCCGAGCGCATCGGGAGAGGCACTGTAGAAATCGGCGGCGCCGGATTGGAGGGCTCGGGCTCCTCCGGCTGGTCGGGTGGTACGACGCAGTCTCGCTGCTGGGAGCGAGGCGCGTCCCGCGGGGCGCTGAATCCGCCCGCGTCTGCACGGCGTACATCCTGCATCTTCCGCGGCGGCCCGAACCCGCCGATACTCAGAGGGCGGGAAACCCGCCGCCGGCAACGTACCGGCCTCGAGCAAGTTCAATGAATAAAACAGGTCCCTCGAAATTCCGGTTCGGATTGCACACACGCCTGAGCCTGGGCGTGGCCGCGGTGGTCCTTCTGGCCACCTTCGCGATCGCCACCTTCGCGCTCCATCTGGTCAAGAGCAGCATGCGCGCCTCGATCGCCGCCGAGGAGTTCGCCCGGGTCGACGCCATCGCCGACGCGATCGACCAGAAGTTCGGCAGCCGCCGCATCCTTCTGCAGACATTCAGCGGCAGTGTCGAAGCGCAGGACTTCCAGGAAACGGCTGCCCTGCAGGCCTTCGTCGAACGGCACAGCTCGCTGCGCCAGGCCTTCGACAACGTCGCCTTCCTCGACACGGACGGCAACCTCGTCGCCAACCTGAACGGCGCGCAGGCGATCGGCAAGGTGAACGTCAAGGACCGGCCGTATTTCCAGCGGACCGTCGCATCCACGGCCGGCCTGGTGTCCGAGCCTTATCGCAACCGGCTCAGCGGACTGGCTCAGGTGGCCATCACCGAACCGGTATTCGACGGTACCGGCCAGGTGCGCTTCGTGATCTCCGGCGTGCTCAACCTGAAGGACCGCAGCGTGCTCGGCACGCTCGCCGACGTGAAGTTCGGCAAGACCGGCTACCTGTTCGTGACCACGGCGGACGGCATCGTGGTCGACCATCCGAACGCCTCGCGCATCTTGAATCACGTGCAGCCCGGCGGCAGCGGCGGCGACGCGCAGATCGTGCGCGCGATGGCGGGCTTCCAGGGCTCGAGCGAGGGCATCAACGAAGCCGGCGTGCCCAGCCTCTATGCCTTCGACCGCATGGTGCAGGCGAACTGGATCGTGGGGGCGATGTACCCGCGCAGCGAGGCCTTCGCGAGCATCGACGCCATCGAGCGCGGCGCGTGGCTGGGCGCGTTCGCGCTCGCCGTTTGCGCCGGTGCGCTGACGCTCGCCGTGGTGCGCCGGCAGCTGACGCCGCTGACGGCGCTGCACAGGCACATGCAGTCGACTCAGCAGGCGCCTTCCGCGGTCGACGACGACACCCCGGTGGCGCGGCGCACCTATGCGGCCGACGAGATCGGCGATCTCTCGCGCACCTTCGACGAGCTCATGGAGCAGCGCCGCGCCATCGAGCGCAGCCTCGCGCACAGCGAGGCGCAGGTCCGCGTCATCGCCGACAGCATTCCGGCGATGGTGTCGCACATCGACGCGTCGCTGCGCTACACCTTCGTCAATGCACACGTGCGGGCGCTGCACAGCGGCAGCGGCCCGCTGGTCGGCCGCCTGATGCCGGAGGTGCGCGGGCCGGCCGACTTCGCTCTGGTGGAGCCGCACATCATGCGGGCACTGGCCGGAGAGACGGTGATCCTCGAGAAGTCCGGCGACCCGGCGCTGGGCATCGGCGACCGCATCTTCAAGGCCCACTACATCCCCGACTTCGACGCCGAGGGCAAGGTGAGCGGCGTGTTCTCGATGACTTTCGACATCACCGAGGAAGTCAACATCCGCCGTGCGCTGAGCGAACAGGAAACGCGCCTGCGCGACGTGACCGACAGCATTCCGGCGCTGGTGGGCTACTTCGACCGCCAGCAGAACTGCCTGTTCGCGAACATCCGCGCGCGCCAGATGGCGGGCCTGGGCGAGAAGGCGCCGCTGCAGGGAACGACCCTGCACTCGGCGCTGGGCGGCACGATCTACACCCAGCTCAAACCGTACCTTCCGGTCATGTTCTCGGGCAAGAAGGTCCGCTTTCCGGTGCGCGCGCAGCTGCATGGCCGCCAGGGCTACTTCCAGGTGAACCTGATTCCCGACAAGAACCTGCGCGGCGAGGTGGTGGGCTTCTACCTGATGTCCTTCAACATCACGGCGCTGAAGGAAGCCGAGCTGCGCCAGGCCGAGAGCGAACTGCGCCTGCGCGCCATCACCGACAACATGCCGGCGCTCATCACCTACATCGACCGCGACGAGAAGATCACCTTCGCCAACGCCACCAGCCGCGAGTGGCTCGGGCTCGATCCGGCGCAGGTGCTCGGGCGCCACGTGCAGGAGGTGTCGGGCCGCGAGGTGTACGAGTCGCGCCGGCCGATGCTCGCGCGGGCGCTGTCCGGCGAGCGCGTGGAGTTCGAGGCGCGCATGCAGCGCGGCGGGAGCGAGCGCGTCACCCAGGTCATCTACGTGCCCGACGTGCGCACCGACGGCGTGACGCACGGCATCTTCTCCCTGGCGCTGGACATCACCGCGCTGAAGGTGGTGGAGCACAAGCTGATCGAGCTGGCGCGCCTGGACACGCTCACCGGCCTGCCAAACCGGCTGGCC
>CAJYQC010000435.1 GCA_913776885.1 uncultured Variovorax sp.
TGGCAGAACTGATCCAGAAGCTCGATATCCCCGTTCGCCAGGTGCTGATCGAGGCGCGCATCGTCGAGGCGTCCGATACCTTCGGCAAGTCGCTGGGCGTGCGGCTGGGCGGCGGTATCGCCGGCGAGCGTTTCGCATCCTCCGGCGGCAATCGTGCGTTCGCCAGCCTCGGCGTGATGCCAGTCACCACTGCAGGTACCAACGGCGGTGCCACCACGGCCACGAGCACCTTCACCAACTCCAACTTCATCAACCTCCCCGCAGGCGATGCCGGCGGCACCGGCAACGCGGCAGGCACCTTCGCGATCTCGCTTTTCAATTCGAGCTTCTCGCGCATGCTGAACCTCGAGATCTCCGCGCTCGAAGCCGACGGCAAGGGCAAGCTGGTGTCCAGCCCCCGCGTCATCACGGCCGACCAGACCAAGGCGCTGATCGAGCAGGGCGAGGAAATCCCGTATCAGCAGGCCACTTCCAGCGGCGCGACCTCCATCTCGTTCCGCAAGGCGGTGCTGAAGCTCGAAGTCACGCCCCAGATCACGCCGGAGGGCAACATCATCCTGACGCTGGACGTCAGCAAGGACGCCCGCGGCGTGAATACCTCGGCGGGCCCGGCGATCAACACCAAGCACGTGCAGACCGAGGTGCTGGTGGAGAACGGCGGCACGGTTGTCATCGGTGGTATCTTCGAGCTCACCGAAACCAATGACGAATCGCGCGTGCCGGTGCTGGGTGAAGTGCCCTATGTGGGTGCACTGTTCCGCAAGCGCGAACGCGTTGCCAACAAGACTGAAATGCTCGTCTTTATCACCCCGAAGATGATTACCGACCGCAACGCCGCGCGCTGACGCGCGGGCGTAGCAGCCACCGCGTGGCGGTCGCACTCGTCGGCTTGCCCGGCGCCGGAAAGTCCGCAGTGGGCCGGCGCCTCGGGGCGCGGCTTGACCTTCCTTTCGTAGACACCGATCATGTGATCGAGCAGCGCATCGGCTGTTCGATCCGTGACTTTTTCGAGCGCGAGGGCGAGACCGCCTTCCGCGACCTCGAGCAGACGGTCATCGCCGACCTGGCCGCCGACGCCCAGGGCGTGCTGGCCACGGGCGGCGGGGCGGTGCTGCGGGAGGCCAACCGCCGGCAGCTGCGCGATCACTTCCATGTGATCTATTTGCGCTCCTCCCCCGAAGACCTGTTCCGGCGCCTGCGCCATGATGTCAAGCGCCCCTTGCTGCAGGTGGCCGATCCGCTGGGCCGGCTTCGGGAACTGCACGATGCGCGCGACCCCTTCTACCGGGAGACCGCCCACGACGTGGTCGACACGGGCCGCCCGACGATCGCGATGCTGGTGAACATCATCGTGATGCAACTGGAGCTGGCAGGCGTCGTCGAGCCGGGCGCCCACCCCGAAGAGCCCTCCGCCTGAAACTGCGCCTGCCGCAGCGCCTAAACTCGGCGCCCATGTCCCTGTCCGAACTCTCAGCCTCGTCAGAACGTGTCGACATCCAGCTCGGCGACCGCAGCTATCCGATCCTGATCGGCGCCGGCCTGCTGGACTCCCCGAGGAGCTTCGATGCCGTGCCTGCTTCTGCCACGGCCCTGATCGTCAGCAACACCACGGTGGCGCCGCTCTACGCGAAGGCGCTGCAATCCGCCCTGGCCGGCCGTTTCAGGGCGGTCCACCTGCTCGAGCTGCCCGACGGCGAGGCGCACAAGAACCTGCAGACGCTGAACCTGATCTTCGACGAACTGCTTGGCCGTGGAAGCGACCGCAAGACCGTCATGTTCGCGCTGGGCGGCGGCGTGGTGGGCGACATGACCGGCTTCGCGGCCGCTAGCTACATGCGCGGCGTGCCTTTCGTGCAGGTGCCGACCACGCTGCTGGCGCAGGTCGACTCCTCCGTCGGCGGCAAGACCGCCATCAACCATCCGCTGGGCAAGAACATGATCGGCGCGTTCTACCAGCCGCAGCTGGTGGTCTGCGACCTTGCGACGCTGCAGACCCTGCCTCCGCGCGAACTCAGCGCCGGGCTGGCCGAAGTCATCAAGTACGGCCCGATCCACGACATGGCCTTCCTCGACTGGATCGAGGCGAACATCGACGCCCTCGTCGCGCGGGAGCCGGCGGCGCTGGCCCATGCCGTCAGGCGCAGCTGCGAGATCAAGGCGCTGGTGGTCGGGCAGGACGAGCGCGAGACCGGCCTTCGCGCGATCCTCAATTTCGGCCACACCTTCGGCCACGCGATCGAATCGGGCCTGGGCTATGGCGAGTGGCTGCACGGCGAGGCCGTGGGCTGCGGCATGGTGATGGCAGCGCGGCTGTCCCAACGGCTCGGCGGTGTCGATGCCGCGTTCGTCGAGCGGCTCACGCGGCTGATCGAGCGCGCTGGCCTGCCGATCGTCGGCCCGGCGCTGGGCGCGGACCGCTACCTGGAGCTGATGCGCGTCGACAAGAAGTCGGAGGCCGGCGAGATCCGCTTCGTGGTGATCGACCGGCCCGGCTCCGCGGTGGTCCGCAGCGCGCCCGATGCGCTGTTGCGCGAAGTGCTCGCCCAGAGCTGCGCGCCGCAATGAGCCTCGCGGCCTACGCCTGCCAGCCCGCGCGCTCGCGCGGCCGTCGGCATGCGGAGCCGCCAGCGCCCACGCGCGATGCCTTCCAGCGCGACCGAGACCGGATCGTGCATTCGACCGCCTTCCGCCGGCTGGTCTACAAGACGCAGGTGTTCCTGAACCATGAGGGCGACCTCTTCCGCACGCGGCTGACGCATTCGCTCGAAGTTGCCCAACTGGGCCGGTCGATCGCGCGCGCGCTGCGCATCAACGAGGACCTCGTCGAGGCCATCGCCCTGGCGCACGACCTTGGCCACACGCCCTTCGGCCACGCCGGGCAGGACGCGCTGGACGACTGCATGGCCGGACACGGCGGCTTCGAACACAACCTGCAGAGCCTGCGCGTGGTCGATGCGCTGGAGCACCGCTATCCGCAGTACGACGGCCTGAACCTCAGTTTCGAGACGCGCGAGGGCATCCTCAAGCATTGCTCGCGCGCGAACGCCGAGCGTCTGGAGGCTGCCGAGCCCGACGGCGTCGCCCGGCGTTTCCTCGACCGTACCCAGCCGGGGCTGGAGGCCCAGCTTTGCAACCTGGCCGACGCGATCGCCTACAACGCGCACGACATCGACGACGGCGTGCGCTCGGGGCTCATCACGGTGGAGCAGCTGTCGGAGGTGGAACTGTTCGAGCGGCATCGTCGCGCGGCGCTCGCCGAGCATCCGCATCTGCAGGGGCGCCGCGTGCTCTACGAAGCCATCAGACGTATGCTGAGCGCGCAGGTCTACGACGTGATCGACGCGACCCGCGCAGCGCTCGAGGCGCTCGCCCCGGCCGACGCCGACGACGTGCGCAAGGCGCCGCCGGTCGTGGCCTTCAGCAGCACCATGCAGGCCCAGTCAGAAGACCTGAAGCGCTTTCTCTTCCGCAACCTCTACCGGCATCCGCAGGTCACGCAGACCACCGATCAGGCGCGGGAGGTGGTGCGCGAGCTGTTCGCGGCCTACCTGGAGCGACCCTGCGAGATGCCGGCCTCCTACGCCGAGCGGCAGGACAGGCACCGCGCCGTCGCTGACTACATCGCCGGAATGACCGACCGCTTCGCCGTGCGCGAGCATGAGCGGCTGACCGGCCGCCGGGGCATCGCATGAGCGCCGCGACAGGCCGCTTACAGGCAGGCGCGCAACGCGGTTTGCGAACCACGAGGGCGCCCCGATGAGCGTACAGGTCGGGCGCCCGCGAATTCCCGCCGCCGCCCTGGCCGTGCTGGTGGGTGGCGTCAGCGGATCCCTCCACCTGGGCAAGCTGCCGCCCGCCGTGCCGGCGCTGCAGGCATCGCTGGGCATCGATCTGGTCGAGGCGGGGTTCCTGCTCTCGCTGGTGCAGGTCGCCAGCATGACGCTCGGGCTGGTGGTGGGCCTGGCGGCCGACACCATCGGGCTGCGCCGCAGCATGCTGACGGGGCTGATCGTGCTGACTGTCGCCAGCCTGCTCGGCGGCGCGGCCGGCACTGGGTTCGGCGGCGGTGGTGGAGCGCACGCGGTGCAGTGGCTCCTGGTGTTGCGCGCCATGGAGGGCGTCGGGTTCCTGCTGGCAGTGATGCCGGGGCCCGGGCTGATCCGCGCCCTGACGCCTCCGGGCGCCGACAAGGCCGCGCTGGGCCTGTGGGGCGCCTACATGCCCCTGGGCGTGGCTCTCGCGCTGCTGCTCGGACCGGCGCTGATCGGATGGGGCGGCTGGGTGGACTGGTGGTGGGCGCTGTCGGCCGTCTCCGCGGGAGCGGCGCTCTGGCTCTGGATCGCCGTGCCCGCCGACCGGCCGCGTCCGGCCGCGGCGGGGCCGGCTTCCGGCGGGTGGGCGTCGCGGCTGCGCACCACCGTGGGCGCGCGTGCGCCCTGGCTGGTCGCGCTGACTTTTGCGGTGTACTCGTCGCAGTGGATGGCGGTGATCGGCTTCCTGCCTGCCATCTACGCTGGTGCAGGCGTGCCCGCCGCCTGGAATGCGGTGCTCACCGCGCTCGCTGCGGCGATGAACATCGTCGGCAACGTCGCGGGCGGGCGTTGGCTGCAGCGCGGCGTGGCGCCCGAGCGCCTGCTGCAGCTGGGCTTCCTGACGATGGCGCTGAGCGGCGTGGCCGCCTTCGCGCAGATGGGGCAGGGCGCCGACGCGGCAGGCCTGCCGCCTGCCGTGCGCTACATCGCCGTCTGCGCCTTCTCGCTGGGCGGCGGGATGGTGCCCGCCACCCTGTTCCTGCTGGGCGTGCGGCTCGCGCCTGGGCCGTCCACCGTATCGACCACCATCGGATTGATGCAGCAGGCGTCTTCGCTCGGCCAGTTCCTGGCGCCGCCTGCGGTGGCGTGGCTGGCGCACCGCGTCGGCGGGTGGCAGTGGACCTGGACGGCCACGCTGGCCTGCTCGCTGGCCGGCATGGCGATCGCGCGGCGCCTGGGGCGCATTCGCCCCGCTGCGGAGATGGCATGACGCTGCCGGCGACAATCGCAGTCCTTCAGGCCGAAGCCGACACGCGGCGCTGGCTCGAGCGTGCGGTGATCGGCCTCAACCTGTGCCCCTTCGCCAAGGCCGTGCATGTGAAAGGACAGATCCACTACGCGGTGTACGCGCCCGCCGAGGAGGCCGACCTGATGGACGCACTGCTGGCGCAGGCCCGGGACCTCGTGGCGCTCGACGCAGCCGTGCGCGACACAACCCTTCTGATTGCACCGAACGCCTTGCCCGACTTCCTGGATTTCAACGACTTCACGGCGCGCGCCGAACGCCGGCTCGCCCGCGCGGGATTCGACGGCGTGCTGCAGCTGGCGAGCTTCCATCCGCGATTCCAGTTCGCCGGCACCGATGCCGACGACATCGGCAACGCGACCAATCGCGCGCCGTACCCCACGCTGCATCTGCTTCGCGAAGACAGCGTGGGCCGCGCGGTCGATGCCTTTCCGGAAGCGGAGGCGATCTTCGAGCGCAACATCGACACGCTCGAAACGCTGGGAGCGCAAGGCTGGGCCGAGCTCGACGTCGGGCCCGGGAGCGCCAAGCCATGAACACGAAGACCGCACCCAAGACGAACAAGTCCGCCAAGGCCGACGCGGAGCTGGCCGAAGTGCTGCGCCCCGGCCAGTCCGTCGAGCTGCTCAAGGAGCTGCACATCCTGACCCGGGAAGGCCGGCTCAACCAGGACTCGCGCCGCAAGCTCAAGCAGGTCTACCACCTGTTCCAGTTCATCGAACAGCTGCTGCGCGAACTGCCGGAAGAGGGCGCCGGGGCCACGCTCGCCGACCACGGGGCGGGCAAGTCTTACCTGGGCTTCATCATCTACGACCTGTTCTTCCGCGCCCGGCCCGGCGGCGGACATGTCTACGGCATCGAGACGCGCGGCGAGCTGGTCGAGCGCTCGCGCGAGCTTGCGAAGCGCCTGGGCTTCGAGCGCATGTCGTTCCTGAATCTCACGGTGGCCGAGTCGGCGCAGTCGGGCGAGCTGCCGGCGCAGATCGACGTGGTCACCGCGCTGCATGCCTGCGACACCGCGACCGACGACGCCATCGCCTTCGGCCTGGCCAAGAAGGCGCGCTGCATGGTGCTCGTGCCCTGCTGCCAGGCCGAGGTGGCTGCCTGCCTGCGCGAGACAAAGGCGCTGGCGCTGTCGCGCACGCCGCTGGCCGAGCTGTGGCGCCACCCGCTGCACACGCGCGAGATCGGCAGCCAGCTCACAAACGTGCTGCGCTGCCTGTATCTCGAAGCCAACGGCTACAGCGTCACGGTGACGGAGCTGGTCGGCTGGGAGCACAGCATGAAGAACGAGCTGATCCTGGCGCGCTACACGGGCCAGAAGAAGGCGAGCGCGGCTGCCCGGCTGCGCGAACTGCTGGCGCAGTTCGGGCTCGACAAGCTCGGCGACACGCGCTTCCGCCTCACCTGAACGCGGCCGCGCCGCTCATCGCACAGGCCGATCGCTGCCATGGCCCGTCTTCCCCGTCTCACGCTGGCAGGCATGCCGCACCACGTGATCCAGCGCGGCAACAACCGCCAGCCGATCTTCACGGACCGGGCCGACCACGAGAAGCTGCTCGCGCTGCTGGCCGAGAACGCCGCGCGCTTCGGCGTCGCAGTGCACGCCTACGTGCTGATGGACAACCACTTCCATCTGCTGGCCACGCCGGACAGCACGACCGGCCTGCCGCAGCTCATGCAGTCGGTGGGGCGCAGTTACGTGCGCTACTTCAACGACCGCCATGGCCGCAGCGGCACTTTGTGGGAAGGGCGCTACAGGTCGACGCTGATCCAGACCGACCTCTATCTGCTGACCTGCATGGCCTACATCGACCTCAACCCCGTGCGGGCGGGCATGGTGGCCGAGGCGCGCGACTTCCCGTGGTCCAGCCATGGCCACTACGCCGGCCTTCGGCACGACAAGCTGCTGACGCCGCACCCGCTGTACTGGGAACTGGGCAACACCCCGTTCGCCCGTGAGGCGGCGTATGTCGAACTGGTGCGCGCCGGGGTGCGCGCGGCCGATCAGAAGGCCTTGACCGAAGCCACGCTGCGGGGCTGGGCGGCTGGCGACGAGGATTTTCTCGACGGCCTGCAGAAGTCCACAGACCGCCGGGTGGTCAAAGCCAAGGCTGGGCGCCCGCCTTCGACTCCCCGATCCTGAGCAGGAAAAGCCGCTCCATCCGTCGGGCGGATTGGCCCTTTTGCTCCTGTTTTTGATGTGTCCCTGATTTTATTCCTATCTAAAAACTCAAGATTTAAATGGAATCTGACCCCAATTAAAGTGTTTGGCATTCTTTGTGCAACGCAATATGCTCCGATTCCCTGCGAAAACTGAAGGAGCGCGCCATGACGACGGCTGCCGAGATCAAGCATCTCCAAGAACACGGTCTGTATTCCGCTGCTGACGAGCACGATGCCTGCGGCGTCGGCTTCGTTGCACACATCAAGGGCGAGAAAAGCCATGCCATCGTGCTGCAGGGCCTGAAGATCCTCGAGAACCTCGACCATCGCGGCGCAGTGGGCGCTGACAAGCTGATGGGTGACGGCGCCGGCATCCTGATCCAGCTGCCCGACCGCCTCTATCGCGAGGAGATGGCCAAGCAGGGCGTGACGCTGCCCCCGCCGGGCGAGTACGGCGTCGGCATGATCTTCCTGCCGAAGGAGCACGCCTCGCGCGAGGCCTGCGAACAGGAGATGGAGCGCGCCATCAAGGCCGAAGGCCAGGTGCTGCTGGGCTGGCGCGACGTGCCGGTCAACCGCGACATGCCCATGTCGCCCACCGTGCGCGAGAAGGAACCGCTGCTGCGCCAGGTCTTCATCGGCCGCGGCAACGACGTCATCGTGCAGGACGCGCTGGAACGCAAGCTCTACGTGATCCGCAAGACCGCCAGCGCCAACATCCAGCGCCTGAAGCTCAAGCACAGCAAGGAATACTACGTTCCCAGCATGTCGAGCCGCACCGTGGTCTACAAGGGCCTGCTGCTGGCCGACCAGGTCGGCACCTACTACCTCGACCTGCAGGACAAGCGCTGCGTCTCGGCCCTGGGCCTGGTGCACCAGCGCTTCTCCACCAACACCTTCCCCGAGTGGCCGCTGGCCCACCCGTACCGCTACGTCGCCCACAACGGCGAAATCAACACGGTCAAGGGCAACTACAACTGGATGAAGGCGCGCGAAGGCGTCATGTCTTCCCCCGTGCTGGGCCCCGACCTGCAGAAGCTCTACCCGATCAGCTTCGCCGGCCAGTCCGACACCGCCACCTTCGACAACTGCCTCGAGCTGCTGACGATGGCCGGCTATCCCATCAGCCAGGCCGTGATGATGATGATTCCCGAGCCCTGGGAACAGCACGCCACCATGGACCCGCGCCGCCGCGCGTTCTACGAATACCACGCCGCCATGCTCGAGCCGTGGGACGGCCCGGCCTCCATCGTGTTCACCGACGGCCGCCAGATCGGCGCCACGCTCGACCGCAACGGCCTGCGCCCCTCGCGCTACTGCGTGACCGACGACGACCTGGTCATCATGGCTTCGGAGTCGGGCGTGCTGCCCGTGCCCGAGCAGAAGATCGTGCGCAAGTGGCGCCTGCAGCCCGGCAAGATGTTCCTCATCGACCTGGAGCAGGGCCGCCTGATCGACGACGAGGAGGTCAAGGCCAACCTCGCCAACAGCAAGCCCTACAAGCAGTGGATCGAGAACCTGCGCATCAAGCTCGACAGCGTGACGGCCGAGGCCGCCGAGGCGGTCAAGGCGCCGCTGTCGCAGGTGCCGCTGCTCGACCGCCAGCAGGCCTTCGGCTACACCCAGGAAGACATCAAGTTCCTGATAAGCCCGATGGCGCAGGCCGGAGAGGAAGGCATCGGCTCCATGGGCAACGACAGCCCGCTGGCCGTGCTCTCGAGCAAGAACAAGCCGCTGTACAACTACTTCAAGCAGCTGTTCGCGCAGGTCACGAACCCGCCGATCGACCCGATCCGCGAAGCGATCGTGATGTCGCTGGTGTCCTTCATCGGCCCCAAGCCGAATCTGCTGGACATCAACCAGGTCAACCCGCCGATGCGGCTCGAAGTGAGCCAGCCGATCCTCGACTTCGCCGACATGGCGAAGCTGCGTGACATCGGCAAGTACACCCAGGGCAAGTTCAAGAGCTACGTGCTCGACATCACCTACCCGCTCGCCTGGGGCGACGAGGGCGTCGAAGCCAAGCTGGCGTCGCTGTGCGCCGAGGCGGTGGACGCCATCAAGGGCGGCAACAACATCCTGATCGTGAGCGACCGCGGCGTGAGCCCCACGCAGGTGGCCATTCCTGCCGTGCTGGCGCTGTCGGCCGTGCACCAGTACCTGGTGCGCGAGGGCCTGCGCACCACGGCCGGCCTGGTGGTCGAGACCGGTTCGGCGCGCGAGGTGCATCACTTCGCCGTGCTCGCGGGCTACGGCGCGGAAGCCGTGCACCCCTACCTCGCCATGGAGACGCTGGTGGCGATGCACGCCGACCTGCCGGGCGAGCTGAGCGCAGAGAAGGCCGTCTACAACTACGTCAAGGCCATCGGCAAGGGTCTGTCGAAGATCATGTCGAAGATGGGTGTCAGCACCTACATGAGCTACTGCGGCGCGCAGCTGTTCGAAGCCATCGGCCTGAACAGCGAGACGGTGGGCAAGTACTTCACCGGCACCGCAAGCCGCGTGGAAGGCATCGGCGTGTTCGAGATCGCCGAGGAAGCCATCCGCATGCACAAGGCCGCCTTCGGCGACGACCCGGT
>CAJYQC010000436.1 GCA_913776885.1 uncultured Variovorax sp.
GGTCAGCACGCAGGTGCTGGCCAACAGCCGCGTGCCGGTGCTGCTGGTGCGCTGAGCGCAGCGGGCACCTGTCGGCGCCTTTCAGCGCCGCGCGGCGAGGCCCGCCAGGCAGGTCTGCATCGCCCAGTCCACGATCTGCGCGTCGCTGTGGCTGCCGCGCTCGCGCAGCATGGTCAGCATGGGGTCGGCCGAGCGCGCGAAGAGCGCGCACACGATCACCTCGGCCGGCAGAGCGGTGCTGATGTCGCCCGACTGCTGCGCCTCCTGCACCCAGTCCTGGATGCGCTTGCGCAGCGCCTGCAGCGATGCCTGATAGGGCTCGCAGACCGCCAGGGCGGCAGCCAGGCTCGAATTGCGGCTCAGCATGAGCGGCATCTCGTCGGTGAGCTGCAGTTCGAGCAGCGAGCGCAGGAACGCGCTCAGCCGCTCGAAGGCCGACAGCGCCGGGTCCAGGCCCGCCACGAACTGGTTGGCACGGTCCACGGCATGCACCATGGCGGCGGCGCAGAGTTCGTCCTTGCCCGCGAAGTGCTTGTAGAGGCTGGCTTTGGCGATGCCGGCGGCACAGGCCACCTCATCCACGGTCATGGCTTCGAAGCCCTTTTCACCCATCAGACGGCTGGCCGCGATGATGATGGCTTGCTCGCGCGCATGGTGCATCTGTTCCTTGAAGGAGCGGCGGAGCTGCAAAATGTTCATCGCTACGATCTTATCGATAGCTTGACTCAAACAGGACGAAACACGGGCTGTCGGCCTACAAAATGTTGCGACACTGTCACACGTCGCAACATCGGAGCCTCTGGCAGGGGTCAGGCGGGCGTGGACAGCAGCGCGCGGGCGGCGGCGCTGGTGAGCGCATCGGTCATCGCGTCCAGCACGTCGGACTCCAGATTCCAGCAGTGCCAATAGAGTTGCACCGGCAGCGTATGGCCGGCGGCCAGGTCCACCAGCCGGCCATCGTCCAGCAGCGGGCGGGCCAGCGCCTCGGGCACCACGCTGGCCCCCCAGCCGGCGACCACGGCCCGCACCTGGCCTTCGGAGCTGGGCACGAAGAGCTGCTGCAGCGCCACCCGCTTCAGGCCGAAGGTGCGCGCGACGAATTCGGCCTGCAGGTCGTCCTTGCGGTTGAAGGCGACGAAGGCCACGTCGCGGAAGTTGTGCGCCGTCAGCCCCTGCGGCAGGTAGCGGCGGGCCAGGTCCGGCGCGGCCACGGCCACATAGGGCATGGCGCCCAGCGGCACCACCTTGCAGCCGCGCAATGCGTTCTTCAGGGTGGTGACGCAGCCCAGCACCTGGCCCGAGCGCAGCCATTCCTGGGTGAAGTCCTGGTCGTCCGCGATGATCTCCAGCGGCAGGCGCTGGCGCACCAGGGCCTGCAGCGCGTCCAGCGCCCAGGTGGCGATGCTGTCGGCGTTGATGGCGATGGAGATGCGCTCGTCCTCGCGCCCGCCGCCCGGCGCGCTGGGCGCCAGGTCCTGCAGGTCGCGCTCCAGGTCGGCGCGCAGCAGGCGCAGCTGCTTGGTGTGCTTGAGCAGCAGCTGCCCGGCGCTGGTGGGCTTGAGCGGCCGGCTGCGCACGATGAGCACCGAACCCACCTGCGCCTCCAGCGCGCGCAGCCGCTGCGAGACGGCCGACTGCGTGACGTTCAGGCGCTGCGCCGCGCGCTCGAAACCGCCCTCTTCCACGATGGCGGCCAGGCACTCCAGGGCGGCGGGATCGTAGGTGCTCATGGCGGGCTCTCTATAAGTGTGGCTGATGAATTTGGAGTAAGTTTAATTTCGCTTTTAATTCAAGCCAACGCGCAGCACACTGCCCAGCCATGAAAACCATCGTTCTCGGCGCCGGCATCATCGGCATTTCCACCGCCTGGCATCTGCTCGAGCAGGGCCATGAGGTCACTGTGGTCGATCGCCAGCCCGACGCGGCGCTGGAGACGAGTTTCGCCAACGCGGCGCAGATCTCGGTGAGCTACTGCGAGCCCTGGGCCAACCGCGACGCGCCCTGGAAGGCGCTCAAGTGGATGTTCGACAATGAGGCCCCGCTGCTGTTCCGCCCCCAGCTGGACTGGGAGCAGTGGCGCTGGAGCCTGAAGTTCCTCGCGCAGTGCAACGACGCGGCGTTCGCCCGCAACGTGCAGCAGATCGTGGCGCTGGGCGCCTACAGCCACGCCGCGCTGAAGGACCTGGTGCGTTCCACCGGCATCGAGTACCACCGGCTCGAGCGCGGCATCGCCCACTTCTACACCGATCAGAAATCCTTCGATGCGGCCGGCAAGGCCGTGGACCTGATGCGCCAGTACGGCGTGCGGCGCCGCCTCGTGAGCCGCGACGAACTGCTGCAGATCGAGCCGGCGTTCCGCGCCTATGGCGACCGCATCACCGGCGGCACCTACACCAGCACCGACGAGAGCGGCGACGCCCGTGTCTTCACCCAGGCCCTGGCCCGCCGCTGCGCCGAGCGCGGCGTGCAGTTCCTCTACGGCCACGACGTGGTGCGGCTGAACCAGGCCGGCGGCGCCATCGAATCCGTCACCGTGCGGGCCCGCGAAGCAGGCGCTGCCGCGCAGCGCCTGACGGGCGACGCCGTCGTGGTGGCCTGCGGCAGCTACAGCGCGCCGCTATTGCGCACGGTGGGCGTGGACCTGCCCATCTACCCCGGCAAGGGCTACAGCGCCACCTTCCCGCTGCTCAGGCCCGAGGGCGCGCCCATGGTCTCGACCATCGACGACTGCAAGAAGATCGCCATGAGCCGGCTGGGCGGCTTCCTGCGCGTGGCCGGCACCATCGAGCTGGGCGGCTAC
>CAJYQC010000437.1 GCA_913776885.1 uncultured Variovorax sp.
GGAGGAAGAGAGCAGTCATCGCTTTCGCAGCCATCGTCTTCCTGCTCGCACTGCTGCGCCTGTGGCCCCACGCCCCGCTGAGCGAAACCGTCGGCAGCTCGCGCGCCGTCTATGCGCAGGGCGGCGAGCTGATGCGGCTCACGCTTGCCGCCGACGAGCAGTACCGGCTCTGGGTGCCGCTGGAGCGCATCTCGCCCACGCTGGTCGATGCGGTGCTGCTGTACGAGGACCGCCGCTTCTATGCACACCCCGGCGTCAACCCCGCCGCGCTGGTGCGCAGCGCATGGCGCATCGCCAGCGGCGAACGCAGGCAGGGCGGCTCCACCCTCACCATGCAGCTCGCGCGCCGCGTCTATGGCATCGACAGCCGCACACCCTTCGGCAAGGTCGCGCAGATCTTCGCGGCGCTGTGGCTGGAGGCCCGCTTCAGCAAGCACGACATCCTGGAGGCGTATCTCAACACCGCGCCCTACGGCGGCAACATCGAGGGCGTGCAGGCCGCCAGCCTCATCTACTTCCGCAAGGACGCCGCGAGGCTCAGCCTGCCCGAGGCGCTGACGCTGGCGGTGATTCCGCAGAACCCCGTCAAGCGCATCGCCGAGCGCGGACGCAATGCGCAGCTGCAGGCCGCGCGTGAGCGGCTCTCGGCGCTGTGGGCCGAGCGCGATCCGACGGCGAAGCAGCATGCTCCCGACGCGCAGCTCGCGTTGTCGGCCCAGTCGCGCGGCAGCCTGCCCTTTCTCGCGCCCCACGCCACCGACATGCTGCTCGCGCAGGAGCGCGGCGTGCAGGAGGTGCGCACCACCATCGACCTGCGCATGCAGGCGACGCTCGAGCGTGTGATGGCGCAGTACCTGCGCGCGCATGCCGACGTGGGAATGAACAACGCGAGCGCGCTGCTGCTCGACGCGTCGACGATGCAGGTGCGCGCGATGATCGGCTCGGCCGACTTTCGCAACGACGCCATCTCGGGCCAGGTCAACGGCGTGCTGGCCAAGCGCTCGCCGGGCTCCACGCTCAAGCCCTTCATCTACGCGCTGGCGCTCGACCAGGGCCTGCTGCATCCGAAGACGATGCTGAAGGACGCGCCCACCTCCTTCGGCCCCTACACGCCCGAGAACTTCGACCACCGCTTCGCAGGGCCGCTGCCGGCGCAGGAGGCGCTGATCCGCAGCCGCAACGTGCCCGCGGTGGCCGTGGCCGCGAAGCTCTCGAAGCCCGGCCTCTACGACTTCATGCGGCTCGCGGGTGTGCAGAAGCTGCAGAGCGAGCAGCACTACGGCCTCGCTCTGGTGCTGGGCGGCGGCGAGGTCACGCCCGAGGAACTGGCCGGCATGTACGCGACGCTGGCCAACGGCGGCATCTCGCAGCCCATCCGCTACACGCAGCCCGCACCCGGCGAGAAGCCCGTGCAGCCGCTGCGCCTGCTGAGCGAAGAGGCCTCGTTCATCACGCTCGACATGCTGCGGCAGACCCCGCGCCCCGACACCACGCTGCCCGCGCGACCCGCCATCTCCTGGAAGACCGGCACCTCCTGGGGCTTTCGCGATGCGTGGACCGCGGGCGTGTTCGGCCGCCACGTGCTGGTGGTGTGGGTCGGCAATTTCGACGGCAGCAGCAACCCGGCGCTGGTGGGCGTGGATGCCGCGGCGCCGCTCTTCCTGCGCATGGTCGACGCACTGCGCGCCGAGCGGCTGGACCCGGGCGAGATGGCATCGCGCCGGCCGCCCGACCTGCGGCAGGTCGAGGTTTGCTCGGCCACCGGCGGCCTGCCCGATGCGCTGTGCCCGGTGCGCACCATGACGTGGTTCATCGCCGGCAAATCGCCCATTCAGGTCAGCGACCTGCATCGTGCCGTGTGGGTCGACGAGACCACGGGCAAGGTCGTCTGCGGCCCGCAGCCCCATGCGCGCCAGCAGGTGGTGGAGCAATGGGGCAGCGACATGCGCCGGCTGTTCCGCCAGGCGGGGCTGCCGCGCGCGAGCGCGCCCTCCGACGGCTGCGAGAAGGACGGCAATGGGCCAGAGAGCGCGCCGCTCATCACCTCGCCGCTGCGCGGCGTGCGCCACACGCTGCGCGTGAAGAAGCCCGAGCCGCTGGTGCTGCGCGCCGAGGGCGCTGCGGGCACGCAGGCGATCTACTGGTTCGCGGACGGCGCGCTCATCGGCCGCGCGGCGCCGGGCGAAGGCATCACCTGGATGCCCGATCTCGCGGCGTCCGGCCGGCGCTACCTGCTGCGCGCGGTCGACGACCAGGGGCGCGCCGAGTCGCGCGAGGTGACGGTCGACATCGCGCCCTGAATTCGCCGCGGGCATGTCATGGCCGCGTCACTGCCTGCCGGCATGGTCACGCGTTTTCGACTCGGAGTCCTTCCTGCCCATGACGCGCCTCGCCACCTTGTCTCTCGTCTCCCTCGCTGCCGCCCTCGCATGCGCCGCGGCCCAGGCACAGACGGCCTTCCCCGCCACGCTCGCCGGCCACGCCGTGCTGCCAGCGCAGAGCTTCGTCGCCGCGCCCAAGGATGCGCCGGCCGACCTGCAGGTCAGCGGCAAGTTCACCACCGGCAAGCGCGTGGAGGCGGTGGGCTCGGCCGAGGGGCTTTCCGGCGGGCGCGGCACCGGCGTGTCGCTGCCTTTCAAGGGCCAGCCGCTGCAGGGCCACTCCGGCATCAAGAAGATGGACGACGGCAGCTTCTGGATCCTCACCGACAACGGCGCGGGCGCCAAGGCCAACTCGCCCGACTTCATGCTCTACCTGAACCACTACAAGGTGGACTTCAAGAGCGGCAGGTTCAACCGCATCGAGACCGTCTTCCTGCACGACCCCGACAGGAAGGTGCCCTTCCGCATCGTCCATGAAGGCACCAAGCAGCGCTACCTGACCGGCTCCGACTTCGACCCCGAGAGCTTCCAGTTCGCCGGCGGCGCGCTGTGGATCGGCGAGGAGTTCGGCCCCTTCCTCATCAAGGCCGATCTCAAGGGCAAGGTGCTCGCCGTGTACGACACGCTGGTCGACGGCAAGGCCGTGCGCTCGCCCGACCATCCGGCCGTGACCACGCCCGGCGCCCCGGGCGGCGCGGTCGATTTCCAGGTCAAGCGCTCCAAGGGCTTCGAGGGCATGGCCTCTTCGAAGGACGGCAGCAAGCTGTACGCGCTGCTCGAAGGCCCGGTGTGGAACGCCGAGGCGAAGGACTACGAGAAGGTCGAAGGCAAGGAAGCGCTGCGCGTGCTGGAGTTCGACGTGGCCGCCGAGAAGTGGACCGGCCGGCACTGGAAGTACGTGCTCGAGGCGAATGGCAACGCCATCGGCGACTTCAACATGATCGATGCGACCACGGGCCTCGTCATCGAGCGCGACAACGGCGAAGGCACCAGCGACAGGGCCTGCCCCGAAGGCCAGAAGCGCATCGACTGCTTCCACGACATCGCGAAGTTCAAGCGCGTCTACAAGGTCGAGCTCGGCGACGCCAACGTGGGCGGCCCGGTGCGCAAGATCGGCTACATCGACCTGCTGAACATCGCCGACCCGGACAAGCTCGCGCGCAAGCCGCTGAACGACGGCGTGCTGAAGTTCCCCTTCTTCACCATCGAGAACGTCGACGTGGTCGACGCGACGCACATCGTGGTCGGCAACGACAACAACCTGCCGTTCTCGAGCAGCCGCGAACCGAACAAGGCGGACGACAACGAACTGGTGCTGCTGGAGGCGGGGGCGCTGCTGCAGGCGAAGTAGGCGGCGCCGACGCATCCGGGCGGCAATGTCCCGGGTCGCAGGCGGGGTGGTAGAGAAAGTTCTTTCCAGATGAGTATCATTCTCATCTTCCCGGATCTCTCCTGCCCTTTTTCATGAATATCCGAACGACCTCGCACGCCGTCCGGCGCGCGTCGTGACTGCCGGCGTTCGTCATCGCCTCGGCGTGGCCTCGCGCGCCGTGGCCGCCATCGCCGGCGGCTACGTCGTCGCGGCGCTGTCTTCCGTCGTGCTTGCGATTTGCCTGCCCGCCGTCTTCGGCATGGCGCGCAGCGAGGCCACGATGACCGGGCTGCTCGCTTCCTTTGCCGTCTTCGCACTCGCGGTGATGTGGGTCTTCGCGGCGCGCACGGCGCGGCGCGCGTGGTTGGGCCTCGTCGCTGCCGCGGCCGTGCTGGGCCTGCTCGCGTGGCTCATGCATGCCACCGGAGGCGCCGCATGAAGGAAGGTTTCCGCCAGTCGATGGCATGGCTTCACACCTGGTCGGGCCTGCTGGTCGGCTGGGTGCTGTTCATGGTGTTTGCGGCCGGCACGGCTTCGTACTTCAAGGACGAGATCACCTTCTGGATGAAGCCCGAGCTGCATGCACCGGCCGCGCGGGCCCAGGTGCCGCAGGTCCAGGCGGCCGAGAGCGCGGTGGCCTACCTGCAGAAGCACGGCGCCGGCAGTCCGCGCTGGTTCATCAACCTGCCGGCCGAGCGGCAGCCGTCGACCGACGTGCTGTTTCTCGCCACGCCCGCTTCGGCTGCCACCCCCGGCGACAAGCCGCGCCGCCGCTTCGACCGCGTCTCGCTCGACCCCGCCACCGGCGAGGCGCTCACCGGCGCTCGCGCCACGCGCGGCGGCGAGTTCTTCTACCGCCTGCATTTCGACCTGCACTACATGCCTGCGCTGTGGGCGCGCTGGATCGTCGGCTTCTGCGCGATGTTCATGCTGGTGGCGATCTTCAGCGGCATCGTCACGCACAAGCGCATCTTCAAGGACTTCTTCACCTTCCGCCCGAAGAAGGGCCAGCGCTCCTGGCTCGACGCGCACAACGTGACGGCGGTGCTCGCACTGCCCTACCACCTGATGATCACGTACACGGGACTGGTCACGCTGATGTTCATGTACATGCCTTGGGCGCCGCAGGTGGCCTACAAGGATCGCGGCGGCGAGCAGGCTTTCTTCTCCGAGGTCTTTCCAGGCGGCGGCCGCGACCAGGTCAAGGCTTCGGGCAACAAGGCGCCGCTCGCGCCCGTCGCGCCGATGATGGCGCAGGCCTCCGCGCACTGGAACGGAGCCCCGGTAGGCCGCATCACCGTGCACCAGCCCAACGACGCGAACGCGGTCGTCTCGCTCACCCGCGCCGAAGGGCCGCAGCTGTCGTACGACAAGCCGTCGATGCTCTTCAACGGCGCCACGGGCGCGCTGATCGGCGCCTACGGCGACGTGCCCAGGCCCGCGGCCGAGACGCGCGGCGTGCTCTACGGCCTGCATGTCGCGCGCTTCGGCGATCCGCTCTTGCGCGCGCTTTTCTTCCTCTCGGGGCTCGCGGGCTGCCTGATGGTGGCGACCGGGCTCCTGCTGTGGGCCGTGAAGGAGCGCCAGAAGTTCGCGAAGACGCTCAAGCAGGGCGGGCGCGTGAGCTTCGGGCTGCGGCTGGTCGACGGACTGAACCTCGGCGCCATCGCCGGCCTGCCCGTCGCGATGGCCGCCTTCTTCTGGGCCAACCGCCTGCTGCCGGTCGGCATGGCCGAGCGCGGCGACGCGGAGATCCGCTGGTTCTTCATCGTCTGGGGCGCGGCCGCGGTGCTCGGGCTGCTGCGGCCCACGCTGCGCATGTGGCAGGCGCAGCTCGCGGCGGGTGCGCTGCTCTTCGCACTGCTTCCGGTGCTCAACGCCTTCACCGGCCCCGCGCCGCTGACCGTGAGCCTGCGCTCGGGGCCGAGCGCGGTGGCGGGCTTCGACCTGGTCGTGATCGCGCTGGGCCTGGGGCTCGCGGGCGCGGTGTGGATCGTCGAGCGCAAGCGGCGCAAGTCGATCGCCGCCAGGCAGCACCAGGCGGAGAAGAAGCCGCCGTCCTCGCCGCAACAGCAGCAGCCCTCGTCGACGCTCGCCCCGTCGGGCCAGGGCTCGTGACGGCGATGGGTTCGTCGCTTCTCTCCCTGGTGTTCGCCGCATCGCTCGCGGGCTTTTGCGCGCTCAGCCTCGCGATGGACCGCCACAGCGAGGACGTCTATGGCCGTGGCAGCACACCTGGGCGATGGCGGCGCTGGCTGCAGCTTGGCGGTGCGGTGCTGCTGTGCCTGTCGCTGGGCGCGAGTCTGCGGGCGGCCGGCAGTGCCGCCGGCTGGGTGCTCTGGCTGGGCGCGCTCACGGCGGCTGGGTGGTCGACTGTGGGGCTGCTGAGCTACGCGCCGCGCCGCTTCCACTGGATCGCATTCGCGGCGACGGCCGTCGCGCTGTGCAGCCTGCTGGCGAGCCTGGTGTCGTCGTCCTCGGCACCGGTCACGCCGTAGCGGCGGAGCTGCGCTGCGCCTGTCCGCTCACCGTGTCTTCCATTGCCGATAGGCGGCCATCGACCTCCTGAGGGGGCGGCAGGGGCTGCCGACTGTGTGGCAGCGGGCGGTCAAACCCGCATCAGCGCCTCGATCTCGTCCGCCTTCACCGGCACGCCGCGCGAGATGAGTTCGCAGCCGGTGGCGGTGACGATCGCGTCGTCCTCGATGCGGATGCCGATGTTGTGGAACTGCTCGGGCACGCCCTCGGCGGGGCGCACGTAGATGCCGGGCTCCAGCGTGAGAACCATGCCGGGGTGCAGGATGCGGCTCGGCCGGTTCTTGATGACCTCGTTCGAAAGCGGGTCCTTGCGCTCGCTCACCTCGCCGACCTGCGTGGGCTCGACGTAGCTGCCGCAGTCGTGCACGTCCATGCCGAGCCAGTGGCCGGTGCGGTGCATGTAGAACTGGAAGTAGGCGCGCGTGTCGATCACGTCGTCGACGCTGCCGACCTTGTTGGCGTCGAGCAGGCCGAAGTCGAGCATGCCCTGCGCGAGCACCCGCACCGCGGCGTCGTGCGGGTCGTTGAAGCGGTTGCCGGCCTTGGTGGCCGCGGCGGCCGCGTCCTGGCTGGCGAGCACCAGGTCGTAGAGCGCGCGCTGCGGGCCGATGAACTTGCCGTCGGCGGGGAAGGTGCGGGTGATGTCGCTGGCGTAGCCGTCGAGCTCGCAGCCGGCGTCGATCAGCACCAGCTCGCCCTTGCGCACGGGCGCGGCGTCGGCGCGGTAGTGCAACACGCAGGCATTGGCGCCGGCGGCGACGATGGAGTAGTAAGCCGGGTATTGCGAGCCGCCCAGGCGGAATTCATGCAGCAGCTCCGCGTCGAGGTGGTACTCGCGGGCGTCCTTGCCTTCGCGCAGCATGCGGGCCGACAGCTGCATCGCACGCACGTGCGCGCGGGCGCTGATCTGCGCGGCGCGGCGCATGATGTCCTGCTCGTGCGCGTCCTTGACCAGGCGCATCTCGTCGAGCGGGCCGCACAGGTCGCGTTGCTCGTCGGGGCACAGCGCGCCGTAGCGCACGCGCGCGCGCACCGATTGCAGCCAGCCGTCGACACGGCTTTCCAGGCCCTTGTGGATGGCGAAGGGAAACCACACGGTGGCGCGGTTTTCCAGCAGCTTGGGCAGCTTCGCGTCGAGTTCGGTGACGGGGAAGGCCTCGTCGACGCCGAGTGCCGCGGGCGCCGCGTCGGGGCCCAGGCGGTAGCCGTCCCAGATCTCGCGTTCGATGTCCTTGGGCGCGCAGAACAGCGTCGAGCGGCCGTCGCCCGCCAGCACCAGCCAGGCGTTGGGCTCGGTGAAGCCGGTCAGGTAATAGAAGTAGCTGTCGTGGCGATACAGGAAGTCGGTATCGCGGTTGCGCGGCCGCTCGGGCGCGGTCGGGATGATGGCGATGCCGTCCTTGCCCAGTTGCGAGGCGAGGCGCGCGCGGCGCTCGGCGTAGATCGTGGTGGCGATGTCTGCTGCGGTCATCTTGTTGGCGTGTTCAGTTGGGCGAGCCGTTCGGGGGTTCCCACGTCGGTCCAGGGGCCGGTGTAGAGCTCGGCGCTCACGAGTTCATTGTCCATCGCGGCGCGCAGGATCGGCGCCAGCGGGGCTTTGCGGCCGGCCGGGTTGCCGTTCGGGATGTCGCAATAGGGCGGCGCGAAGAGCGCAGCGCGGTACAGGCCGATGGTCGAGAAGGTGTATTTCTGGTCGGCGGTGTTGAGCGCGAGGCCATCCGGCGAGAGGCCGAAATCGCCCTTGGGGTTGTGCGCGGGGTTGGGCACCAGCCAGAGATGTGCGAGCCTGTTGCTGGCCACGAAGCTGTCGACCGAGGCCTGCGTGAAGGCGAATCCGGGCGCGAATACGTCACCCGCCGCGACCCAGAACACGTCGCCCAGCAGGGGCAGCGCTCGCACGATGCCGCCGGCTGTTTCCAGCGCACCGCCGAAGTCGCGGCCCTCGTCGGAGTATGAAATCGATAGCACAGAGTGCCCATCCAGCAAAGGCTTTGTGCCGAACCGTTCCGAAATCTGGGCGCCGAGCCAGTCGGTGTTGACGACCAGTTCGGTGAAGCCGCCGGCGGCCAGCGCCTCCATCGGCCATTGCATCAGGGGCTTGCCGTGCACCTCCAGCAGGGGCTTGGGGCATGTGTCGGTCAGCGGCCTCATGCGCTCGCCGCGCCCGGCGGCCAGGATCATGGCGCGCACCGCGTTGCCGCTCACGCCGCGACCCGTCCGCGCTGCAGTTCGTTGCGCTCGCTGTGCAGCGGCTGGAAGAGCGACACCAGGCACTCCATCAGCGCATGCGCCTTGGCCGAGTGGTCGGCGCTGAAGTTGCAGACGTACACGTCCAGCGTCACGCCGCGCTGCTCGGGCCAGGTATGGATGCACAAGTGCGATTCGGCCAGCAGCACCGTGGCAGTGACGCCGCCCGGCCCTTTCGGCGTGGCCGGGAAGCCGTGGATCAGCTTGCCCACCGCCTGCAGCCCGGCGGCCGCCACCGCCTTGAGGCAGACCGCGCCCAGCGCGTCGCGGTCGGTGAGCCACTGGGGGCCGCATTGGCAGTCGTGGAGGTCGGCGGTGAGGTGCAGCCCGTGCATGGGTGGCAACTCTAGCAGTCCGCCCTGGTGCCCAGGCGCACAGGAGCATCGGAAGGGTGTTCGGGCCGTATCGGGAGCGTTCGGGGCTCGCCCGGTAAAATCGCGGGTTCTCCCCACCCCAACCTCCCTTTTCCCTCCGAAAGTCCACCGCACATGGCAAACCACGCCCTGATGGCCAACGCAATCCGCGCACTGGCCATGGATGCCGTCCAACAAGCAAATTCCGGACATCCGGGCGCACCGATGGGCATGGCCGACATGGCCGTCGCACTCTGGGGCGATCACCTGCGCTACAACCCTGCCAATCCGCACTGGTTCGACCGCGACCGCTTCGTGCTGTCGAACGGCCACGCCTCGATGCTGCTGTACTCGGTGCTGCATCTCACCGGCTACGACCTGCCCATCGGCGAACTCAAGAACTTCCGCCAACTGCACAGCAAGACCGCCGGCCACCCCGAAGTGGACGTGACCCCGGGCGTCGAGACCACCACCGGCCCGCTGGGCCAGGGCATCACCAACGCCGTGGGCTTCGCGCTGGCCGAGAAGCTGCTGTCGGCCGAGTTCAACCGCAAGGACCACACCGTGGTCGACCATCACACCTACGCCTTCCTGGGCGACGGCTGCATGATGGAAGGCATCAGCCATGAGGCCTGCGCGCTGGCCGGCGCCTGGCACCTGAACAAGCTGATCGCGCTGTACGACGACAACGGCATCAGCATCGACGGCCAGGTCAAGCCCTGGTACATCGACAACGTGGCCGAACGCTTCCACGCCTATGGCTGGCATGTGATCGGCCCGATCGACGGCAACGACGCCGCCGAAGTGTCCAAGGCCATCGCCAAGGCCAAGCTGTCGACCGACAAGCCCACGCTCATCAACTGCAAGACCGTCATCGGCAAGGGCAGCCCGAACCGCGCCGGCACCGCCAAGGCCCACGGCGAGGCGCTGGGCGCCGAAGAAATCAAGCTCACGCGCGACGCCATCGACTGGCACTACCCCCCCTTCGAGATCCCGGCCGAGGCGTATGCCGACTGGGACCACAAGGAAGCCGGCGCCAACATCGAAGCCGAGTGGAACGCCAAGTTCGCCGCCTACGCCGCCGCCTACCCCGAGCTGGCCGCCGAGTTCACCCGCCGCATGAAGGGCGAGCTGCCCAAGGACTTCCACCAGGTGGCGTTCGACACCGTGGTCGCCGCACACACCAAGGCCGAGACCGTCGCCAGCCGCAAGGCCAGCCAGCTCGCGCTCGAAGCCTTCACCGCCGCGCTGCCCGAGATGCTCGGCGGCAGCGCCGACCTGACCGGCTCGAACCTCACCAACACCAAGAGCACCGCCGCGCTGCGCTTCGACGCGAAGACCGGCGCGGTGGTCATGAACGTGCCCGCCGTCGAAGGCAAGCAGGGCGCGGAAGACGAAGCCAAGCCCGAAGCCCCGGCCGAAACGCCGCACGGCACCATCGGCCGCCACATCAACTACGGCGTGCGCGAGTTCGGCATGGCGGCCATCATGAACGGCGTGGCGCTGCATGGCGGCTACATCCCCTACGGCGGCACCTTCCTCACCTTCAGCGACTACAGCCGCAACTCCATTCGCATGGCCGCGCTGATGAAGCGCCGCGTGATCCACGTCTTCACGCACGACTCCATCGGCCTGGGCGAAGACGGCCCCACGCACCAGTCGATCGAGCACGCCGCGTCGCTGCGCCTGATCCCGAACCTCGACGTCTGGCGCCCGTCGGACACGGCCGAGACCGCCGTGGCCTGGGCCGTGGCGCTGCAGAACCAGTCGCGCCCGACCGCGCTGCTGCTGAGCCGCCAGAACATCGCCTACTCGCCCAAGAGCGAACTCGGCGACATCAGCCGCGGCGCCTACGTGCTCTCCGAGCCCGAGAACGTCGGCCTCAAGAACAAGAAGACGGCGGCCGTCATCATCGCCACCGGCTCCGAAGTGCCGCTCGCGCTGGCTGCCCAGAAGCTGCTGGCCGAGAAGAAGATCGCCGTGCGCGTGGTGTCGATGCCCTCGACCACCACCTTCGACCGCCAGGACCTGGCCTACAAGAAAGCCGTGCTGCCGAAGAAGCTGCCGCGCATCGCCGTGGAGATGGGCTGCACCGGCGGCTGGTGGAAGTACGGCTGCGCCGCCGTCGTCGGCATCGACACGTACGGCGAATCGGCCCCCGCGCCGGTGCTCTTCAAGCACTTCGGCTTCACGGCGGAGAACGTCGCGGCCACGGTGGAAGCCGCGCTGCGCGACTGATCGATTCCTTCTTCGCCGTTCACGACAGACAACAGTTTTTCAACCTTAGGAGCAAGTCAGATGGCTATCAAACTTGGTATCAACGGCTTCGGCCGCATCGGTCGCAACGTGCTGCGCGCAGCCGTGCAGAACTTCCAGAACGACATCGAAATCGTCGCCATCAACGACCTGCTCGAGCCTGACTACCTGGCCTACATGCTTCAGTACGACTCGGTGCACGGCCGCTTCAAGGGCGACATCGCCGTCGAAGGCAGCACGCTGATCGTGAACGGCAAGAAGATCCGCCTCACGCAGGAACGCGATCCCGCGAACCTGAAGTGGAACGAAGTCGGCGCCGACGTGGTGCTGGAATCGACCGGCCTCTTCCTCACCAAGGAAACCGCGCAGAAGCACATCGACGCGGGCGCCAAGAAGGTGATCCTGTCGGCACCGTCGAAGGACGACACGCCCATGTTCGTCTACGGCGTGAACGACAAGAAGTACGCCGGCGAAGCCATCATCAGCAACGCCAGCTGCACCACCAACTGCCTGGCCCCGCTGGCCAAGGTGCTGAACGACAAGTGGGGCATCAAGCGCGGCCTGATGACCACCGTGCACGCCGCCACTGCCACGCAGAAGACCGTGGACGGCCCCAGCAACAAGGACTGGCGCGGCGGCCGCGGCATCCTGGAAAACATCATTCCCTCGAGCACCGGCGCCGCCAAGGCCGTGGGCGTGGTGATCCCCGAGCTCAACAAGAAGCTCACCGGCATGAGCTTCCGCGTGCCGACCTCCGACGTGTCGGTGGTCGACCTGACGGTCGAGCTGGTGAAGGAAGCCACGTACAAGGAAATCTGCGCCGAGATGAAGGCGCAGAGCGAAGGCGCGCTCAAGGGCGTGCTGGGCTACACCGAAGACAAGGTCGTGGCCACCGACTTCCGCGGCGACGCCCGCACCTCGATCTTCGACGCTGAAGCCGGCATCGCCCTCGACGGCACCTTCGTGAAGCTCGTGAGCTGGTACGACAACGAGTGGGGCTACTCGAACAAGTGCCTGGAGATGGTGAAGGTCGTGTCGAAATAAAGCTTCGCTGCTTCAACTTGAAAAACGCGCCTCCGGGCGCGTTTTTCATTGGACCTCCGGCCTTTCTATCGCAGCCTCTCGTTCCTGCGTATCTCGCTGCTCAAGTGCGCCGTCAGCCGCGTCGCGGCCCTTCGCGCCGCCAGCCCGAAATCGCCCTTGAACTCGCCGAACTCGGCCGTGCCGTTGCCCACGGCGCGCACGCGCGTGACCTCGGCGCCCGCCGCATCGGTCACCACGCACGAGACCTCGGCCGTGAACGAGGTCGGCGGCCAGCTGATCCATGAGGACGAGCTCGAATCGGTCTTGATGCGCGGCGAGAACACCAGCGAAACGCCCGCCGCCTCGTTCGCCTTCGCGTCGCTGGCGCTGCGCAGCACGATCACGTCGCGGTACACGGCGCGCAGCGCATCGCGGATCGACTTCTCGAGGTCGCGGTAGGGGTAGTAGCTCACGCGGTCGCCGCTGCCGCCGGGAGTGATCACTTCGAGGTCGCGGTCGGCATCGGTCATCACGTAGGCGACCTTCTTCGGCACGAGGTACGCCTGCGAACGTGGCGGGGCGGTCTCGGTGATCATGGTGATCGGGTGCACGCAGCCGGCGAGCAGCAGCAACGAGGCCGACAGCGCCATGGCCACCGGAAGAGAGAAGAACTGCATCGAACGCCTCCTGGCCTGAGGGGTCAACGGCCGATCGCGGCCGCGAACTGCGGATCGGCATATACCTGCCGCAGCAAGGCACGCACGAGGCGCGGATACGCGGCCTGCCCGGCGGGCACGGCGACGATGTTCGCGTAGCTCGAATCGAAGGCGGTCTCGGCGCGGTAGGTCTTGCGCAGGCGCTGCGTGGCGTCGCGCGTGACGGTGATCTCGACTTCCATTCGGCCGGCGCCGTTGATCACGCCGAGGTCGATCTCGTTGACCAGCACGCGCGCCGCGATGCGCGTTGGCGCCTTCGGGTCGTAGACGGAGATCTCGCCGAGGTCGCGCATCATCGCGTCCTGCAGGTACTGGGCGAAGCTGCCGCTGGGCGACAGCAGCCGGGCGCTGCGCAGGCGCACGGTGTTGACCTTGTCGTCCGTGTCGGTGGGCTGCGCCTTCGCGAGGGCCACCATGCCGGGGCGCGTGGCCTCCAGCTTGTCGAGGGGCTCGTAGTCGGCCGCGTAGGGCGGCGCCAGCAATGGCGCGCAGCCGGTGGCCAGAACGGCGGCTGCCAGCGTGCCGGGCAAGAGCAGGCTGCGCAAACGCCAGCCTTGCTGCGAACTAAAGATCGCCATCCCTTCGGTCCCCTCTCTGCATCTTCACGAGGCCCGCGATGCATGCATGGTGCATCGGTGGCGCGTGCTCCCGGCGCGACGGTAGCACGCATCGCGCGGCGCGCGAATGCGTGAAGCCGCGAAACCGAAAGGTACGAAGAGGTGGGAAGGAGGGGCTAAGGCGAGCCTCAGACCGGCTCGAGCACGTGGATCAGCTTGCCCGCGGTGAGCTCCTTCGTCTTCTCGCCGTGCGCCTTCATGTGCGGCGCGACCGCGTGCGCCTGCAGGTGCGCCAGCGTTTCCCACTTCTCGATCACGACGAAGGTGTCGGGGCCGAAGCTGGCCTTCGACGCGGGGATGCCCTGCGCATCGACCGTGGCGCCGTACTCGATGCAGCCTGCCTCGGCCAGCACGGCCGCGCGGTTCTCGGCGAAGGCTTCGAGCAGCTTGGCGCGCTGGCCCGGCTTGGCTGTGATGACGGCGACGACGTGGATCATTGAAGAGTCTCCGGTTGGATGAGTGATGAATGACGACCGCCGAATCTAAGAGATTCGGCGCGGCGGTGCCGGTCAGGTCCGCGACAACGCCGCGGCCTTGTCCCTATCATCGCCCGCATGTTCTTCCCGCTCCCCCGCACGGCCACCGCGCCCTTCTGTCCTTCCGAAGTCAAGGGCAGCGTCGCCGTCCCGCAGGAACTGCCCTTCTTCAAGAAGCTGATGCGCTACGCGGGCCCCGGCCTGCTGGTGTCGGTCGGCTACATGGACCCGGGCAACTGGGCGACCGACATCGAGGCCGGCTCGCGCTTCGGCTACGGGCTGCTGTTCGTGGTGCTGCTCGCGAGCCTGGCGGCGATGCTGCTGCAGACGCTGTGCGTGCGGCTGGGCATCGTCGCGCGCAAGGATCTGGCGCGCACCTGCCGCGAGCACTACTCGCCGCGCGTCAACCGCCTGCTGTGGCTGGGCGCCGAGCTGGCCATCGTGGCCTGCGACCTCGCCGAGGTGCTGGGCAGCGCGCTCGCGCTGCACCTGCTGTTCGGCGTGTCGATCCCGGTGGGCATCGCGATCACCGCCTTCGACACGCTGCTGGTGCTGGGCCTGCAGGGCGCGGGCTTCCGCCGCGTGGAGGCCATCGTGCTGGGGCTCGTGGGCACCATCGCGGCCTGCTTCGTGGTCGAGCTGGCGATGGCGCCGCCCAACTGGCTCGGCGTGGCGATGGGCTTCGGCCCGAGCCTGGAGCGGCTGCACCAGCCGGGCGCCCTGTACCTGGCCATCGGCATCGTCGGCGCGACGGTGATGCCGCACAACCTGTACCTTCACTCGTCGATCGTGCAGACGCGCCTGATCGCAGACACCGAGCCCGCGCGGCGCGAGGCAGTGCGCTTCTGCACGATCGACGCGGTGGTGTCGCTCTCGCTTGCGCTGCTGGTCAACGCGGCCATCATGGTGCTGGCGGCCAGTGCCTTCCACGCCACCGGCCACCGCGAGGTGACGGAGATCGACGACGCCTACCGGCTGCTGGAGCCCGTCGTCGGCAGCGCGGTCGCGGCCACGCTGTTCGGCATCGCGCTGCTGGCCTCGGGGCAGAGCTCGACCTTCACCGGCACCATCGCAGGCCAGATCATCATGGAAGGCTTCCTCGACATGAAGATCCCGTGCTGGCAGCGCAGGCTCATCACGCGCGCGCTGGCGCTCGGGCCGGCGTGGCTGGGCGTGTGGTGGTTCGGCGACGGCGGCGTGGGCAAGATGCTGGTGCTCAGCCAGGTGGTGCTGAGCTTCCAGCTGCCTTTCGCGATGTGGCCGCTGATCCGCTTCACGAGCAGCCGCGCGCTGATGGGCGGCTTCGCCAACGGGCCGGTGGTGAAGTCGCTGGCGTGGCTGCTGTTCGGGGTGATCGGCGCGGCCAACGTGTGGCTGGTGGCGTCTGTGCTTACCGGCGGTTGAGCGAGGGCCAGCCGGTTGCCTGGGCCGCATGAAGACGGTTGCCCACGTGCGCACCCACGGCCGGCGGGCGCAACGCCGAGGCCATAGGATCGGGGCTTCCCCAGTCACCGCCGCCCGCCCATGTTCATCGTCATCCTCAACTACATCCGTCCGCTCGAAGAGGTCGACGCGCTGATGGATGAGCACATGGTCTGGCTCAGGAAGCACTACGAAAGCGGTCTTTTCGTGGCCTCGGGCCGGCAGGTGCCGCGCCAGGGTGGGGTGATCCTCGCGCGCTCGGGCGACCGCGAGGGCCTGGAGGCGGTGCTGGCGCGCGACCCCTTCGTGCAGGGCGGGGTGGCGCGTACAGAGGTCATCGAGTTCGTGCCGCGCATGACGGCGCCGGGCTTCGAGATCCTCAAGAACTTCTAGCTAGCGCGCCTCGGCCTCATCCACCGGCAGCTCCTCGCGTCCGCCGGGGTGCCGGGCGAAGCGAGGCGCGTCGTGGCCGTGCACCGGCGCCGGGTCTTCCCAGGGCCAGCCGCCGAACTGTGTGCGGCGGTAGTCGGCCATGGTCTGGCTGATCTCGGCCTGCGTGTTCATCACGAAGGGCCCGTACTGGACCACCGGTTCGGCGATCGGGCGGCCCTGCAGCACCAGGAACTCCGCGGCCTCGGCATCGCCGTTGGCGATCTCGACGTCCACGCCCGCGCGCAGCTCGATGGCCACTGGGCCCTGCACCTGCTCGCCGCCTACCCGCGCCGTGGACCCCTTGAAGAAGTACAGCATGCGCCGCGCGCCCTCGCCGGTGGCGGCGGGCAGCGTCCATTGGGCACCGGGCGTCATCTTCAGCGTCCAGATCGCCACGTCGGCATCGGCCTGCGCGGCCCACGAGTCGGGCGGGGGCGCCAGCGGCTGGATCGGGGCTCGGCCGTTGGACGGGTCGTCGCCGAGCCGGCCCGCGATCACGGCGACCTCGGTGCGGCCGCCCTTCGCGTCGTCGGAGACGAAGCGCGGAATGGCTTCCGACCAGAACATCGTGAAGTGCGGCTCGGCCATCTTGTTCTTAGCCGGCAGGTTGAGCCAGATCTGGAACAGCTCCAGCGGATTGGCCGCATCGGCGTCGAGCAGAGGGAACATCTCGGAATGCACGATGCCCTTGCCGGCCGTGAGCCACTGCACGTCGCCGCCGCCGAAGCGCGCGGTGGCGCCCAGCGAGTCGGAGTGGTCGACCAGCCCCTTGCGCACGATGGTCACGGTCTCGAAGCCGCGGTGCGGATGCGAAGGAAAGCCCGGCACCGTCTCGCCGTGGTACATGCTCCAGCCGTCCTTGCGGCTGAAGTCCTGGCCGATCTGGCGGCCGGCCAGCGAGGCCCCGGGGCCCATGCGGCCGTTGGCCTTCGGGTACGCGTCGTCGTGGTAGACGCAGAAGAGGAACGGGTCGATCGTCTGCCACGGGAAACCGAGCGGCTGGACCTGGACGACGGGGCTCCTGTTGTCGTTGTTGTTGTCGGACATGCGGATATTCCTTTCCATGGGGGGCACGGCCGATGATGCCGTGCCGGTGGATGGAATATCGGGGCGCCGCCGCCTTGCGGTAGGTGCCTTCCGTGCAACGGTGAAGAGCGCGTATGGAACGATGGGCATCGACCGTTCTCCCCTTCGGCGGCCTGCCGGCGCCTTACTGCTTCGGCATTTCGGCGTTCGGGTCCATGTAGACCAGCTCCCACAGGTGGCCATCGAGGTCCTGGAAGCCGTGGCCGTACATGAAGCCGTAGTCCTTCGGCTCGCTCGGCGTGGTGCCGCCGGCGGCCTTGGCCTTGGCCACCAGCTCGTCGACCTCGGCGCGGCTCTCGCACGACAGGCACAGCAGCACCTCGGTGCTCTTGGCGGTGTCGGCGATGCTCTTGGTGGTGAAGGTCTTGAAGAACTCCTCGACCAGCAGCATCACGTGGATGCTGTCCTTCTGGACGACCATGCACGCGGCGTTGGCGTCGGTGAACTGCTCGTTGAAGGTGTAGCCCAGCGCGGCGAAGAACGCCTTGGTCTTGTCGAGGTTCTTCACGGGGAGGTTCACGAAGATCTGCTTGGTGGCCATGGTGTCGTCCTGTCGATGAAAAGAGGTTTGTGAGGGTGTTGCCCGGCGTTTTGTGTACGCCGTCCACAAACGATAGCAAATCAAATGGACGGCGTCCACATATTTTTGGAAGCTGCAGACCAGACGATGCGACCGCGATTGCAAGGGGCGAAACGGACCGGGCATCATGGCTGCCATCATGGAAATCGAGTTCAAGTTCTGCATCCCCGCCGGCCGCCTGAAGGCCGTCGAAACCGCCCTCAGGCGCGGCACCGTCGAGCGCACCCGCCTGCAGGCCCGCTATTTCGACACCGCCGACCAGCGCCTTGCCGCCGACGGCGTCGTGCTGCGCCTGCGCAAGGAAGGGCCCCGCTGGGTGCAGACCGTGAAGGCCACCGGCGACAACGCCCTGCACCGGCTGGAGCACAACGTCGACCTCGGCGCGGCGGGCCCGGCGCCGCAGATCGATCCGCAGCGCCACCACGGCACCCCCGTCGGCGAGCGGCTCTCGAAGCTGCTCGCCGACGGCACGCCGCTGGTCGACTGGCGTTCGACCAGCG
>CAJYQC010000438.1 GCA_913776885.1 uncultured Variovorax sp.
GCCGCATCGCCAGCAACACGCCGCCGCCCACGCCGCAGACGGCCATCCACAGCGGAGGCGCCGCCATCGACAGCGTGGCATGCGGCAGGCCGGCCAGCCATTGCAGCAGGAGCGCCAGCACATGCACGGCCCAGGCCGCGACGTCCCATAAGGGCATCATCGCCACGCCGAGCATGGCCAGCGGCGTGACCACCAGCGTCACCCACGGAATCGCCACCGCATTGGCCACCAGCCCGATGAGCGACACCTGCTGGAACAGCAGCAGGCTCAGCGGCGTGATCGCCAGCGTGATGGTCCACTGCTCGCGAAAGAAGCGCAGCAGCCGCGCGGCCGCGCCGGTCTTGTGCTCGCCAGGCATTCCGGCATCCGTCGCGAAGAGCACGCCCACCGCCACGAAGCTCAGCCAGAAACCCGCCTGCATCAGCGCCCATGGATCGATCGCGACCACCACGGCGGCGGTCAGCAGCCACACGTTCGGCCAGGGCCAGCGCCGGCCGGTGAGTCGCAGCAGCGCGACCGTCGCCAGCATCCAGACCGTGCGCTGCGACGGCACGCCCCAGCCGCTGAAGAGCGCGTAGAGCGGGGCCAGCACCACGCCGCCGACCAGTGCCGCCTGCTGGGCGGGCAGCCTCAGCATCAGCCAGGCGCTGCGGCGCCACAGCAGGCCCACCGCGTGGGCGGCGAGCCAGGCGAACATCGTGACGTGCAGGCCCGAGATCGACATCAGGTGCGCCACCCCCGTAGCCCGGAACACGTCCCAGCCGGCGCGGTCGATGGCGTTCTGGTCGCCGGTGACCAGGGCCGCGATCACGCCTGCGCGGGCGCGGTCGGGCACGCGCTCGAAGATGGCGTCGCGCACGGCCTCGCGGGCGCGCTCGACGGGGTGCCGCCAGGTGGAGCCGACACGCACCGGCGCGTCGTCGCGCGCGCCGCTGCGAACATGGCCGCTGGCATGCAGGCCCTGCTCCCACATCCAGAGTTCGCCGTCGAAGCCGTGCGGGTTGCGGTTGCCGTGCGGCGCCTTCAGGCGCACCGTCAGGCTCCAGCGTTCGCCGGCATGCAATGGAGCAACGTCGGCGACGGCGCCAGCAGCGCGGCTCCAGAGACCGGAGCCCTCCGCATACCAGCCGAGCGCGATCCGATCGGGCACCGCGGGCCGGCCCGGCATGTCGGCATCGGCACCTGCCCATTGCGCTGACTCGACATCCAGCGTGAAGCGCGTGCCGGCGTCGCTGCGCTGGGGCATCTCGGCCACGAGGCCAGTGACGCGCAGGTCTCTCCCTTCGAGCCCAGGCGCCAGCGCGCCCTGGGCATAGGCCACTGCTCGCCAACCTGCGAGCCCCGAGCCGGCCATCGCACCGCAGATCAGCGCGATCGACACCAGCCCCCTGCCCGGCGGCAGCCGCCACCACATTCCGGCCGCGCCAGCGCATAGAAAACCGGCATAGATCCATGCCGGCCACAGCGCCGGCTGCTGCATCTGCAAGGCAGCGCCCAGCAGCGAACCGATCAATGCCGCGAACGCGCCGGCGGCGCCCACGGCCCGGCGTGACGCGCGATTCCGCGTCATCGGACAACTCCCGAATCCATGATGCAAACCCTCCCCGAATCACGCTCAGTGGCGCGTTAATTGCTTTGGCATCTCGGCTAGTATGCGTCTCACCAGAGACATCATCTCTCGATGCAATCTGCCAGCACCGCACACAAAAACGCATGTCCATTCACGCCGCTCTCCACCACGTCACCCATTACAAGTACGACCGCCTGGTGCAGCTGGGCCCGCAGGTCGTGCGCTTGCGGCCCGCGCCCCATTGCCGCAGCAACGTCATCTCTTATTCGCTTCGCGTCGAGCCGGCCGAGCATTTCGTCAACTGGATGCAGGACCCGTTCGCCAACTACCAGGCGCGGCTCGTGTTTCCCGAGAAGACGCGCGAGTTCAAGGTCACCGTCGACCTCGTGGTCGAGATGGCGGTCTATAACCCCTTCGACTTCTTCCTCGAGCCGCAGGCCGAGAACTTCCCCTTCCGCTACACGCCCTCGCAGGCCGAGGAGCTGGCCCCCTATCTCGTGGCCGATCCGGTCACGCCGCTGCTGCAGGCCTACCTCGACAAGATCGACCGCAAGGAGCAGCGCACCATCGACTTCCTGGTCGGCCTGAACCAGCAGGTCCAGCAGGACGTCAACTACCTCATCCGCATGGAGCCCGGCGTGCAGACGCCGGAAGAAACGCTCACCAACGGCAGCGGCTCCTGCCGCGACTCGGGCTGGCTGCTGGTGCAGTTGCTGCGCCACTGCGGGCTGGCCGCGCGCTTCGTCTCGGGCTACCTCATCCAGCTCACGCCCGACGTGAAGGCGCTCGACGGCCCGAGCGGCACCACGGTCGATTTCACCGACCTGCACGCCTGGTGCGAGGTGTTCCTGCCCGGCGCAGGGTGGATCGGCCTCGACGCCACATCGGGCCTGCTGGCCGGCGAGGGCCACATCCCGCTGGCCTGCACGCCCACGCCCTCGAGCGCGGCGCCCATCGAGGGCGGCGTGGACGAATCCGAGGTCGAGTTCAGCCACGACATGAAGGTCACGCGCATCTACGAATCGCCGCGCGTCACCAAGCCCTACACCGAAGACCAGTGGGCCGACGTGCTCGCGCTGGGCGAGGCGGTCGATGCCCGCCTGAAGGCAGGCGACGTGCGCCTGACCATGGGCGGCGAGCCCACCTACGTGGCCACCACCGACCGCGACGCGCCCGAATGGAACACCGACGCGCTCGGCCCCACCAAGCGCGGCTACGCCACCGAGCTCGTGCACAGGCTGCGCGCCGAATACGGCAAGGGCGGCTTCCTGCACTTCGGCCAGGGCAAGTGGTACCCGGGCGAACAGCTGCCGCGCTGGGCGCTGTCGATCTTCTGGCGCGCCGACGGCCAGCCGCTTTGGCACGAGCCCGACCTGTTCGCCGACGAGCGCTTTCCCACGCACTACACGAGCGAGGACGCGCGCCGCTTCACCAACCTGCTCGCGCAGAAGCTGGGCCTGACCGAGCGCTACATCCAGCCGGGCTACGAGGACATCTACTACTACCTCTGGCGCGAACGCCGCCTGCCGGTGAACGTCGACCCCTTCGACTCGAAGCTCGACGACGAGCTGGAGCGCATGCGCCTGCGCCGCGTGTTCACCCAGAAGCTCGACTCGGTGATCGGCTACATGCTGCCGCTGGAACCCGGCAACGCGAACCGCGACGCTCCCGCGCTCGAAGGCCCGGCGTGGAAGACCGGCCCATGGTTCCTGCGCGACGACCGGCTCTACCTCATTCCGGGCGACTCGCCCATGGGCTACCGCCTGCCGCTCGATTCCCAGCCCTGGGCCAGCAATGGCGACTACCCCTACATGATCGAGCGCGACCCGAACGCGCCGCGCGGCGCGCTGCCGCGCGGAGCCGACTATCGGGCGCGCTACGCCGTG
>CAJYQC010000439.1 GCA_913776885.1 uncultured Variovorax sp.
GCTTCAGCCAGGCGCTGAACGCCGACTGGCGCTGGAGCGCGCAGATCGGCCAGCAGCGCCTGAAGAGCGACGACCGACTCGCCTACGCCTTCGGCTGCGGCGCCGAAGGCAACTACGACCGCTACTGCTCCGACGGCACCTTCGACTTCTACGATTTCCGCAGCGACAACGAGCGCCGCACGCTGACGGCCGGCAGCATCAACCTCAAGGGCAACGTGACGACGGGCAGCGTGCGGCACGAACTCGGCTTCGGCCTGCTGCAAAGCCGCGTGCGCAACCGCTTCGACAACCAGGCCTACAACTACGCGGGCACCGGCAACATCTGGGGCACGGCCATCGTGCCGCCGGCGCCGGATGCCACCGCGCCTCAGACCAATCGCGACGAACGATCGACCGAGTTCTCGGTGCAGGACGCGATCCGCTGGAACGACCGCTTCACCACCTGGCTCGGCGCGCGCCACACGCGGCTCGACCGCAGCAGCATCGGCAACGACCGCTCGAACCCGACCGGCTACAAGCAGGACGTGACCACGCCGTGGATCGCGGCGAGCTACGCCATCCAGCCGGGGCTCCTGGCCTATGCGAGCTGGGGGCGCGGTGTCGAATCGCAAGTGGTGCCGAACAGGATCTCGCAATACAGCAACGCGGGGCAGGCCCTGCCGGCACTGCGCTCACGGCAGTGGGAGCTGGGCCTCAAGGGCGGCAACGATGCCTTCAACTGGCAGCTCGCATGGTTCGACATCTCGCGGCCGCTGACCAACATCGACCTGTGCACAGGCCTGTGCGAAGTGCGCAACGACGGCAAGGCGGTGCATCGCGGCCTCGAAGCCGGCGCGCAGTGGAACCAGGGGCCGTGGCGCGTCGGCGGCAGCGTGACGTTGATCGATGCCAAGCGGCGCGGCAGCACTGCCGATCCGGCGCTCAACGGGCAGTCACCCACCAACCTGCCCAAGCAGGTGCTGCGCGCGCAGACCGCGTATCGCTTCGCGTCGGTGCCGGGCCTCGAAGTGGCCGGACAGCTTTCGTACGAAGGCCGCCGCAACGTGCTGCCCAACGGCTCGATCACGCTGCCGTCATGGGCGCGGGTCGATGCGGTGCTGCGCTACGACACGAAACTGCGCGGCGCCAACGCGACCTGGACGCTGTCGGTCGTCAACCTGTTCGACCGCCGCTACTGGAAGGAATCGCCCTATCAGTTCAGCCACGTCTACCTGTTCCCGGGCGCGCCTCGCACGCTGCGCCTGGGACTGAGCGTCGCTCTTTGAGCGCGCGGCCTAAAAGTCGCGAAAAATGACGCTATAATCTAAGGCTTGTTCCTCGATAGCTCAGTCGGTAGAGCGCCGGACTGTTAATCCGTAGGTCCCTGGTTCGAGCCCAGGTCGAGGAGCCACCACAAAGCCGCAAGGCCTCTGAATGCCCCGCTGTCCACAAGATAGCGGGGCATTTCACTTGAGGTGTGCGTGGTGTTCGTCGCAGGCAATCGTCGCATCGATGCAAAAAATGCAGTCGAGAAGCCGAGATTGGCGAATCCATTGCATATAATTTAAGGCTTGTTCCTCGATAGCTCAGTCGGTAGAGCGCCGGACTGTTAATCCGTAGGTCCCTGGTTCGAGCCCAGGTCGAGGAGCCACCATCAAGCCGCAAGGCCTCTGAAGAGCCCGCTGTCTTTCCAGGCAGCGGGCATTTTCTTTGGGCCGGTCTGCGCCACTGCAATCTGCGCAAGGCCCGCTAAATGCCGCTTGCACGAAAGGCGCACACTCGCGCGCATGGACAGCAGCCGCCGCACCGAGCAGAACTACCGCGCCCGCGTAGCGCGCGTCGTCTCGGCCATCGTCGCCGACCCCATGGCCGAACACCGGCTCGAAGACCTGGCGCGGCTCGCGTATTTCTCGCCATTCCACTTCCATCGCGTGTACGCGAGCGTGGCCGGTGAAACCGTCGCCGCGACCGTGCGGCGCGTGCGTCTTGCGCTCGCGACACGGCTGCTGGAAGCCGGCGACCAAAGCATCACCCAGGTCGCGCTGGCCGTGGGCTACGAGAGTCCGCAGGCTTTCACGCGCGCCTTCGGCCAGTTCACCGGACAGTCGCCGCGCTCGTTCCAGCAGAAGGTGGTGCGGGCGATCCTCGATGTCGATGCGCTACCGCAGCCCGATGAGCACATCGCCGCGCCGGCCGTGCGCATCGTCGAGCACCCGACGCGACGGCTTCGCGCACTGCGGCACCAGGGGCCGTTCTCCACCATTCCCCATACGCATCGGCGGCTGCGCCAGCACGCAGGCTCCGCACGCATTTCGGACCGCTGGGGCGCTTCCTTCGGCGATCCCGAGAGCGGCGTCGGCTACAGCTACTACGCCGCGGTGGATTCCCCCGATCCCTGGCCCGACGCCGTCGACGTGGAGATGCTCGACATTCCCGGCGGCTGCTACGCGGCGCATCGCCTGGCCGGGCCGTACTCGCAGATCAACGCCGCCGTGCGCGCCCTCTACATCCGCTGGCTGCCCTCCAGTGGCTACGAGCCCGACGACAGGCCCACGCTGGAGCACTACCTGAATTCGCCGCG
>CAJYQC010000440.1 GCA_913776885.1 uncultured Variovorax sp.
GCTCACGGCCGACTGGGTCAGCGCCATCTCCTCGGCGGCGGCGCGGAAGTTCAGGTGGCGGGCCTCCGCCTCGAAGGCGCGCAGGTGCCCGGCGGAGATCGGGCGGGAGCGCAAATGGGTCTGGGAATGTTGCATGGGTATGAATCCGGGGCGTCTCGCCGTCAGCCGATTGATGCGAAACCAGCATCAGTAGGCTAACTCGTTTTCATTGGACCGCCAACGCCCCCCGAACGATCATTCATTCCCGAACTGCGCCATTGCCTCTTTCTGTCAAGCGCTTCGGCAACGCCCCAAGGAGTTACACCATGTCCACCGCCGTCTGCACCACCGAATCGCTCTCGCCCCTGTCCGCCCCGGCCCGCGTCGCCGCCGTTCCGCCGGCCGTGCGCCGCGGTGCATGGCAGATCGCTCCCGGCGAGGCGATGAGCCTGAAGGCGCGGGCGGCGAGCATCCTGCGCGTGAGGCAGGGCCGCGTGTGGATCACGCCCGACGCGACGCGCGCCAATCCCAGCGAAGACCTGGTGCTCGCACCCGGCGAATCGCTGATGGTGGCCGCGGGCCAGCGCATCGTGATGGAGGCGTGGGACGGCTACGGAGCCACCTACAGCTGGGACAACGCCTGATCGTTCCCAGTTCTCCAGGTGCTGAGAAAGGCGGCTTCGGCCGCCTTTTCCTTTTTTGGGGACTTGTCCTGCCCCTTTCCTGCCGGCCTTGCGGCTTCTCAGCCGCTGATGTCGAAGCTGGGCATCAGCGCCAGGAAATGCCGCAGCGCCGGCTCCCCTTCCAGCGCGTGCACGCCCGCCATGAGGTGCGGCCCCTCGCATTCGGCCAGCCCCATGCCGAAGCCGCTGTACCTGCGTACCGACAGCGGAGCTTCGTAGACCACCCTGACGTCGACGTGGCGCGGGTCTTCCTTGATTCGCTGCATCAGCTCGCTCACCGCGTCCGCCGGCCCTTCGAGGTGCTGGCAGAAACGCATTCCGTCGAACACCAGCAGCCCGGTGATGTTCTTGCGGGCGTTCTGGGCGCGTGCCCGCGAGACGATTTGCCCCACCGTTTGCGGAGGCAGGCTCTGGGTGAGCGTGCTGCAGTAGAGAATCTCGTGCAGAGGCGTTGCGTCTTCGGTCATTCGATCGGGGTCGGAGAGGGCTGTCGAGTGTAGGCGGCACGCAAAGCCCCACGAAATGTAAAAAGACACAGGCCTGGCGCCTATAGTGAAGCGTGAAATACGAGGACTACCCTGCCGCTGCAGCCCCTCCGGGGGGATCGAATCCGTGCGACAAGTGCGCGTTGCGGCGCCTCGAGGCATTCCTGCCGTGTTCGCCGGAGGAGCTGAAGACCATCCAGTCCTTCCGTGTGGGCGCCCGGCGCGTGGCGGCCGGCGGCTCGATCATCGAGGAGCACCGGCGCAGCCCCCAGCTTTTCACCATCTATTCCGGCTGGGCCTTCCGCTACAAGACCCTGAGCGACGGGCGGCGGCAGATCCTGAGCTTCCTGCTGGCCGGCGACTTCCTCGGACTGCAGGACGAGTTCGCCGACGGCCACACGCACGGCGTCGCGGCGGTGAGCGACGTCACTCTGTGCGCCTTCTCGCGCGACCGGCTATGGGAACTGTTCCACGCCCAGCCCAAGCTCGGCTACGACATCACCTGGCTGGCTGCTCGCGAGGAGAAGATGGTCGACGACAACCTCGTCACCACGGGACGGCGCAATGCCAGCGAGCGGGTGGCGATGCTGTTGATGCACCTGTTCCGCCGCGCCCAGCGCGTGGGCATGGAGCGCGACGGCTGGGTCGAGTTTCCGTTCAACCAGCAGCACATCGCCGATGCGCTGGGGCTTTCGCTGGTGCACACCAACAAGACGCTGCGGCGTCTCCAGCGACTGGGGCTCTACAAGATCGACGCGGGCTGGCTGCGCATCATGGAGCCGCATGCCCTCGAAGCGCTGGGCGACTACTTCGAGCGGCCGATCCGCCCCACGCCGCTGATCTGAACGCGCACTTCGCGCTCGCCTCGACCCCGCGCGTTCAGCGCGCCGCCACCAGTTCGCGCAGGTCGTCCTGATAGGCCTGCAGCCGGCGCACCGCCTGCGCGCGCTGGCTCGCGCTCGTGCCGTTGTGCATGGCGGCGGTGTTGCGGCATCCCTCCTGCAGCAGGGCTTGCTGCTGGTCGCGCCAGGGCCCCGGCGGGGGCTCGGCGATGCGCTGGATGTAGCCGTGCAGCGCTGCGCGCACCTGGGCAGGCGAGGGCTTGTCGGAGACGAAGCCGCGCAGCAGCCTGAGCGCCTCCTGCTGCCGCTGGCGGCGCTCGGCGTACGCCAGCTTCGGGTCGAACACCGACTGCGCGACCTGCTGCTTCAGCAGATCGCGTTGCTCGGCGTTCAGGCGTCCGTAGAAGTCCTCGCTGCGGTCGAGGAACTGGTCGTAGCGCTTTTCCTGCACCTGCTCGGGCGTGCGGTCCAGCCATTCCTTGCGGTACTTGGCGTCGTTCCTAGCGTACTTGCGCTCCAGCTGCTGCAGCTGCGCCTCGGTCAGGCTCAGCGCGAGTTCGGCGCCGGCGGGCTCTGCGCGCTCGGCCACAGCCAGCAGGCGTTCGCGGATGCGGTCGGCCACGGCGCAGACCTGCTCCGGGGTGACTTCGCCCGGCGCCATGGCCTGCGCCTCCTTCAGCAGCGAGGCCAGGCGCGGCAGCTCGTTCTGCCTGTGCCATGCCAGCAGCCGGGAGAGCTCGTCGCGCACCTTCGGGGTCTGGGCGCCGTCGAAATCGAGGTACTCGTCGAGCCACCAGTAGCTCACCGTCGGCAGGTTGTTGTAGGCCAGCTGGATCGCGCTGCAGGCGCCCAGGGCGGCCGCCACGAGCAGCACGCCGATAATTCGGGGCACCGCAGAGATTGCCGAGCAAGTCGCGCAACGAATCCTGGAAAAGAAACGCATGAATCAGCCTCCGCAACAGAACAACGACCACGGCCCCATCGACGTCGTCATCATGGCCGCCGGCAAGGGTACCCGCATGAAGAGCCGTCTGCCCAAGGTGCTGCACCGGCTGGGCGGCCGGGCCCTGCTGGCGCATGTGGCGGGCACGGCCGCGCGCATCGGGGCGCGCGACGTGGTGGTGGTCACTGGCCACGGCGCGGAGCAGGTCGAGGCCGCCATGGCCGGCGGCGCCGGCAATGCCGCGGTGCGATTCGCGCGCCAGGAGCCGCAGCTGGGCACCGGCCACGCGGTGCAGCAGGCCGCGCCGCTGCTGGCGGACGACGGCACGGTGGTCGTGCTCTCGGGCGACGTGCCGCTCATCGGCGAGGAAACCCTGCGTGCGCTCGTCGCGGCCAGTGCCGGCGGCAAGTTGGCGCTGCTGACCATCGAGTTCGACGACCCCACGGGCTATGGCCGTGTCATCCGTGCAGCCGACAGCGGCGAGGTGAAGGGTGACGTGCAGGCCGTGGTCGAGCACAAGGACGCCACCGAAGCCCAGCGCGCCGTGCGCGAGATCTACAGCGGCGTGATGGCCGTGCCCGCGCGCCTGCTCAAGGGCTGGCTCGGCCGCATGGACAACCGCAACGCCCAGGGCGAGTACTACCTGACCGACGTGGTCAAGCTCGCTGCCGCCGACGGCGTGCCCGTGGTGGCGCACGTCACCACCGACGCGCTCCAGGTCGCCGGCATCAACAGCCCCGCCCAGCTCGCAGCGCTGGAGCGTGCATGGCAGCTGCGGCAAGCCAACGCGCTGATGGAGCAGGGCGTGCGCCTGGCCGACCCGGCGCGCTTCGACCTGCGCGGCACGCTCGAATGCGCGGGCGACGTGGAGATCGACGTCAACTGCGTCTTCGAGGGCGCGGTGTCGCTGGGCGAGGGCGTGCGCATCGGCGCGAACTGCGTGATCGCCAACGCGCGCATCGAGGCCGGCGCGGTGATCCATCCGTTCACCCACATCGACGGCGAGAAGGCCGGCGTCACCATCGGCGCGGGCGCGCTGGTCGGCCCGTTCGCGCGGCTGCGGCCCGGCGCGCAACTGGGCGCGGAAGTGCACATCGGCAACTTCGTGGAAGTGAAGAACTCCACGCTGGCCGCCGGCGCCAAGGCCAACCACCTGGCCTACCTGGGCGACGCCACCGTGGGCGAGCGCGTGAACTACGGCGCGGGCAGCATCACCGCCAACTACGCCGGCGCCAACAAGCACCGCACCGTGATCGGCGACGACGTGCACGTGGGCAGCAACTGCGTGCTGGTGGCGCCCATCACCATCGGCGCGGGCGGCACCATCGGTGGCGGCTCGACAATCAACAAGTCGACCGAGCCGGGCGCGCTGACCGTGGCGCGCAGCAAGGCGGTCAGCTTCCCGAACTGGAAGCGCCCGCAGAAGAAGCCGAAGGCCTGAGGACGGCCTTCAGGCCCCTGATGCCAGCGGCATCCGGGGTTCGAACTTCGCGCGCTTCAGGCTGAAGAAGGCCTTGACGTTGCGCACGTTCGCATCGGCCGTGAACAGGCGCTGCGTGAGCGCGGCGTAGTCCGGCATGTCGCGCGCCGCCACCACCAGCACGAAGTCGGGGCCGGGCGACACGCGCCAGCACTGCTGCACCGCATCGTCGGCGATCACGCGCGCCTCGAAGGCGTCGAGCGAGGCGGCGTCCTGCCGGTCGAGCGAGATCTCGATCACCGCTTGCAGGCCGTGGCCCAGCACTGCGGCGAGCCGCTCGGGCGACAGCAGCGCGACCTGGCGCTCGATCAGGCCGATGTCGCGCAGCCGCTGCACGCGGCGCAGGCAGGTGGGCGGGGAGATGCCCACGTCAGCGGCCAGGCGCTGGTTGGTCTGGGAGGCGTCGCGCTGCAAGGCATCGAGCAGGCGCAGGTCGGTTGAATCGAGCGAGATTGATTCCATATGAATAGAAATTATGGAATAAAACTCCAATCATCCGAAATAGAGAAATAAAAGT
>CAJYQC010000441.1 GCA_913776885.1 uncultured Variovorax sp.
GGCGCGGGTGCAGGCCGCCTATCGCCAGCCCGAGAGCGCATCGGCCGGGGGCGCGCTCGATTCGGCGCCCGCGCACCGCGCCGGCGAATCCGCGCGCCAGGGCGACATCGGCGCGGCGCAGCCTGCATCGCGCGCAGCCGAGGTGATCCATCCGCAGGCCGTCTCGCTGGTGCACCAGCAGCTCGACCTGCTGGCGAGCTCAATCTTCCGCTGGAGCGGCCATGCATGGCCCGAGGTGCCGATGAGCTGGACCGTCCAGGAAGAGCAGCAGGCCCGGTCCGACGCGCGCGAGGGCACAGTGGCTGAAGAGGAGGGCGCGCGCCGCTGGTCGACCATGGTGTCGCTCCAATTGCCTCGGCTCGGCGAAGTCGACCTGCGGCTGAGCCTCGACGGCGCGGCCGTGCAGGCGCATCTGTTCGCGCGCGAGGCGTCCACCATGGCGCGCCTGCGGGGTGATACCGCCCGGCTCGCGAAGCGCTTCGATGCCGCCGGGCTGCAGCTGCACCAGGTGCTGGTCGCAGAGAAGGAGCCCGCATGAGCGAGGTGCTCGACAACCGCAGCAGCGCGGTCGCGCTGTCGTACGCCGACAAGACGCGTGCGCCGGTGGTCGTCGCCAAGGGCTATGGCGTGGTGGCCGAATCGATCATGCGCGAGGCGCGCGAGCACGGCCTCTACGTGCACTCGTCGGCAGATCTCGTGAAGCTGCTGATGCAGGTCGACCTGGACCGGCAGATCCCGCCGCAGCTGTACCTCGCGGTGGCCGAGGTGATGGCCTGGGTCTATCAGCTGGAGGGTCGCGCAGGCGACTATTGACCACATGGATCAATGTGAAATCATGGGCAGGGAAATTCGCAAAAAAGCCTTTTCAGCTGCTCGAGATAAATCAATAGGATTTATCAATTCGATGCCATTCACGAATAACTTCGGTGATTTTTCTGTAGTTCGTGCAACATTTGTTACTGCAAGTTCTACAACCGTAAACCGAGCCCTGTCATTCGGAGACGAGTCACGGACTGTCAGTTCGTTCCTACATTTTTTGCCCCTCTGTCATACAAAACACTTCAACATGTAAAACTTTGTGTATATAATGTATACACGATTGTTAGGAGCGCGAAGTGAGCTTTGAATCGGAAATGGGATCAGACATGGAAAACGTCAACATCAACGCCAACGGCGTGATTTCGAGGGAAATTGGGGAGATAAACCTGGCCTACATGCTGCTGGCGCAGAAGCTGGTGAAGCAGGACCGGGCCGAGGCCATGTTCCGTCTCGGGGTGGGTCGTGAACTGGCCGATCTGCTGGCGAACATGTCGCTCAGCCAGATCGTGAAGCTGGCTGCTTCCAACTTCCTTCTGTGCAGCTTCCGGCTGGACGACCGGCCGATGTTTGCGGTGGTCGGCGAAGGCAAGGAGCCGGCGCTGCAGCAGGCGCACATGTCGATATTGATGGCAGCGCGTCAGGCGCAGGCCCAGTCTCAGGCGCCGATGCGCGGAGCGGGCGCAGCGTGACCAGCAAGAGCGTCCTGGGCGAGGTCCGGCAGGTGCAGCTCGCGATCGAGCTGATCGGCCTCGGCGCACGCCTGCAGTTCCTGGAGTCCGCGGTCACGCTCAGTCGCGAGCGGCTGATCCGCCTCTACAAGGAGCTCAAGGGCGTCTCTCCGCCCAAAGGCCTGCTGCCTTTCTCCACCGACTGGTACATGACGTGGCTGGCCAACATCCACTCGTCGATGTTCTACAACATCTATCGCTTCATGCTCGATGAGGCCGACGAGAACGAACTGCCCGCCCTCATCAAGGCCTACCGCCTCTATACGCAGCAGGTCGAGGCCAACGGCGGCGAGGTGGTGCTCGACTTCACCCGCGCCGAGACCATGGTGCGCTTCTTCGACAGCGACATGCTGCAGCTGAGCACCTGCTGTCGCTGCGGCGGCCATTTTGTGGCCCATGCGCACGACAACAAGAACGGATACGTGTGCGTGCTGTGCAGGCCGCCTTCGCGGGCTGGCAAGGCACGCAAGCCCAAGGCAACGGAGCGGCGGCGCGGTGGACTGATCGCGGTGGCGCCCGTGATGGACATCGGCGGCGCAGTCTAGGAAAAGCGCCTCGTGCGCGGCCTTGGCCGCCGCGGGGCTTTGTTGATTCGACGCCCGCGGGGCGAGAGGGGAAGCGCGTGCTGGTTCTGGTTGGATACATCGTGGTGATCGGTGCCGTCTTCGGTGGCTACGGCCTCATGGGCGGACACTTCGGCGTCCTGTTCCAGCCGATCGAGCTGCTCATGATCGGCGGCTCGGCGCTGGGCGCCTTCATCGCCGGCAACAACGGCAAGACCATCCGGGCCACCATCAAGGAGCTGCCGCTGCTGCTGCGCACCTCCAAGCACAACCGCCAGCTCTACATGGACCTGCTCGCACTGCTGTACGAGCTGCTCGCCAAGGCCCGCAAGGAAGGGATGATGAAGCTGGAGACCGACGTCGAGGATCCGTCGCAGAGCGAGATCTTCACGCGCTACCCGAGCATCCTCGCGCACGAGGGCATCACCGTGTTCCTGTGCGACTACCTGCGCCTGGTCATCAGCGGCAACACCGACGCGCACGAGATCGAGGCGCTGATGGACCACGAGATCGAGACCATCCGCCACGAGGCCGAAGTGCCTGGCCACAGCCTCTCGCGCGTGGGCGACGCGCTACCCGCGCTGGGCATCGTCGCGGCCGTGATGGGCGTGGTGCACGCCCTGGGCTCGGCGCACCTGCCGCCTTCGGAGATGGGCGCACTGATCGCGCACGCGATGGTGGGCACCTTCCTCGGTGTGCTGCTGGCCTACGGCTTCGTCTCGCCGCTGGCCTCGCTGATCGAGCAGAAGGTGGAAGAGGGCATGAAGATCTACCAGTGCGCCAAGGTCACGCTGCTGGCCAACCTGAACGGCTACGCGCCGCAACTGGCGGTGGAGTTCGGCCGCAAGGTGCTGTTCTCGACCGAGCGCCCGTCGTTCACCGAGCTGGACGACCACGTCCGCGGCGTCAAGGCGCGCTGACGCGGGCATCGCA
>CAJYQC010000442.1 GCA_913776885.1 uncultured Variovorax sp.
GAGCCCTCTCCCTCCCCCGATCACCAAGGATGACCCACGCCATGAACACACCCCGCCGCCTGCTGCTTTGCGCAGCGCTTTCGACCACGCTATGCGCCGCCCTGCCCACCATGGCTTCCGCGCAGCAGGCATGGCCGTCGGCCAAGCCCATCACGCTGATCGTGCCTTTCACCGCCGGCGGCAGCGTGGACGTGAACGCGCGCCTGGTGGCCCAGCGCCTGGGCGAGCGGCTCAAGCAGTCGGTGGTGGTCGAGAACGTGGCCGGCGCGGGCGGCGCGATCGGCGTGGCGAAGGCGGTGAACGCTGCGCCCGACGGCTACACGCTGGTGGCGGGCCCCGACAGCGCCATCGCCATCGGCAAGCTGGTGAACCCCTCGGCCTTCCGCTTCGACCCGCTGAAGGACCTGGCGCCGGTCGGCATGCTCAACACCGCGCCGATGGTGCTGGTGGCCCGCCCCGGCCTGGAGGCCCAGACCTTCTCCGACTTCGTGAAGCTGGCCAAGGCCAAGCCCGGCAAGTACAACTACGCGACCTCCGGCGTGGGCACGGTGCTGCAGCTGGCGATGGAGCTGCTCAAGGAGCGCAGCGGCATCTTCGTCACGCACGTGCCCTACCGCGGCGGCGCGCAGATCGCCACCGACGTGATCGGCGAGCAGGTCGACCTGGCGATGCTGGTGAGCACCAGCGCGATTCCGCACGTGAACGGCAAGCGGCTGAAGGCGTTGGGCATCACCGGCAGCAAGCGGCTGGCCGCGCTGCCCAACGTGCCCACCTTCGACGAGATGCCGGGCCTCAAGGGCTTCGACATGGTGAGCTGGACCGGCATCTTCGCGCCCGCGAAGACGCCGCCGGCCGTGATCGCACAGATCAACCAGGAGCTCAACGCGGTGCTTCAGGAAGAAGGCGTGCGCGCGAAGCTGGTGGAGCAAGGCGCGCTGCCAGGCAGCGGCACGCCGGAGTCGTTCGCGAAGTTCGTGCAGGCCGAGTACGCGCGCAACCAGAAGATCGTGCAGACCGCCAACATCAAGGAATAAGGGGCTAGGGGAACAGGGGCTCGCCCCCAGGCTGCGCGGCACTTCGCGTCCGCTTCGCCAACCCCTGCCGGGGGCAACACCTGAGGCCCGGCGGAGCCGGTTCCTCGGTGTTCTCGCGTCGAGCCAGGCGTTGCGCCAGGCAGTCTGCGGTCAGCCGGCCTTTTCGTCCTCTTCGGGCCAGTCGCGGATGTAGGCCTTGAGCATCTTGTTCTCGAAGTTCTGGCTGTCCACCACCGCCTTGGCCACGTCGTAAAAGCTGATCACGCCCATCAGCATGCGCTTGTCCATCACGGGCATGTAGCGCGCGTGGCGCTCCAGCATGATGCGGCGGATTTCGTCGAGGTCGGTTTCGAGGGTGCAGGTAACGGGGGCGTCGTCCATGGCCTTGCGCACGAGCGTGGTGCCGACCTGGCCGCCGTTGGCGACGATGGTCACGATCACCTCGCGGAAGGTGAGCATGCCGACCAGGTCGCCGTGCTCCATGACCACCAGCGAACCGATGTCCTTTTCCGCCATCGTCTTGGCGGCTTCCGCCAGCTGGTCGTCTGGTGTGATGGTGAAGAGCGTATTGCCCTTGACGCGAAGGATGTCGCTGACTTTCATCGTTCTGCTCCTCTGGGGACTCAATCCCGGCTATCTCGGCGGGCGTGCCGTTTTTGAATATAGCCCACAATCGACGCCGACCTGAGCGCCCCTGTCGCGCACGCTGAATTGCAGACGTAACGGGGCTTTGCCAGGAGACAACCGCTCAGACACGAGAAAGGCCCTCATGCCCGGATATTCCGACCCCGGTTTCGACACCCTCGCGCTGCACGCCGGCGCCGCGCCCGACCCCGCCACCGGCGCGCGGGCGGTGCCGATCCACCTGACCACCTCCTTCGTCTTCGAATCCAGCGACCACGCGGCCGCCCTGTTCAACCTGGAGCGCGCCGGCCACGTGTATTCGCGCATCAGCAACCCGACCAACGCAGTGCTGGAGCAGCGCGTGTCGGCGCTCGAAGGCGGCATCGGCGCCATCGCCACCGCCAGCGGCCAGGCGGCGCTGCACCTGTCTGTGGCCACGCTGATGGGCGCGGGCTCGCACATCGTGGCCAGCACGGCCCTGTACGGCGGTTCGCAGAACCTGCTGCACTACACGATGCGCCGCTTCGGCATCGAGACCACCTTCGTGAAGCCCGGCGACCTCGACGGCTGGCGCGCCGCAGTACGGCCCGAAACCAAGCTCTTCTTCGGCGAGACCGTGGGCAACCCCGGGCTCGACGTGCTCGACATCCCGGCCGTGGCCGACATCGCCCACGCGGCCCGCGTGCCGCTGCTGGTCGATTCCACGCTCACCTCGCCCTACCTCATCAAGCCCTTCGACTGGGGTGCCGACCTGGTCTACCACTCGGCCACCAAGTTCCTGTCGGGCCATGGCACCGTCATCGGCGGCGTGGTGGTCGACGGCGGCAGCTTCGACTGGGAGAAATCAGGCAAGTTCGCCGAGCTGACCCAGGCCTACGACGGCTTCCACAACATGGTGTTCAGCGAGGAAAGCACCGTCGGCGCCTTCCTGCTGCGCGCCCGGCGCGAGGGCCTGCGAGACTTCGGCGCTTCCATGAGCCCGCACACGGCCTGGCTGATCCTGCAGGGCATCGAGACGCTGCCGCTGCGCATGGAGCGCCACATCGACAGCACGCAGAAGGTGGTCGAGTTCCTCGCGAGCCACCCCTTCGTGTCGCGCGTGGGGCATCCGCTGATCGAGTCGCACCCGAGCCACGCGCTCGCGCAGAAGCTGTTGCGCCACGGCGCGCGCGGCGCCGGAGCCGTGTTCAGCTTCGACATCAAGGGCAGCCGCGCCCAGGGCAAGGCCTTCATCGAGGCGCTGAAGCTCTTCAGCCACCTGGCCAACGTGGGCGACTGCCGCAGCCTGGTGATCCACCCCGCGAGCACCACGCACTTCCGCATGACCGACGAGGCGCTGGCCGGTGCGGGCATCTCGCAGGGCACGATCCGCCTGTCGATCGGCCTGGAAGACCCGGCCGACCTGATCGACGACCTCAAGCGCGCCCTGAAGGCCGCGGAAAAGGCGGGTGCCTGAGATGAACTACACCGTCAACGGCCACGCCACCTACTGCTACACCGGCGGCAAGCCCTTCGATGCGGCCAAGCCCACGGTCGTGTTCATCCACGGCGTGCTCAACGACCACAGCGTGTGGATCCTGCAGAGCCGCTGGTTCGCCAACCACGGCTGGAACGTGCTCGCGGTCGACCTGCCGGGCCATTGCAAGAGCGAGGGCCCGCCGCCGGCCAGCGTGGAAGAGGCAGCGCAGTTCGTGATCGCGCTGCTCGACGCGGCCGGCGTGCAGAAAGCCGCGCTGGTCGGCCACAGCTTCGGCTCGCTGATCGCGCTGGAAGCGGCCTCGCGCGCGCCGGAGCGCATCACGCAGCTCGCGATGGTCGGCACGGCCTATCCGATGGCGGTTTCGCCCGCGCTGCTCGAGAGCTCGGTGAGCGATCCGCAGCGCGCCATCGCCATGGTCAACACTTTCTCGCACTCGCTGCTGGCGCCGCCGCCCTCCTCGCTCGGCCCGGGCACCTGGCTCTACGGCAGCTCGCGCGCGCTGATGCGCCGCGTGCTCGCGAGCAACCGCGAGGCGAACGTGTTCCACATCGGCTTCAAGGCCTGCAACGACTACGCCAACGGCGAGGCGGCCATCGAGAAGGTGCAGTGCCCGGTGCTGTTCCTGCTCGGCGACGCCGACCAGATGACGCCTCCGCGCGCCACCAAGGCACTGGTGGGCAAGGCGCGCAACGCGAAGGTGGTGACGGTGCACGCGGGCCACGCGCTGATGAGCGAGGCGCCCGACGAGGTGCTGTTCGCGCTGCGCGACTTCCTGAACGCCTGAGGGCCTGAGCCCCTACTCCGCCGCGATGCCCGCCCGGTGGGCGAGCGCGCGGTAGCGCGAAATCTCGCCTTCCATCTGCGCGCGGAAGGCCGCCGCGCCGATGGCCACCGGCTCCATGCCCTGCGCGCGCAGTTGCGCCTGCAGCGCCGGGTGGCCCATGGTCGCGACGACCGTGCGGGCGAGCTTGTCGATCACCGGCGCCGGCGTGCGCGCAGGGGCGGCGAAGCCGTACCAGGCGTCGAAGGTGGCCTCGGGCAGGCCCTGCTCGGCGAGCGTGCGCACCTCGGGCAGCATGCTGGAGCGCGTCGCGCCCACGATGCCCAGCGCACGCAGCTTGCCCGCGCGCACGTGCGGCGCCACGGCCGCGACGGTGTCGATGGCGATCTCGACCTCGCCGCTGATCACCGCCAGCGCGCTCTGGCTGCTGCCCTTGTACGGAATGTCCTGCAGCTGGATGCCCGCCGCCAGCGCGAACAGCTCGCCCGACAGGTGCGGCCCCGAGCCCGAGCCGAAGGTGGCGTAGCGGATGCTCTTCGGCTTGGCCTTGGCCGCCGCGACGAGCTCGGGCAGCGACTGCCAGGGCTGGCCCTTGCCCACCACCAGCACCAGCGGCGTGCGCGCCACGATGGCAATGGGCGCGAGGTCACGCACGGTGTCGTAGGGCAGCCTGGCGCGCAGGGCCGGGTTCACGCTGAAGCTGGTCGAGCCCGAGAGCAGCAGCGTGTAGCCGTCGGGCGCGGCCTTGGCGACCGCGTCGGTGCCGATGATGGTGGAGGCGCCGGGCTTGTTGTCGATCACGACGGGCTGGCCGAGCTGCTCCGACAGCGTCTGCCCCATCGCCAGCGCGACCAGGTCGGTGCCGCCGCCCGGCGGGAAAGGCACGACGAGCTTGATCGGACGTTCGGGCCAGGCCCCCTGGGCGAAGACGGGCGAATGAGCGCCCGACACGGCGCAAGCCGAAAGAAGCAGGCCGAAGCGGCGACGGGAGATGGCGATGTCCATGGTGCGTGTCAGGAGAGAGTGGAAGCGGATTGCGCGAGCCGGCCGGCGGCCCAGGGAGCAAGGCCCGGCTCGCCCAGGTCCCAGTACAGGCCGGCCATGATCTGCAGGCCCTCGCGCGCCAGCGGCGCGAGCAGGTGCTCGTTGGGCGCGTGCTGCGCGCAGGCGGGGTACGAATGCGGCACCCACAGCGTGGGCAGCCCGAGCAGGTCGGCGAACACGTCGTTGGGCAGCGAACCGGCCAGGTTGGGCAGCAGGTCCAGGCGCTGGCCGCTGCTTTCCTCGATGGACCGGCGCGCCCAGCCCACCCAGGGGTTCTCCACGTCGAGCCGTGTCGCGGCGCCGGTCAGCGTGACCTCCACCTCGACCTGGCCGAAGCCGTGCGCATCGAGGTGCGCGCGCACGATCTTCTGCAGGTCCTGCCAGGGCGTGCCGACCACGAAGCGCAGCTGGCAGTGCGCCACGGCCTCCGAGGGAATCGCGTTGACGGGCCGCTGCGGCGAGCCTGCGCCGAGCGCCAGCACCTCGATGGTGTTCCAGGCCACCAGCCGCTCCGCCGGGCTCAGGCCGGGCTCGCCCCAGCCTTCGTCGACCTCGGGATCGTCCGCGCCGCCGCCGATGGCGATGCTGGCCACCGCATCGCGCACCGCCTGTGTGACCGGCGGCGGGCGAAGCGCCTCGACGAGGATGCGTCCGCGCGCATCCACCAGCGAAGCCACCGCATGGCTGACGACGGTGCCCGGATTGACCAGCACACCGCCCCAGTTGCCCGAGTGATAGCCGCGCGGCCGGGCGCGCAGGCGCAGGCTGAAGTTGACCGCGCCGCGTGAGCCTAGGAACAGCGTCGGCCGCGCCGCGCTCACGCGCGGTCCGTCGCTGGCGATGAACAGGTCGGCGCGCAGCTTGTCGCGCTGCTGCGCGCAAACCGCGTGCAGGCCGGGCGAGGCGGCCTCCTCGCCCATCTCGACGAGCCAGGTCACGTTGTAGCCGAGCCGGCCGCCGCGGGCTTCCAGCGCCGCGGCGAGGCCGCCGAGGTTGATGCTGTGCTGGCCCTTGTTGTCGGCCGTGCCGCGCCCGTACCAGCGCTCGCCGCGCACGGTCAGCGCCCAGGGGGCCAGGCCCTCGTCCCAGTGCGCGTCCTGCCCGCTGACCACGTCGCCGTGGCCGTAGCTCATCACCGTGGGCAGGGACGGGTCCTCGATGCGGCGGGCGATGAGGAAAGGGCCGCCGCCGGGCACCGGGTTGGCGACCACCTCGCAGGCGAAGCCGAGTGCGGCGAGCGGCGGAATCATCTCCTCGCGCAGGTAGGCCTCGAGCGCAGGCGTGGCGGCGCCGGTGTCGCTTTCGGTGCGGAAGGCGACGCGGCGCTGGAGGTCGGCGAAGAAGCCGCCCTTGTCGAAGTAGGTGGCTGCGGCGGCGAGGCTGTCCTTGCGTTGCATGAAGGGTTCCTTGTCTTTCGGTCCATCGGGGCAGCAAGTACAAGGCCTGAAGGCCGATGCTTCCAGCATCGTTTTGGCAAGCTACCATTGCCTTGAAGGCAATACTTTGGCCACTTCCAACCCTGCCATGACGCTCCCGCTCCTCAGCATCCCGATGCGGCACTTCCTCGAAGTGGCGCGCAGCGGCTCGGTCAACCAGGCGGCCGCGCGCCTCTTCGTGGCCTCATCGGCGGTGAGCCGGCAGATCGCCAAGCTGGAGGACAG
>CAJYQC010000443.1 GCA_913776885.1 uncultured Variovorax sp.
CGAAGCCCACCAGCTCAACGAGACGGGTGTGCAGTTCCTGGGGGCGCAGCTCGGAACCGGGCAGGCCCTCGACTTCGCGCGCGACATGCTCGCCGCCGGCCTGCAGCATGCGCGCGGCCTCGTCGACTGGCAGCAACTCGTGTCCGCCACCGAGCGCGCTGCGCGCGAGCTTCGGCTGGTGGTAGGCAAGCAATGGCCCGGCGCCAAGCTGCGCTGGCTGGGCGCGTCGCCGGAGGGCATCGACCCTGACGCATGGCAGGGAGCGCTCGACGAACTGCTGCACGCGTTCCAGGCGGCAGCCGAAGGACTGGACACTGTCAGCGAAATCTCGCCCGATTTCGTGAGGCTGCACGAGCGGGCCCGCCAACTGGCGAAACGCACGGCGAAGTTCGCCTTGTCGTGCGAAGTCGATTCCGTGCGCTGGGTGGACGTGGGCATGCAGCTGCGGCTGGTCGAATCGCCGCTAGACATCGCCGATGCGATGCGCAAGCGGGTGCTCAAGATCGCGGACGATGCCGAGGAGGACGGTTTCGACGGGGACGAGCAAGAAGACGGCCTCGACGCCTACGGCGAGCAGCCGGCGCGGTCTCACGTCCCGCGGGAAGAGGGACGCCGCGCCTGGGTCTTCACCTCGGCCACGCTGGGCGACGAGCCCACGCTGCGCTGGTTCACCGAACCTTGCGGCCTTCGGGACGCCGAAGTGCTGCGCGTGCAGAGCCCCTTCGACTACGCCTCGCAGGCGGCGATCTACGTTCCGCGAGCCTTTCCCAAGCCCAACGATCCCTCCCATAGCCAGCGCGTTGCGCAGCTCGCCGCGCGCGGAGCGGCAGAGCTCGGCGGCCGTACGCTTGTGCTGACGACCACGCTGCGCGCTCTGCGAACCATCGGCGACGAGATGAGGCAGCGCTTCGAGCTGCTCGACGCGCAGCTGCGGCCCGAAGTGCTGGTCCAGGGCGAATTGCCCAAGCGCGTGCTGATGGACCGGTTCCGCGAAGGCTCGAGCGCAGGGCGTGCCGGCTGCGTGCTGGTCGCCTCGGCATCGTTCTGGGAGGGCTTCGACGCTCCGGGCGACGTGCTGCAGCTGGTGGTGATCGACAAGCTGCCGTTTCCTCCGCCAAACGATCCGCTGGTCGAGGCGCGCTCGCAGCGTCTGGAGTCGCAGGGGCGCAGTTCGTTCGCCGACTATTCGCTGCCCGAGGCGGCGGTGGCGCTCAAGCAGGGTGCGGGGCGATTGATCAGGCGAGAAAGCGACAGCGGCGTGCTGGCGATCTGCGATACGCGCCTGGTGGCGATGGGTTACGGCCGCCGGCTGCTGGCGGCCCTGCCTCCGATGCGGCGGCTCGAAACCGAAGCCGATTTCGATGCCGCGCTGGAGGCGCTCAAGAACTGAGCGGAAGGAGCGGGAGGCTCCGGCAGGGCGCTTGCGGCCCTACCGGCTGGAAGTGGTCGCCTGGCTTACCAGACCTTCCACCAGGGATCGTCCTTGCTCTTGAAGCCGTTGGCGAGGAAGGTGCTCTGCGGATAGTTGGTCGTCAGCACGCGCTGGGCGTCGTCGCGCAGGTCCTTCATGCCGAGTGCGTCGTACGACTTGACCATGATGTACAGGGCTTCTTCGAGCGCCGGCACTTCGCGGTAGTCGGCCAGGGCGACCTGGGCGCGGTTGATGGCCGCGAGGTAGGCGCCGCGCGTGTAGTAGTAGCGGGCAACGTGAACCTCGTACTGCGCGAGCGAGTTCACGATGTAGTTCATGCGCTGTCGCGCGTCGGGGGCGTAGCGCGAATCGGGGAAGCGGGTGACCAGATCCTTGAAAGCCTCGAACGACTCCTTGGCGGCCTTCTGGTCGCGCTCCGACAGATCCTGGCGCGTCAGGAACGCGAACATGCCGAGGTCGTCGTTGAAGTTGATCACGCCCTTGAGGTAGAGCGCGTAGTCGAGCGCGGGGCTGGCCGGGTGCAGCTTGATGAAGCGGTCGACGGTGGAGATGGCTGCGGCCTTTTCGCCCGACTTGTACTGTGCGTACGCCTTTTCCAGCTGAGCCTGCTGGGCCAGCGGAGTGCCAGCCGCGCGGCCTTCGAGCTTCTCGTAGAGGGGGATCGCCTTGTCGTAGGCGCCGGAGCCTGCTTCATCCTTGGCTTCCGAATAGATGCGGTTGGGGCTCCAGGAGGCGGTCTTGTCGGCGGAGGGAGTCGACGAGCAGCCTGCCAGCAGAGCCGCCGCGCTGAGCGCGATCCAGGCGGGGACCGATAATTTGGCGCGAATCATCACATACGGCTTTCGTGAAACAGTTGCCCTCAATTATATCGACCGACCCCCTGGGCAATATCCCCGACAGCCCGGAGGTGGCCGAGCACGACGAGGGCGCGGACCCGGCCGAGGCCAGCGAGCAGCGGCCCTTCGCCATCGACCAGGCCCAGCACGGGCAGCGGCTCGATCGGGCGCTCGCCGCGCTGGTGCCTGAGTTCTCCCGCAGCTACCTGCAGCAGCTGATCGAAGCGGGCGTCGTCGAACTCCAGGGGCGCACGGTCACCAAGGCCTCGGCCCCCGTCAGGGCGGGGCAGTCGGGCCGCATCGAGCTGCGTCCCACGCCCCAGAGCCAGGCCTTCCGGCCGGAGGCGATGGACATCGTCACCGTCTACGAGGACGAGCACCTGCGCATCGTCGACAAGCCGGCCGGCCTCGTGGTGCATCCGGCACCGGGCCACTGGAGCGGCACGCTGCTGAACGGCCTGCTGGCGCTCGACCCCAAGGCCGTGCTGCTGCCGCGCGCCGGCATCGTGCACCGGCTCGACCGCGACACCAGCGGCCTGATGGTGGTGGCCCGCACGCGCCCCGCCATGGATGCAATGGTGGCGCTGATCGCCGCGCGCGAGGTCAAGCGGCAGTACCTGGCCATCGGCCACAGACCGTGGGAGGGCGCGGCGGCCCGGCAGGTCGACGCCCCTATCGGGCGGGACCCGCGCAACCGGCTGC
>CAJYQC010000444.1 GCA_913776885.1 uncultured Variovorax sp.
GGACAACAACACGGCGGCCGGCCGCGCGCAGAACCGCCGCGTCGAAATCTTCGTGGCAGAAAAGGGCTGACCCCCAGGCTTCGCGCACTTCGTGTCGCTTCGCCAACCCCCTTTCAGGGGGCACCACCTGCGGCCCGGCGAAGCCGGTTCCGCGGTGGTCCTGAGCTGACCCAGGCTTCGCGCACTGCGTGCGCTGTGCCCCCTTGCAGGGGGCAACACCCGCGGCCCGGTAGTGCCGGTTCCGAGGTGTTCCGCAAAGAATCCGGGGGCTAGAGTTCGCGCAGACGGTTGGCCAACTCGACGGCCGACTTCACTTCCATCTTGTCGAACACGCGCGCGCGGTGGACTTCCACCGTGCGCACGCTGATCGCGAGCTGGTCGGCGATGAGCTTGTTCGGCAGGCCCTCGACCACCAGCCGCATCACGTCGCGCTCGCGCTCGGTCAGCTCGCCGATGCGCTCGGCCAGGCCCCGGCGCGCGCGCTGCACCTCGAGCGCCTGCAGAGACGCGTTCAGTGCATGCTCGATGCGGTCTACGAGCGCGTTGTCGGAGAAGGGCTTCTCGCAGAAGTCGAAGGCCCCGCGCTTGACCGCGTCGACGGCCGTCGGCACGTCGGCATGGCCCGTGAGGAAGATCACCGGCATCGAGGGCAGCAGGCCGCGCTCGACGATGCGGTCGAACAGCACCAGCCCGCTGGTGCCGGGCATGCGCACGTCCAGCAGCAGGCACAGCGGCTGCTGAGGCAGCGGGCCCTGGTCGAGAAACTGCTCGAACGCCTCCGCGCTCGCGAAGTGCTCGCTGGCCAGGCGCCGCGAGCGCAGCAGCCAGGCCAGCGCCTCGCGCACGCTGGCGTCGTCGTCCACGATGAAGATCAAGCCGTCGATCAGCGGTTGCATATCAAATCAATCCAAAAACAGGCGCGGGCCCTTCGAGGGCACCGAGGAACCGGCTCCGCCGGGCCGCTGGCGCCTCCCCCTTCGAGGGGGTCGGCGCAGCAACACGAAGTGCGCGAAGCCTGGGGGCGGATCATGTACTCGGCAGCGTGAACCTGAACACGGTTCCGCGCGGCTTGTTGGGCTCGAACACGAGGGCGCCGCCGTGCTGCTCCACCACGGTGCGGCACAGGCTTAGGCCGAGCCCCATGCCGTCGGCGCGCGTGGTGAAGAAGGGCGTGAAGAGCCGCTCGGCGACCTCCTCGCTGATCCCGCTGCCCAGGTCGGCCACCGAGAACTCGATCCAGCGCCGGCCGTCTTCCTGGCCCGCGGCGCCCATCGCCACCGCGCGCGCCACGCGCAGCCGCAGCACGCGGCTGCCGACGTTGTCGGGGCCGTCCATCGCCTGCATCGCATTGCGTGCGAGGTTCAGCAGCACCTGCTCGACCAGCGTGCGGTCGCACATGACCGCGGGCAGCCGGTCTTCGAGCACCACCTCGATGATCACGCCCAGCTTGCGTGCCTGCAGCCGCACCAGCGGCAGCACCGCGTCGATCAGCGCCTGCGGCGCCACGGCCTCGCGTGTGCGGTCGCGGCGGCGCACGAAGTCGTGCACGCTGCGGATCACCTGCCCGGCGCGGTCGGCCTGCTCGGCGATGCGCTTGACCGCCATCGCCACCTCGGCCTGGTCGCCCCTGGCGTCGGGGCCGAGCAGGTTGAGCGAGCCGCTCGCATAGCTTGCGATGGCGGCCAGCGGCTGGGTGAGCTCGTGGCTCAGCAGCGAGGCCATTTCGCCGACCGTGGCCAGCCGCGCGCTGGCCTGCAGGCGCTCCTGGCTGGCGCGCGAGAGTTCCTCGATGCGGCGCTGCTCGCTCACGTCGATGAACGCGCTCATCCAGCCGGTCTGCACCTTGTGCGCGTTGATCAGCGGCGCCTCGAAGATCAGCACCGGAAAGCGCGTGCCGTCCTTGCGCATGAAGACCGACTCGAAGCCCTCGCGCGGCGGCATGCCGCCGGCCAGGCGGCGCGCCTGCCGCTGCTGGTATTCGTGCGCCAGTTCGGTGGGCCAGTACGGGGCCTCGGGGGCCTCGGCGTTGTCGGCCATGAGCTCCTCGGGGCTGAAGCCCACCATCTCGCAGAAGGCGGGGTTCACGTAGGTGATGCGCCCGCGCAGGTCGCGCGCGCGCAGCCCGGTGATGACGGAGTCTTCCATCGCCTTTCGGAAGGCCAGCGCATCGGCCAAGTCGCGCTCGGCGCGCAGGCGGCGGCGCGTGTCGCGCGCGAGCAGCACCAGCACCGACACCAGCGCGATGGAGATCGCCGTGACCAGCGCGGTGAGCATGTTCGGAAACAGGTCGGGCGCCGCGCGCCAGCCGTCCACGCGCAGCATCAGCGAGGTGCCCGGCAGGTCGATGAGCTGCTGCGAGGTGAAGACGCGCGTGCCGGTGCGCCGCGAACTGCCAAGCGCCACCAGCCGCGTGCCGTCGGCCTCGGTGAAGGCCACTTCCTGGCCGCGCGTGAGCGTGGGGCCGACCAGCTCGATCAGCGCGTCGCGCAGCGAATAGCTGGCCACCAGGTAGCCGCCCGCGTCGATCGGCACGCACAACTCCATCACCTCGATGCCGCCGCCGCCCGCAATGGGGACGTAGTGGCTGGGCGAATACGCCGACGCGCCCAGCTTGCGCGCCGCGGCGCAGGCCAGCGACACGTCGGACTGGTCGGGGCCGCGCGTGTCCTCGTCGAGCACGCGCATGCGGTAGGGCGTGTTGACGGCCTGCAGCGGGCGCAGCGCGGAGTCGCGCCATTCGAGCCGCAGCCACTCGCGGTGCTCGCGCAGCAGCGCGGCGGCCACCTCCGGCCACCTGGCGGGATCGGCGCCGGGCGCCTGCGTGGCGCGCAGGCTCTGCGCATTGCGCTGGAAGCCGCTGCGCAGGTCGGCGACCGCATCGGCGGTGTCGCGGTCGAGCGCGGCCTGCACCTGCTCCACTTCGTGCCGGCCGGCGAGCCACACCACCGTGACAAGCAGCACCGACACCAGCACCGCCAGCAGCAGCCACAGGAACCAGCGCTGCCACAGCGAGCGCAACCGCGCATAGGCCAGCAGCGCCCATCGCTGCGGTGCAACGGTCAGCAGTGCATCAGACATACCGGCAACACCACCACCCGCAAGGTACGCGACTCGTTCCAGGAACACCACGGAAGCGGCTTCGCCGGGCCGTCGGTGTTGCCCCCTGGAAGGGGTTTGGCGCAGCGACAGAAAGTGCGCGAGGCCTGGGGGTCATCTAAAGAACGCTGTGCGAGAGCACGGGCAATTGCGTGCGCGTGCTCTGCACCTTCGCCGCATCGATATCGAACAACACCACGCCTTCGTCGGTGGCCTGCTGCGCCACCACCGTGCCCCAGGGATCGACGACCAGCGACTGGCCCCAGGTCTGGCGGCCGTTCTCGTGCGTGCCGCCCTGCGCGGGCGCGACCACCCAGGCCAGGTTCTCGATGGCGCGGGCGCGCAGCAGCACCTCCCAGTGCGCGGCGCCGGTGGTGCGCGTGAAGGCGCTGGGCACCAGCAGCAGGTCGGCGCCCTGCCTGGCAAGCGCGCGGTACAGCTCGGGAAAACGCAGGTCGTAGCAGACGCTCATGCCCACGCGCCAGCGGTGGCCGTCGCGCGAGGGCAGCTCGAACACCACCGGCTTCGCGCCGGGTGCGATGACGCGGCGCTCGTCGTAGCGCTCGGTGCCGTTGTCGAAGAAGAACAGATGGATCTTGTCGTAGCGCGCCACGCAGCGCCCGTCGGGTGAGAAGGCCAGCGAGCTGTTGAACACGTGCTCGGCGTCGGTGCTCTCGATGGGCAGCGTGCCGCCGACGATCCACAGCCCGAACTCGCGCGCCACGTCGGCCAGGAAGCCCTGCACCGTGCCCGCGCCCGCGGTCTCGCGCAGGCCGAGCTTGTCGGTGTCGCGAGCGCCCATCATGCAGAAGTACTCGGGCAGCACCGCGAGCTCGGCGCCGCCGGCGGCGGCCTGCGCGAGCAGGCCGTGGGCGCGCGCGAGGTTGGCTTCGCGGGCGATGGCCGACACCATCTGGATGGCTGCGACTTTCATTGCTTGGTCTCCGTTTGCTTGCCGTCGTCCGCGGTCCGCGAGGTAGGCGGCAGGCCGGGCGCGCCGGGAATGGCCTGCGGCAGCAGCTGCAGTGTGCGCGGCACCTTCGCTATCTTGGGGTCGGCCCAGGTGCCTTCGATGTGGAACTCCTGCGTCGCCGCCGCGGACAGCGGCTTGCTCAGCACCCACTGCGCGAGAAAGGTGCCCAGGCCGACGGCCGGGTTGATGGCGGTGGCCACCAGCGCGGCGGTGCCGGCGTTGATCTCGGGCACCACCACCACGCGCAGGTTCTGCGTCTCGCGAACGATGTCGGCCGAGCCGTCCATCAGCGCGGCGGCGTTGACGCCCTTCATCTGCAGGTTGTTGGTGCTGGCGATGCCCTTGCTGATCTTCGCGTCGCCGCGGATGAAGTCGAAGGCGAAGCCCTCGCTGAATACGTCGCGGAAGTCCAGCGTGAGCCGGCGCGGCAGCGCCTGCAGGCTCAGCACGCCCAGCAGCTTGGCCAGCCCTGGGTCGGCCTTGAGGAACTGGCCCTGCTCCACGTCGAGCTGCAGCTGCCCGCCCAGGCTCGGGTAGTCGAGCGAGAACGGCGAGCCGCGCCAGTTGACGTCGCCCTCCATCCTTCCGCGCCCGCGCCGCAGCACGCCGGGCATGCCGAAGCGCGTGAGCAGCTCGCCGGCGTCCGCGATGTCGAGCCTGAAGGTCATGGCGGTGCGGCGCTGGCCCGCCGGGGCGCCGGTCACCGCCGCCCAGGTGCCCTTGGCCACGAAGCTGGCCTCGGGCATGGTGAACGTCAGCTTGTTGAGCAGCCACTCGCGGCCGGCGCCGCCGCGGTTGACCGCGTCGATCTCGGCGCGGCCAAGGCGCTTGCCCAGCAGCTCGAAGTCGTCGATGACGATGTCCAGCGCCGGCAGGTTGCCCGGCTGCTCGTCGAGCAGGGTCTCGACCTGCGTGGCCTCGGTCGGCGCGATCTTCAGGCGCGCGAGACGGGCATAGAGGCGTCCGGCCTGCGCGTGGCGGTATTCGGCATAGCCGCTGAGCTCGGTGGCGTCGATGTTGGCGCGCCAGAGGCTGCCGTCGCGCGTGCCGCCGAGCACCACGTTGTGCAGCGTGCGCCCCGCGATGCCCAGCTGCTGCGCGCGCACCGCGATGCGCGTGGGCAGGTATGCCATGGACGGATCGTCGGGGCGCTCGGGGGCTTCCGCGCCGGTGGTCGTGCCGGCGGTGGCCGCACTCGCGGCCGAGCCCGAGCCCGTGGCCTCGCCGAGCAGCGCCTCCCAGGCCGCCGTGTCGAGCTTGGCGATGTTGATGTTCGCGAACACGCCCTTGTCGGGCAGGCTGGCCGTCTCGCCAGGCGCCAGGCCCACGCCGATGCTGCCGCGCAGCACGCGCGCCTCGCCGCCGGAGAGTTCGCGCACGTACTGCACGGCGCCCACGCGGCCGAGGTCGAGCGAGATCTGGTCCTGCGTGGCGACGGTGGCGCCCTGCCGGCTGGTCTCGCGCGCGAGCACCTTCTTCTCGATGCGCAGCGGCATCTGCTCCTCGGCCGTCTTCACGAGCGGCGGCGGCAACTGCAGCGCCAGGCCCTGCAGGCTGCTGGCCAGCGTGAATTCGGGCGCGCCGTCGCGCACCGAGAAGGTGGCGGTATAGGGCGTGCTGCCGGTCGCCTTCTTCGCGAGGCGCGCGAGCCAGTCGACTTCGCGCGCGTTGCGCAGGCCGTCGGCGGTGGCTGTGCCCTGCGCCTTCAGGGCGACGTCGCGCCCGGGCCCGCTGAAACGCCCGCGCCCTTCGACGCGGACATCGCCGCCCAGCAGCTTCGCCTGCACGCCGGCCAGCGAAAAGCCGGTCTCGGTGAAGTTGACGGTGCCCTTCGTCTGCGTGAACGAAGGCGCCTCGGGCACCACCTGCAGTTCGTTGTCGGCCAGTGCCACGCTGGCCTGCACCTTGGCGTTGTCCATGGCCTCCAGCGGCAGCTCGAGGTGCAGCTTGTAGTCGGCCGAACCGGTGGCGCGCGCGGCCTGCATGATCTCGCCCACGCCGCCCGGCTCCAGGCCCGCCAGCGGCGCGCCGGCGCGCAGCACCTCGCCCAGCGGCCCCTTGGCCTGCACGTCGACGCGCAGCACCTGCGCGTGATGCGAAAGCTCCGGGATCTGCGCCTCGCCCTTGGTCACTTCCACTCCGCTGGTGCCGGCCAGCCTGCCCCGCGCGTTGCGCACCAGCATGCTGTCGCGCTCGAACACCAGCTCGCCCGACAAGCCGGTGAGCGCCGGCCAGACGCGCGCCGGCGTGCCGTTGCGCGAAGGCGTGGCGCTGGTGATCGAAGGCGGCGCGTAGGCGTAGTTGACGTCGGACACCTTGGCGGCGATGCGGAAGTCGCCCTGCTTCGGGTCCTTGAAGGGCATGTCGTGCAGGTCGCCGCGCACGCGGAAGTCGACGCTGCTCGCCACGCCCTTTGTGACGGCCTCGCGCACGTAGTCGCGCGTGTGCTGCGGAATGTCCATCGGCAGGTAGCGGAACACGCGCGTGCCGTCGGCGCGCGTGAGCTTGCCCTGCAGGTCGAGCACGCCCGGGAAGCGCGACTTGCTGCTCGAGGTGGTCGGATCGCTGGTGCGCCAGCTGGCCTGGGCCTCGCCCTCGGCGTCGACGTTGGCGAAGCTCAGCTTCGACATCTGCAGCTGCGCACCGCCATTGCCGCTGTCGAGCTTCCACTGCAGCTGCGTGGAGAGCCGCTCGACGGGAATGACGGGCTCCTCGAACACGCCGGGGAATTCGAGCGTGCCCTGCGCGATGGCGAGCGTGGCGGTGCCGCCGGTGTGGGTGGCGTCGAAGTCGACCGTGGCGCCGCTCAGGCCGGGGGTGCCGGCGTGGCTCTGGTGCGGGGCCGCGGCAGTGGCGGCAGCGGTGGAGGCGGTCGTCGCGGCCGAGGTGGGTATCGCGGCGGGAGCGGCAGGGGTCTGCTGCGACGGGCCCGCCGCTGCATCGGTCGGTGCCGGCTGCGAGGCGATGCGCAGCCCGCTGACCCGGCCCTTGGCCTGGTAGCGGGTGGGCGCGCCGAGCGAGCCCTGCCAGTTCAGGTCGACGTGCTCGACCAGCCCGCGCGGCCCGTAGCTGTCGAGCAGGCGGTGGGTGGCATCGCCCAGGGGCAGCCGGTCGGCGATGAGCGCGAGCGCGGCCAGGTCGAGCCGGTCGGCGCGCAGCGCGCCGTGCTCGGGTGTGCGGCCCCTGGCGGGCGTGTGCTGCAGCCACAGGTTGCCTCCGGGCCAGCGCATGCCGTCGCTGGTGTCGAACTGCAGCGCGGTGGTGGAGAACTCCAGCGTCTCCTCGGTGAGCTGGCCGGCGAGGCGGCCGGTGACGGCGCGCAGCACCAGCGGCTGCAGGCCCTTGTCGAGCGAGACGTCGACCTTGTCGAGCCCCAGGTCGGCCGCGCCGCCGACGACCTGGCCGTCGTCCACGTCGGCCCACAGGCGCAGCGCGCCGTTGCCCTCCTTGATGCGCGCATCGAGCGAGATGTACTGGCCCAGCCGGGTGACGTCGATGTAGGGCAGGTCGGCGTAGAGCTGGCCGTCCCAGGTCTGCCAGTGGCCGGTGCGGATCGACAGCAGCGGCTGGCGGAACTGGCCTCGCAGCGTGAAGCGCTCGCCCCAGCCGGTTGGCGGCGTGGCGTCCAGGCGCAGGCCGTGGCGCCGGGCGCTGTTGCGCGCGACGAAGCGCACGTCGGTCAGAAGAAGCGGCTCGGCCTTGCGCTGCTCGTCGGTCCAGCGCACGGAGCCGCCTTCGATGACCAGCTCGCGCTGCGCGAAAAACCAGTCGGCGCCGCGGGTCTCTCCGGTCGTGTCGGTGTCCATGTGCAAACCAGCCACATGGAGCTTTCCCTGACGGTCGCGGCGCACGTCGAGCTGCGGGCCCTCGATGTAGAGCTGCTCGAAATTGAGCCGCCACAGCGAGCGCGGCGACACGCTGGCCACCACGCGTGCGAGGCGAAGGGCCTCTCGCTTGTCCGCGTCCTGCAGCACCACGTCGCGCAGTTCGAAGGCCGGAAAAAGCCCTTCGGAGCGGGCGGTGATCGAACCGATGCGCACCGGCACGCCGATGGCCTTGCTAGCCTGCGCCTCGAGCGCGTCACGGAAATCGCCGATTCGCGGCACAATCCACGCGTGTAGGACAACGACTGACAGCGCCAGCAGAAGCCATGCAGCGATCAAGAGACCGAGCAGCCAGCGCGCCGTCACAGCGGTGATTTTGAGCAGACGTGAAGGGGAAGACGCCGTGTCGTTCATTGAGGATCGCGCTGTGTCCGGAATTATGACCGCCAGCTTTCAGACGGGTTCCGCGGAAACCAGCATCGGTGTGAACCAGTTGCCAGACACCATTTCTCCCAGTTCTCCGGCGCCGCAGGACGCCTTCTCTTCGTATTCGAGGTTCGTGCAGCGCCTGCGCCGCAGGTATGCCGCCGAGCTTGCATTGCTTCCCCCGGGCGCACCGCGGCGCGAGTCGATGGCGGTGGCCTACGAGGCACTGCGCCAGCGCGGGGACGGCGTCGGCGACGCCCTGCGCATTGTGCGGCAGCTGGTGATGGAGCGGCTTGTAACTCTTGATTGCGACGAGCAGGCCCCGCTGGCCGTGGTGACCACCGCCGTCACCGAGCTGGCCGAGCTGGCACTCGACATCGCATGCCGCGAGGCCTGCCGCGAACTCGACGCCACGCACGGCGCCCCGCTCGGCCCCGAGGGTCAGCGCGCACAGCTGTGGATCGTGGGCATGGGCAAGCTCGGCGCGCGCGAGCTCAACGTGTCGAGCGACATCGACCTGATCTACCTCTACGACGTCGACGGCGAGACCCAGGGCGACGCCGACGGGCGCGGCCGGCTGGCCAACCAGGAGTACTTCGCGCGCGCAGTCAAGCGCATCTACGCGCTGGTGGGCGACACCACGGAGCACGGCTTCGTATTCCGCGTTGACCTCGCGCTGCGGCCCAATGGCAACTCGGGCCCCAGCGTGGTCTCGCTCGATGCGCTGGAAGAGTATTTCCAGGTGCAGGGCCGCGAGTGGGAGCGCTTCGCCTGGATGAAGAGTCGCGTGGTCGCGCCGCGCGACATCGTGCTTGCGGGCCAGGCCCAGGCGCTGCGCGGTGCGGTGCTGCCCTTCGTGTTCCGGCGCTACCTCGACTACAGCGTGTTCGATTCCCTGCGCGTGCTGCACCGCCAGATCCGCGAGCAGTCGGCACGCCGCAGCGCCGGCCGACCCGAGCGCGCCAACGACGTGAAGCTCTCGCGCGGCGGCATCCGCGAGATCGAATTCACCGTGCAGCTGCTGCAGGTGGTGCGCGGCGGCCAGTTCCCCGAACTGCGCACGCGGCCCACGCTCGACGCGCTGCAGCGCCTGGCGCGCGCCAACCTCATGCCGCAGGAGACGGCCGACGCGCTGGCCGCGGCCTACGAGTTCCTGCGCCGCGTCGAGCACCGCATCCAGTACCTCGACGACCAGCAGACCCACGTGCTGCCGGTGTCCGACGACGATTTGCGCTGGATCGCCCAGAGCATGGGCTACGCGAGCTGCTGCCCCTTCCTCGAGCAGCTCGACACGCACCGCGAGTTCGTCGCGCAGGAGTTCGACAAGCTGCTGGGCGGCGAGAAGCCCTGCAACGGCAAGTGCAGCGGCAAGAAGGCTGCCGCGCCCGCCGACCTGGCCGACCTGCTCGGCGACCTCCCCCCGGTGTTCGCCGAGCGCATCCGCGACTGGTGCGAGCAGCCCCGCGTGCTCGCCCTGCGCGAGGAAACCCGCGCGCGCCTGCGCCAGCTGGTGCAGCGCACCGGCCAGTGGCTCAAGGAGCCCGACGGCGACGGCGCCGGCCAGACCCCGCGCCACGTCGATGCCGCCATGCGCTGGGCCGACTGGATCGAGCCTCTGATGCGCCGCGAGAGCTACCTGGCGCTGCTGGTCGAGCGCCCCGCCGTGCAGGAGCGCCTGCTGCGCCTGCTGGGCGCGGCCAGGTGGCCGGCGCGCTACCTGATGCAGCACCCCGGCGTGATCGACGAGCTCGCGAGCGACGAGATGCTCTCGGGCCGCTTCGTCGCCGTCGAGTTCGAGCGCGAGCTCGACGCGCGCCACGCTTCGCTCACCCGCACCGGCGAGGCCGACGAGGAGCGGCTGCTGAACCTGCTGCGCCACGCGCACCACGCCGAGGTGTTCCGCACCCTGGCGCGCGACGTGGACGGCCGCATCACCGTCGAGCAGGTGGCCGACGACCTCAGCGCGCTGGCCGACGCCACGCTGCGCGTGACCGCCCGCTGGTGCTGGCCGCACGTGCGCAACCGACACCGCGAGGTGCCGCAGTTCGCGATCATCGGCTACGGCAAGCTGGGCGGTAAGGAGCTGGGCTACGGCAGCGACCTCGACATCGTGTTCGTCTACGACGACGACGACGAGCGCGCCGGCGAGGTCTACGCGGCCTACGTGCGCAAGCTCATCAACTGGCTCACCGTGAAGACGCGCGAGGGCGACCTGTTCGAGATCGACACCGCCCTGCGGCCCAACGGCAACTCCGGCCTGCTGACCACCAGCTTCGAGGCCTACGAGAAATACCAGCTCGGACGCGGCAGCAACACCGCGTGGACCTGGGAGCACCAGGCCATGACGCGTGCGCGCTTCGTGCTGGGCAGCGAGGACCACGGCGCCGAGCTGGGCGCGCGCTTCGACCAGGTGCGCGAGGCCGTGCTGGTGGCGCCGCGCGACCGCGAGGCGCTGAAGGCCGAGATCATCGCGATGCGCAACAAGCTGCGCGGCGCGCGGCCGGTGAAGCCCGACCGCTTCGACGTGAAGCACAGCCCCGGCGGCATGGTCGATGCCGAGTTCGCGGTGCAGTTCCTGGTGCTGTCGTCCTCGGCCGAGCACCCCGAGCTGATTCCGAACGTGGGCAACATCGCCCTGCTGCTGCGCGCCGAACTGGCCGGCCTGCTGCCCGAGGGCGTGGGCCGCAGCGCAGCGCGCGCCTACCGCGAGCTGCGCCGCGTGCAGCACCGAGCCCGCCTGAACGAGGAGCCCACGCAGGTCACGCCGCCGGCGCTGGCGGCCGAACGCGAGGCCATGCTGGCGTTGTGGAAGGCGGTGTTCGGCGGATGAGGTTCACCGGCCGCCATCACGCTCTTCATGCCGCAGCGCCGGCCTTGCAGGTCTTGCAGGGGGCCTCGACCGACCGATCAGGCGGCCTGCGCGGTGCCCGCCTACAGGACGGGAGCGCCGGGAAGAAGGCGGCGGCGATCTGCGCACTGGCGGTGGCGGTCTTGCTGACCGGCTGCGCCAGCGGTCCGCGCAGCGGGGGCGGCGTGGCCAGCGGCCGCGACGGCCCTGGCACCAACATTCCGCCCGACCTCGCCAGCGTGCCCGACGCCGAGCCCCGCGTCGAGCCGATCCGCACCCTGGGCGGCACCAGCAAGCCCTACACGGTGCTGGGCCGCGGCTATGCGCCGATCACCGACGACCGGCCGTTCCGCGAATCGGGGCTCGCATCCTGGTACGGGCGCAAGTTCCACGCGGCGTCCACGTCCAGCGGTGAGCCCTACGACATGTACGCCATGACGGCCGCGCACAAGACGCTGCCGCTGCCGAGCTACGTGCGGGTGCGCAATCCGGCCAACGGGCGCGAGGTGATCGTGCGCGTGAACGACCGCGGCCCCTTCGTCGATGGCCGCATCATCGACCTGAGCTACACGGCCGCGCTCAAGCTCGACCTGCTGCGCGGCGTGGCGCCGGTGGAGATCGAGCGGATCACGAACGAGGACATCCGCACGGGCGCATGGCGGCGCGATTCGGGAACGGCGTACGCCGCCGCCGATGCGCCCGCGCCGGTGCGCGTGGCGAGTGCGCCTGTGCCGCAGCAACAGCAGCAGGTGCGCGTACCGGCCGAATGGGTGGCGCCGGTCGCCGCGGCCGGCAGCGACATGCCGCAGCCCGCATCGACGATGCCCGTCGTTCCGCAGACGCCGATCGCCGCGGCCCTGCCGACGGGGGCGGGGGCGGGGCCGGAATCGGCGCAGTCGCCGCCCTCCATTCCGCCGGGCCGGCAGGCGATCGTGGTCAACGAGCTGCCGCCGCTGCAGGCGGCAACCGCTCCAGCACCGGCACCGCTGCCCACGGACATCGCGCAGCGGCCCGCCGCGGCGCTTTCCGGCTTCTGGGTGCAGCTGGGCGCATTCCGCGAGCGGGACGGGGCCGAGAGCATGCTCAACCAGGCCGCGCGCGGCGTGCCTTCGCTGGCGTCGCAGCTGCGCGTGTTCAGCGAATCCGGCACGCACCGGCTGCAGGCCGGGCCCTTCGCCTCGCGCAATGCCGCCGGCGAGGTGGTCGGCCAGTTGCGCGACAACCTGCACATCTCGCCGATGGTGGTGGAGCGGCGCTGAGGAGGCTTCAGGCGATCGCCTTGGCCGCAACGGGCAGGCGCATGCCAACGCCCAGACGGTTCCAGCTGTTGATCTGCGCGATCGCCACCGAGAGTTCAGCAATTTCCTGGTCGTTGAAATTGGCCTTCAGCGCGGCGAACTCGACGTCCCGCTCGTCGTGCCGGTCGGCCAGCCGCGTGAGCGACTCGGCCCAGGCCAGCGCGGCGCGCTCGCGTTCGCTGTAGAAGCTCACTTCGCGCCAGGTCGGCAGGCTGTTGATGCGCTGCCATTCCTCGCCCTGCTTGCGCAGGTCGCGCACGTGCATGTCGAGGCAGTAGGCGCAGCCGTTGACCTGCGAGACGCGGGCGAAGACAAGATCGATCAGCACCTTGCCGAGCGTGCTCGACTCGAGCGTAGCGTTGACCGAAAGAAAAGCCTCGAAGGACTTCGGGGCGAGCTTGGACCAGTTGAGGCGCAAAGTGGGGTTCATGGGTTTCTCCAGGTGGGTTGCAATGAAATCTGACTGCTTACCCACTGAAGACGTGCGAGCCGCGCACCCTGTGACGCGCCACGCGAACTATTTCGAGGAAAAGAGCTGCGCGATGCGCGCGAGCTTGTCGGGGTTGCGCTGCGCGCGGATGCGCACGATGCGGTCGTTCTCGATCTCGAAGGTCTGCGCCGATTCGAGCTCGCCATCGATGAAGCGCAGCAGCCCGGGCTCGCCGTTGATGTCGACGAGCTCCATGCGCACGGCCGGGCCCAGGCGCCGCCACAGCGCGAAGTACAGCTGCGCGAGGCGCTGACTGCCGCGCAGGATCTTGCCGAAGCTCGGCACCTTGCCGCCACCGTCGCCGATGAGCTCGGCGTCCTCGGCCATCAGCGCCTTCAGCTCGTGCAGGCTGCCGCGCGCGGCGGCGTCGGCGAAGGCGCGCAGCAGCCGCTCGTGGGTCTCGCGCGGCACGGAAAAGCGCGGGCGCCCCTCCTGCACCTGCAGCCTGGCGCGGTGCACGAGCTGGCGGCAGGCGGCTTCGGTCTTGCCGAGGGTGAGGGCGATCTCGTCGTAGTCGGCATCGAACACCTCGCGCAGCAGGAAGGCGGCGCGGGCCTCGGGCGCGAGGCGCTCCAGCACGGCGAGAAAGGCGACGGAGATGTTGTCGGCGCGTTCGAGCAGCTGTTCGGGCGTGGCGGGCGAATCGTGCTCGCCGGTCAGCGTGGGCTCGGGCATCCAGGCGCCGATGTAGTGCTCCCGCTGGACCTTGGCTGCGCGCAGCCGGTCGATCGACAGGCGCGTGACCACGGTCACGAGCCAGGCCTCGGCGCTGTCGAGGGTCTCCCTGGCGGCTTCATGCCAGCGCAGCCAGGCGTCCTGGACGACCTCCTCGGCCTCGGCCACCGAGCCGAGCATGCGGTAGGCAATGCCCTGCAGGCGAGGGCGGTGGCGGTCGAAGGTGAGGGTGGCGTCGTCCATGCGGGCTAGACGGCTGGCGTCTCCAGTTTGTGACGCCCGCTCACCAACAGACGCAGTTTTCGGGAGGGCCGCCCCCGATAGGGGTCGGCGAAGCGACACGAAGTGCCGCACAGTCTGGGGGGAGCGACAGCTACGCGCCCTGGTATTCGGGCCTGGGGCCGAGGGTGGCGGCCAGTTCCTTGCGGTATCGGTTCAGCTCCTGGACCGTCTTGAAGCTGCGGTTCATGAGCAGGCTCAGGTTGTGCAGGATGCGCTCGCCGACCTTGGTTTCCCAGACGGCGTCGAACTTGATCTGCTTGTCGAGCCAGTGCTCGAGCCAGTCGGGGTCGGGCATGCGGCTTTGCACCGTGTCGCGTGGGAAATGCGCCTTGCTGACGTGCAGGTTGGTCGGGTGCAGGGCCTGGGCCGTGCGGCGGGCGCTGGCCATCAGCACGCCGACCTTGGTGAAGGCGGCACGGGCTTCGTCGCCGAACTTCTCCATGGCGCGCTTCATGTAGCGCAGGTAGGCGCCGCCGTGGCGGGCTTCGTCCTGGCTCAGCGTGGTGTAGATGTGCTTGATGACCGGCTCGGTGTGCCACTGGGCTGCGCGGCGGTACCAGTGGTTGAGGCGGATCTCGCCGCAGAAGTGCAGCATGAGGGTTTCGAGCGGCGGGGCCGGGTCGAAGTCAAAGCGCACCTCGTGCAGCTCTTCCTCGGTGGGGGCGTGCTTGGGGCTGAAGCGCTTCAGGTACTCCATGAGCACCAGCGAGTGCTTCTGCTCCTCGAAGAACCAGATCGACATGAAAGCCGAAAAATCGCTATCGTGCCGGTTGTCGCGCAGGAACATCTCGGTGGCCGGCAGCGCCGCCCACTCGGTGATGGCGTTCATCTTGATGGTCTGCGCCTGCTCTTCCGACAGCAAGGAAGCGTCGAACGACTGCCAGGGAATGTCCTTGTCCATGTCCCAGCGCACGGATTCGAGTTGTCTGAAGAGTTCCGGATAGAGCATCTATATCTTTCTAAGGCCGTCGATTTTAATCGGCCCGTTTGGCGCGCCCATGACAGACGCGCGATGATGCGGATACGCACGTCCTCGCAGCCTGGATGCGCACCCCCTTTTTGAATCAGGAGCCCGCCATGCGAACCCCCTTCCGATTGTCGATGCTGTGGCGCTGCGCCCCTGCATTTCCCCTCGTGGCGAGCCTGGTTTCGCCCCTCGCGGCGCAGGCCCAGACGCCCCCCGCCCCACCGGCCGCCGCGGAGCCCGCGGGCTGCCCGGCGATCCTTCAGCACACCTTCCCGCGGCTGCAGGATGAAAAACCCCAGTCGTTGTGCCAGTACTCCGGCAAGGTGGTGCTGGTGGTCAACACGGCCAGCTTCTGCGGCTTCACGCCCCAGTACAAGGGCCTGGAGGCGCTGGACATGAAGTACCGCTCGCGCGGGCTGGTGGTGCTGGGCTTCCCGTCGAACGATTTCGCCCAGGAATCGGGCTCCAACAAGGAGATCGCCGACTTCTGCGAAAGCACCTTCGGCGTGAAGTTCCCGATGTTCGCGAAGTCCTCGGTCCGCGGCACCGACGCGAATCCGCTGTTCAAGCAGCTTGCGCAGGCATCCGGGACCACGCCGAAGTGGAATTTCTACAAGTACCTGATCGGCCGCGACGGCAAGGTCGTGCAGGCCTGGTCGAGCATGACGGCGCCGGACGAGAACGGGTTCGTGAACGTCATCGAGAAGCAGCTCGGGCCGAACTGACCGCCGGCAGTTCTCGCCGACTGGTCGATTCTGCGCTTGCTGCCCCGGAACAAACGTTTACAAACCACCCGGGAACCGCGCCGCGGATGCCGCGCTCCTAATTCGCGTGGGCAGTGACTGACTACTGACTTTCTGCCCCGCGGTTTTCATGTTGCGAGGTCTTCCGGGCGCTTGCCGTCCGGTCGAAATCCCGAGGCGATTCTTCTCCTCCTCCCTCCCTCCCTCCTTCGCGTCGGGGCGCCTCGCAGCATTTTTGTATTCGGGCCGGGCCGGGGTTGCGCCACAGCGCGCGAACCCAGGTCCGACAGCCTCTCCCATCGTTTCCCCTGAATCCGGTTCACGCCGTTGCGCGTAATCCGGTCATGGCCGAAAACGACGACCTCCACCCGGTTCTTGGAAGTACCCCACGCGAAGCCCGCGGCATGTCCTGCGCGGACGCCATGCCGATGCCGGGATTCGCGCACGCCGCCCCCTCCCGTCCGTCCAGACGGCGCCAGACCGCTCCCGCCGCGGCCCGCACGGTGCTCGGCCTGCTCCAGCGGCTGTCCTGCGGCTCGCTCACGGTGAGGCTGCCCGACGGCTCGGTGAGGCATTTCGGCGCCGCACCCGGGACGGGCCCCTCGGCCTCGATCACGCTGTGCAACTGGAACGTCTGCAAGGCCGCGCTCAAGTCGGGCGACATCGGCTTCGCCGAGAGCTACATCGCGGGCGACTGGACCACGCCCGATCTCGCCGATCTCCTCCGGCTGTTCATCGCCAACCGGCGCGCCATCGAGGACGTGGTTTACGGCACCTGGGCCGGCCGGCTGCTGTACCGCGTGCGGCACCTGCTGAACCGCAACAGCAAGGCCGGCAGCTCGCGCAACATCCACGCGCACTACGACCTGGGCAACGCGTTCTACGCGCTGTGGCTCGACGAGACGATGAACTATTCGTCGGCCTGGTTCGAAGGCGAGCTCTCCAGGCCTATGCCCGAGGCGCAGCGCGCCAAGGTGCGCCGCGCGCTCGAGGCGGCGCGCGTCAAGCCTGGTGACCGCGTGCTGGAGATCGGCTGCGGCTGGGGCGCGCTGGCCGAGATGGCGGCCTTCGACTTCGGCGCCTCGGTGACGGGCGTGACCCTGTCGACCGAGCAGCTCACCTACGCCCGGCAGCGCACCGCCGGGCTCGCCGCCGACCTGCGGCTGCAGGACTACCGCGACATCGACGACGTCCCCTTCGACGCGATCTGCTCCATCGAGATGGTGGAAGCCGTGGGCCGCGCCTACTGGCCCGGGTACTTCCGCGCCCTGGCCCGGCTGCTCAAGCCCGGTGGCCGCGCCTGCGTGCAGAGCATCGTGATCGACGACGCGCTCTTCGACCGCTACATCGGTTCGACCGACTTCATCCAGCAGTACATCTTCCCGGGCGGCTGCCTGCCCTGCCCGCGCGAGTTCCGCAAGGAAGCCGAAGCGGCGGGGCTGGAGGTCGAGGAAGAGTTCGCCTTCGGCGCCGACTACGCCGAGACGCTGCGCCGCTGGCGCGAGAGCTTCCTGGCCCGGCGCGCCGACGTGCTTCAGCTGGGCTTCGACGAGCGCTTCATGCGCATCTGGGAGTTCTATCTCGCGTACTGCGAGGCGGCGTTCTCGCAGGCGAACATCGATGTGGTGCAGTACACACTGCGCAGGCCATGAAGCAGGGGAAAGAGAAAAGGCGCCCCCGGGGGCGCCTTCTCATCGCGTCCGGCGGAGTCCGTCCGCTCAGGGCTTGGTGTCGATGAAGCTCGGACGCAGCATCAGCTTGTCGTACAGCTTCGCGAGGTTGGCGTTGTCCTTGCGCCAGTCGATTTCGGGGAAGCGCAGGTCCAGCCAGCCCAGCGTGCAGCCCACGGCGATGTCCGACAGGCTCAGGTGGATGCCGCTGCAGAAGGGCTTGTCGCCCAGGCCCTTGGCCATCGCGGCGATGCCGCCCTCGACCTTGGCGCGCTGCCGCTCGATCCAGGCGGCGCTGCGCTCGCCGTCGGCGCGGCCGGACCAGGTGGCTTCCAGGCGCCAGAGCACGCCGGCGTCCATCACGCCATCGGCCAGCGCCTCCCAGGTCTTGACCTCGGCGCGCTCGCGGCCCTGCTGCGGAATCAGCTTGCCCACGGGCGACAGGGTGTCGAGGTATTCGACGATCACACGGGAATCGAACATCGCCTCGCCGCCTTCCATGATCAGGCAGGGGACCTTGCCCAGCGGGTTGGAGCTGGCGATGGTGGTGTCGGCAGACCAGACGTCTTCGATCACGAACTGGTAATCGAGCCGCTTCTCGGCCAGCACCACGCGCACCTTGCGCACGTAGGGGCTGGCGGCGGATCCGATCAGTTTCATGAAGGCTCTCTCCCTATGCATTGATGACGTTTGTTAATAGTCATTTTAGGTGAACGGGAAAACCAGAGGCCCGATCCCCTCAGGATCGTCCTGCCGAACGTCCCGGAACCGCCGCCCCGGCCCTTCGGGGCGGCACCCGCCTAAAATTGAGGCATGAGCTTTTCCACCGTTTCCGCCCTTTCCCCCCTTGACGGCCGCTACGCAGCCAAACTCGCGGCGCTGCGTCCGCTGATGAGCGAGCAGGGCTATATGCACCGGCGCGTGCAAGTCGAGGTGGCGTGGTTCATTGCGCTGTCCGACTGCGGTTTCGCCGAATTCAAGCCGCTGACCGGCGGTGCGCGCAAGTACCTGATGGGCCTCGTGTCCCATTTCTCCGAGGCCGACGCGCTGGCCATCAAGGAGATCGAGAAGACCACCAACCACGACGTGAAGGCGGTCGAGTACTGGATCAAGTCGAAGTTCGAAGCCCGCCCCGAGCTGCTCGCGGCCGCCGAATTCGTGCACTTCGCCTGCACCAGCGAGGACATCAACAACACCAGCCACGCGCTGCAGATCCAGGCCGCGCGCGACAAAGTGATGCTGCCGGCCGTCGACGGCCTGATCGCCAAGCTGCGCGAGATGGCGCACCAGTTCGCCGGCGTGTCGATGCTCTCGCGCACGCACGGCCAGACCGCCAGCCCGACCACGGTCGGCAAGGAGATCGCCAACGTGGCGGTGCGCCTGTCGAAGGCCCGCGAGCAGATCGCCGCGGTGAAGCTGCTGGGCAAGATGAACGGCGCGGTCGGCAACTACAACGCCCACCTGGCGGCCTGGCCCGACTTCGACTGGGAAGCCTTCAGCCGAAAGGTCGTCGAGACGCCCGCGCCGCTGGGCCTGGGCCTGAGCTTCCAGCCCTACAGCATCCAGATCGAGCCGCACGACTACATGGCCGAGCTGTTCGATGCGGTGGCCCGCGCCAACACCATCCTGATCGACTTCTCGCGCGACATCTGGGGCTACGTGAGCCTGGGCTACTTCAAGCAGCGCCTGAAGAAGGGCGAGATCGGCTCCTCGACGATGCCGCACAAGGTCAACCCGATCGACTTCGAGAACGCCGAAGGCAACCTGGGCCTGGCCAACGCGGTGCTGCGCCACCTGAGCGAGAAGCTGCCCATCAGCCGCTGGCAGCGCGACCTGACCGACAGCACGGTGCTGCGCAACATCGGCGTGGGCTTCGGCTACGCCACGCTGGCCTACGCGAGCCTGGCCACCGGCCTGGGCAAGCTCGAGCTCAACGACGAGGCGCTGGCCGCCGACCTCGACGCATCGTGGGAAGTGCTGGCCGAGCCGATCCAGACGGTGATGCGCCGCTTCGGCGTGCAGGGCGCCTACGAGCAGCTCAAGGAAGTGACGCGCGGCAAGACCGTGACGGCCGAGGCGCTGCACGGGCTGATCCGCTCGCTGGACATCCCCGAGGCCGAGAAGGCCCGCCTGCTGGCCATGACGCCGGCCAGCTACGTGGGCAAGGCGGCGGAGCTCGCCAGCCGGATCTAGGAGGCGTTCGCGCCTTCACGCCGACAGCCGCCCTCGGGCGGCTGTTTCTTTCGCATCCCCGGGGCGCCTGCCGCCTAAACTCGCGCACCCATGGCCCTCAAATCCACCATCTTCAAGGCCACCCTCGCGGTGGCCGACATCGACCACGGCTACTACGCCGACCACGCGCTGACCCTGGCGCGCCACCCCAGCGAGACCGACGAGCGGATGATGATCCGCCTCGTGGCGCTCGCGCTCAACGCCCATCAGCTGCAGGACGTGTGCAACGGCGACGGCACGCTGGCCTTCGGCGCCGGCCTGTCGAACGTCGAGGAGCCCGATGTGTGGCTGCGCGACTTCACGGGCGAGGTCAAGCTCTGGATCGAGGTCGGCCAGCCCGAAGACAAGCCCATCATCAAGGCCTGCAACAAGGCCGACGAGGTGATCGTCTACGCCTTCAACCACGCGGCCGAGATCTGGTGGCGCGGCATCGAGAACAAGCTCACGCGGCCGCAGAACCTCAAGGTGTACCGTGTGCCGACGAGCGCATCGCAGGCCTTGGCCGCGCTCGCGCAGCGCAGCATGCAGCTGCAGGCGACGATCCAGGAGAACACGCTGACGCTGGGCGACGGCGCCAACAGCGTCGACATCGAACTGCTGCGCTGGAAATAGGGCTCGCCCCCAAGACTGCGCGCACTTCGTGCGCTTCGCCACTTCCTGCCGGGGGCAACATCTGCGGCCCGGCAAGGCCGGCTCGGCGGTGTTTCGCGAAGGGGCCGCGTTCAGCGTTTCTAGACGGCCGGCATCATCTGGCCGCACTGCCAGCACTGCTCGAAGCCGCCTTCGACCTGCTCGCCGCACACGCAGCGCCAGCTGCGCTGCGGGCGGTGCTGCAGCTCATGCAGCAGTCGCTTGGCCAGATCGAACTGGCTCTCGTCGTCGATCCAGATCTCGGGCAGGCACTGATCGGGCGGCAGTTGGCCCATCACCGCACCGAGGAATTCGCGCTGTACGGTGGCGGCCACGCCCTCCTCGCGCAGCGCGTGCGCCCACACGGTCGCGATCGCGAGGTTGGGTGCTTGCGCGAGACGGCGCATGGTCAGGGGGCCCAGTTCTTCTCGTCGTCGGGATCGAACTCGGGCTCGTCGGCAGCCGAAGGCGGCGGCGACGATGGATCGCGCTCGGCTTCGCGGGCGCGCTCGGCGTAGCGGTTGAAGCGCCAGGCCGAGTCTTCGATCGTGATGCGGCGCCACGTGGCGCGCTTCTCGACAGGCGACATGCCCGGCCAGAACTGAACCTCGTCGAAGGTGCGGCCGCAACCCTTGCATTCGTCGTCGCCCTGGCTGGTGGAGCAGATGGCGATGCAGGGCGTATCGGGCGTGCTGTCGTACCAGGCCATCCAGGCGGCCCAGGCCTTGGCCGGGAAGCCGACCTCGTCGACCTCGTCTTCGTGATGGAAGACCATGAGCGCGTAGACCTCGGCCAGCGCCCGCAATTCGGGGCCCAGCGTGACGCCGTCGGGCGACGGCGTCTTCTCGCGCCAGTAGTTGATGGCGGCCTCGATGTCGGTGATGTGTATGGCGGCCATGGAGCGTGAAAAAGCAGCGGACGGCGATCATAGTCCGGCAATGTCCCGAAGCGCCGAAGGGACATGAACGCTCTCAAAACAAGAGCATCGTGCCTTTTGTCCATGGGCCTTTCGAAGCAGTTCTCTTTGAATTTTTGAAAACTTTCGATTGCGCCGGCTGAAGCTTCGATGCTCTAATCCGCCGCACGAAGGGGAGTAGCTCCCGACCGCTGCCGGCCACGGCGGCGTGAATCGTCAGGTCGTCAATACGAAGCAAAACACTTCCGGCCTGTCGGGCAACGTACGCGCGGGTTATTGCGCGCCCGCTGTCGAGCAAGACCTTCGATTTGAACCTGTGCAGGTTTGGTCGAAGCGCTCGCAAGTCCCCGGTTTCCCCGGCCTTCATTCCTCGCTTTCGACTCACCCGCACGGGATGAATCGAAACGCATAGCCATGCGCCTTCCGTCGTCGCCCCTGAAGGGAGAGGCAGAGGGGCGCGCAGACAAAGAGGAAAACTATGGAAATGTTCATGGCCCCGGAATTCTGGGTCGCGGTCGGTCAGATCATCATGATCGACATCCTGCTGGGCGGCGACAACGCCGTGGTGATCGCGCTGGCCTGCCGCAAACTGCCGGCGCACCAGCGCACCAAGGGCATCCTGTGGGGTACCGCGGGCGCGATCGTGCTGCGCGTGATCCTGATCTTCTTCGCGCTGACCCTGCTGGCAATTCCGTTCCTCAAGCTGGTGGGCGCGATCCTGCTGGTTTGGATCGGCATCAAGCTGCTGGCCCCCGAGCATGACGACGGGCACGGCAACATCACCGGCAGCGACAAGCTGTGGGGTGCAGTCAAGACCGTGATCGTGGCCGACCTCGTGATGAGCGTCGACAACGTGATCGCCATCGCGGGCGCCGCACAGGGCGCCGGCGACAGCCACCAGATGCCGCTCGTGATCTTCGGCCTGCTCGTGAGCATCCCGATCATCGTCTGGGGCAGCCAGCTGGTCATCAAGCTGATGGATCGCTTCCCGATGATCATCACGGCCGGCGGCATGCTGCTGGGCTGGATCGCCGGCACGATGGCCGTATCCGACCCGGCGCTCGCCAACACCGCCGCCTGGACCTGGGTGCCGAAGGTGCCGCAGACCGACGTGATCAAGTACGCAGCCGGCGTCATCGGTGCACTGCTGGTGCTGGTGATCGGAAAGTGGGTGGCCGCGCGCCATGCCCGCAACAAGCACGAGGAACCGGCGGTGACGACCGGCTGAGGCCGGCGATCACGGCCTCGCAAAGAACTTCCTGCCCAACACTGTCTCTGTCACTCTAACTACCTGAAGGAGCACGCCATGGAAAAGATCATTCTTTACGTCGATGACGCCAGCTACGCATGCGAGCAATTCGCCGAACTGGCGCCGGACGCGAACAGCGTGGTGGCGCGCCATTGGGTGCTTGTGGCCTGCGCTCCGCGCATGACGCATCGCATCAGCAAGTGGGTGAGCCACAGCGCGCGCGAGAACTGGCGCGCCAAGTGGTTCAGCAAGGTGCAGGCGCAGATGACGCCGCTGCTGGAGCGCAACGGCGGCCAGGTGACGCCGGTGCTGGCCAAAGGCCCGCTGGCCGAGCTCACCGCCCAGCTCAAGCGCGAGCACTCTGCTGTCCATGTGGTCGATGCGCGCCGTCCGAAGGTCGGCGTCGACCTGGAGCCGGTGACGCCGGACCAGACGCCGCCGCAGCAGTCGGGCTGGGCGTTTCCCGGCGCGGTGATGGGCATGGGCGCACTGCTCGTTCTGGCGAACGAACTGGCCGAATAAGGCAGCAGGAAGAACGCTCGACTCCATGCGAGCCCCGGCGCCGAAAGGTGCCGGGGCTCGTTGTCTTTTGCAGGCCCTGGGGTATCCTGCCGCCATGCGCATCATCCTCAAATGGCTGCTCAGCGCCGTCGCGCTGCTGGCGGTCGCATATCTCTACAGCGGCGTCCAGGTCGACAGCTTCGGCTCCGCGCTCATCGCGGCCGCGGTGATCGGCCTGCTCAACATGGTCGTGCGGCCGGTGCTGGTGATACTGACCTTGCCAGTCACCATCGTCACGCTGGGTCTCTTTCTCTTCATCATCAACGCGCTGCTGTTCTGGGCCGCCTCGGGCCTGCTGGGCGGCTTCCACGTCAACGGCTTCGTGGCCGCGCTGATCGGCTCGCTGCTGTATTCGCTGCTGGGACTGCTGATCGAGTCGGCGCTGGGCGGGCTTCTCTCCAGGCGCTGAACCCGCCCTCCGCCTGCTGCTACTTGAGCGGCGGCTCCGCCGCCTGCTCCTTCACCAGCACGTCGACCGCGCGGGCGCGGGTGTCGATGATCGAAGCTTCATAGTGGTCGACCACCTTCGACTGGCGGACGATCTCCTGCGCCGCCTTGAAGCGGTCGCGCGCCGCCGGGTAGTCGAGGATCGCCACATTCGCCTCCGCATCGGCGCGCACCGCGCGCAGCGTGTCGTTCTGCGCGTTGTAGAGGCTGCCGAGCGTGCGCCATGCAGTCGCGTCGCGCGGATTGGCGGCCACCCAGTCGCGCAGCACCTGGATCATGGGCGCCGGTTGGCGCATGGCGGCGGCGGCCTCTGCGGCTAGCAGCATCTCGGGCCGCTCCTTCGACTTGGCATCGAGCAGCGCGGCAGCCTTGGGCGCGGCGCCGGCGGCAAGCTCGATCTCGGCGCCGAGCCAGCGGGCCTGTTTTGCGGCGGCCGGGTCGTCGGCCGCGCGGGCGGCCAGGCGCTCGGCCAGTGCGCGCGCCGTCTTGTAGTCGCGGACCTCCTTCGCCGACAGCGCTGCCGCGTACAGCGTGCCGGCCTGCTGGGCCGGTGAGCTCTTCGCGAATTCGCCGCTGGAGGCCGAGTCGATCCACAGCCGAAGCACGTCGACGCCGGGCCGCGTCAGCACGCGGGCGCGCGCGGCAATCATCGCGTGGTCCATGGCCAACGGCATCGGCGGCGCGGCGTCCATGTTGAACTGGAAGCGGCCCTGCATGTCGGAGATGCGCTCGGTGGTCAGCGGGTGGCTGCGCAGATAGGGGTACGAGCCGTTGTCGTTGAGCCGGGAGGCGTACTGCAGCTTCTCGAACATCGCCGCCGCGCCCTGCGGGGCGAAGCCGGCCTGCGTCATCACGCCGAAGCCGATGCGGTCGGCCTCGCGTTCCATGTCGCGCGAGAAGTTCAGCTGGTTCTGCGCGAACATCGCCTGGCTGCCCATGATCATGGCCTGGCCGGCATCGCCGTTGCGGCTCTTGCCGGCCGCGATCATCCCGAGAATCAGGCCGGCGATCATCAGCGGCATCTGCCGGCCCTGCCGGGTCATGATCCGCGAGATGTGGCGCTGCGTGACGTGCGAGAGCTCGTGCCCGAGCACCGTGGCCAGCTCGTCGCGGCTGCCGACCACGGCCACCAGCCCGAGGTTGAGCCCGAGATAGCCCCCCGGCAGCGCGAAGGCGTTGATGTTGCGGTCGCGGCCCAGCAGGATCGTCCACGCGAAGCGCTCGTCGAGCTCGGGCGTGAGCTCGCCGCGCGCGCGGGCCGCGGCCAGCAGGCGCTGCCAGATCTCCTGCACGTAGGCGGCGATCACCGGGTCGTCGATGTAGTCGGTGTCGCGGTACAGCTCGCGGGCGATCTGGTCGCCCAGGTGGCGCTCGGCGCTGGCGGTCATCTCGCCGCCGTCGCCCATGCCGGGCAGCACCTGCTGGATCTGCGCCAGCGCGGGCACCGGCAGCAGCGCCTGGGAAGCTATCAAAACAGTAGCGCAGAACGACCGCAGGGCGGGCGGGCGCTGGTTCGGGGAGTGGCGTCGGGGAGTCAAGCGCGGCGTTCCTCGTCAATGGCTCGGGCTCGTATGATGCACGTCCAACCCGATCGTTCACCCATGAGCACCCTCACCCATTTTGACGCCCAGGGCCAGGCCCACATGGTCGACGTGGCCGCCAAGCCCGCCACCCACCGCGTGGCGGTCGCCACCGGCCGCATCGAGATGCGGGCGGCGACGCTGGCGCTCATCGAGTCCGGCACCGCAAAGAAGGGCGACGTGCTGGGCATCGCGCGCATCGCGGGCATCCAGGCGGCCAAGAAGACGAGCGACCTGATCCCGCTGTGCCACCCGCTGGCGCTGACCCGCGTGGCGGTGGCCTTCGCCTTGGCCGACGCAGGAAGCGCCCCGCAAGTGGTCTGCACGGCGACTGTCGAGACCGTGGGGCCGACGGGCGTGGAGATGGAAGCGCTGACCGCCGTGCAGGTGGCGCTGCTGACGATCTATGACATGTGCAAGGCGGTGGACCGGGGGATGCGGATCACCGACGTGCAGGTGCTGGAGAAGCATGGGGGGAAGTCGGGGAGTTGGGTGGCGGCAAACTGACGCTGCCTAGACAGCCTTGATTTGTATGATCCGAAAGTTTTTCCGTCCAGGGGTCTCCATGTCGAAGTCTTTCATCCTGGCGAGCATCTTCGCTCTCCTGTGCCCCATCGCCTTCGCCAACACGCTCAACGAAAAGGTTGACGCAATGTCCGAAAACGGTCGCCGCAACTTCACCGCCGTGCTGGTGCAGCAAAGCGGCGCAGCGTGCCCCGCCGTACAGCGGGTGTTCTTCCAGGGCCTTCTGGACAAGGCGGCGGTATGGAACGTGCGGTGCAGCGGCAAGAATGCGGACTTCGGCATCATCTTTTACGACGATCAAGCCAGCACCACCCGCGTGATGCCTTGCGCGCAGCTCAAGGAACTAGGCGCCCCAGGCTGCTTCAGGAAGTTCTGACGAGCGCTCATCTCATTCAGCGCGGGGCCGACGGCTGCATCGGCACGCTTGCCCCTGAGACCGACATCCCGGTGGCGCTGTATTGCACCGCCACCCGCATGCGTGCCGCCGTCGGCACGCCCGCGCGCAAGCCGGGAGCAAATCGGGTCGCGGCAAAGGCTGCAATCGCAGACGCCTCAAACAGCCCCACGGGCGTAGCCTCGATGATTCTGACGTCTTCCATCACGCCACCAGCGCTGATCATGAGGTCCAGCACCACCTGGCCTTGTTGCATGCCTGCACCGGACGGATACACCAGCCGTATCTCGGTGAGCGGACGTGGGGGCGGATCGAATTCGGACGCGGGCAGATAGGCCGAAGCCGAATTCGAGGTGGGAGTTGCGGAGTCTGCGGCGATAGGCTCCGATGGCTGACCCACCGCGGCGGGTGTCGCGCTAGGTCTCGGCGATGCAGCAGACTGGGGCGGCGCAACCGCTTGCGGCAATGGCGCTTCCGCCAGCGGCCGCTTCTCCGACTGCGGCGCGGACGGAGGTGCAGACACCGGCAAGGCCGATGCATCGCGCTCCGCCACAGGGTTCTGTGCCGGCGCCTGCGGACTCGTTGGCACGGGCCGCGCCGCAACGGCAGGCGTGGCGTCGACCGTTGGGGATGCAGTCGAAGCGGAAACTACAGTGGCATCCTCCCTCTGGAAGGCAGGCGCCGCCAGCAGCCGTGCCTCGATGACCCGCGGCTTCGCCTGCGAGGCGACCGGCAGCCGCGGCCACGCCATATACAGCAGCACGACATGCAGAGCGACCGACCCCAGCACCGCGGCAGACAGGGACCGGCGCGGCGCCGGCGCCAGACTCAACGCACAATCTCGCGCCAGCTGATGCGCTTGCCCTGCGGTGGCGGACTGCCGACCGGGACGTTCACCGACCGGGTGGCACCCGAGGCGTCGCGTCCCAGCGCCCGGAACGTGCCGTCCGGCAGTCCGATGACACCCAGGCCTACCACCACCGAACTGGAGAAGAACGGCACCGACGTCACCCCGTTCTCGCTGGAGCTTACTGGCAGGCCGGTGATGAGGTCCACGTAGTTCAGCCAGCTGTAGCCGCCGCCCGAGCACATCGTGTTGCTTGGCACATTGGATGCAAAAACCAGGGTGCCGAGCACGCTCTGCATGTCCACATTCACGCGCTCGCCTGTATCGGGCAGGTCGATGTACCAGCCTTTGGTCTGCTGCGTGCAGGCGCCTTCGCCGGTGGTCGCACACTGGACGGTTCGCGTCGCTGTGCTGCCCGAGCCGGTCTGCACCAACGCCAAGCCTTTCAGCTCCGCACGCAGGTCGGCGTAGACCGACGGATTGGCGGGCGTCAGCGCATCTTGGAAGGCGTAGACGGTTTGCGCGCTGGTGTCGGTCAGGTCGTCCGTCGACAGTAACCGCCCCGTGGCCACCAACACCATGGTGGTGCCGTTGACCTCGGCCAATTCCGGCCGCGTGGTGATCGGCTGCGGGTTGTTGCTCTTGTCCTTCGCCGTGGCTAGCAGCGCCGCCTCGTACCCTGTCGGAGCAATGACGTTGTTGATGTCGAAACGCCAGATGTTGCCCAGCAGGTCGGCGCCATAGGCGCGCTCGGCCGTGTTGTTCAACGCATAGTTGTTCACGAAGATGTTGATTTCGCGCAGACCGCTCGGCGTAGTGCTGTCGCCTGCCGAGGTGGCGATGCGCTGGATGATCGCGCCGGTGCCGGCGTTCAGCACATACAGATAGCCTCGGCCGTCGCCACTCACAGTGTTGTTGTATCCCGAGGTGACCAGTACCACCCAGGTGCCGTCGCGCAGCTTTGTGATGATGGGGCGTCCGTAGGTCAGCCCCAGGTTGCAATCCGAGGTCGCGCCGATCGGGTTGTTCGCGCAGGCGGTGCTCAGGTTGAACTCCCACATCGACTTCGGTGCGGCCGGGTCGGTGACGTCCAGCGCGTAGTAGCCGTTGCCGCCATGGCCCAGGCCGCCGACCACCATCGTTTTCCACCGGCCACCGGTGTACACGTCGCCAGCGATCGGCGAACCGTCCACGAAGAACTGGTGTTTGTCGGAATAGTTGGTATCGGCCAGCTTCCACATGTCGGGCATCACTGCCTGTGGCACGTAGGCCCAGGCTTCCTGGCCGGCCTTGGCGTAGTTGGTGTCGGACGAACTCACCGGTGCATAGAAGGCATGCAGCATGCCGTCGTTGGCACCTACATACACCATGGGCGTGCGGTCCTTGTTGGTGGTCTTGAAGGTGTCGTACGCGGCGTCCTGGTAGGACTGGCTGGGCGCCTTCACATAGGCCGGTTGCGAATTGACGATGTCGCCCAGCACGTGCGCCCGTGCTCGGTAGAGCTTGGCCGTGTTGTAGACGTAGCCTTCGCGCGCGCGCTGGCCGCGCAGGTAGTTCAACAGGTTCGCGCCGGTCGTAGCACTGCGTTGATCGATGGTGCCCGAGCTGCCGTCGCTCATGAACGGGTATTGGCTCAGGCCGGCGGTGATGGTCGAACCGGTGAATGCCGCTTGCATGGCGGTGCTCAGCCCGGTCGTTGCGGCGCCGGTTGGCACCCCGGTCGTGTCACAGGCCTTGGTGTTCCAGGTGAAGTCCACCAGGCTGCCGGTCGAAGGATCGCGTGCATAGATCTTCCGGTTGTCGCAGCTGTCGCTCACCTTGGCGTCGAGCAGTCCGCGGGCGGTCCACCGCACCGTGGTCGACAAGCTGCCGGTGGTCGTGTCGAGTTCCTGCGCCTGGACTTCGCCGGTCCAGTCCAGCGTGGTGAAGCTGGCGGTATAGGCGATGTTGTCACCCGCGGTCGGCGTGAGGCTGGAGGTCGACGCACCCGCGCCTGCACCGGCTTGTGCCTTGATGCCCGAGAGCGCTTCCTTCAGGCCGTCCACCACCGACTGTGGATCGCGGGCGCTGAAGTACTTGCCGCGGCCGTTGACGGCGGCGTGCCAGAAGTCGTCGATGGAGCGCGGGTCGTTGTACTGCAGTTGCGACAGGTTTGTGCCGTTGGGCCAGATCGGCCAGTTCACCGGCGGGGTGTTCTCGTAGCTGCGGATCTTCGAGAAGTCGCCCGTGGTCGCGCTCTTATAGTTCTCCTGATAGTTCAGGTTGCCGGAGACGCCCAGGCCGACGACGAAGGTCGTCATGTGCTGCCATGGAGCACGGTCGTCTTCGATGCCTTCGCCCAGGCGCGGAATGTCGTTGGACATGCCGGGCCGCAGATCGTTGATGTAGTAGTACTGCGCCACGTCGGCCAGCGAGTCGATGCTGCCCTGGATGCCGCTGCCCGTCACCGGTCCCTTGGATGTCGTCGTGCCGCCCCATGCGCCGGAAACGTCGACCACTGGCGGGGACGCCGGGCTGGCGTAACAGACGCTCGCGTCGGCCCAGTCGGTCTCGGTGGTGGTCTTGTTGCTGACGCTGGACTCGATGGCCGTGTCGCCGCTCACGTCATAGGTCGCAGTGATGGTCTGGGTGCGGCGCTGCACTTTGGTGCCCGGGATGGCCACGCAGGTCGTCGAGCGGAAGCCGTTGCTTGCCGTCGGCGTGACGGGAGTGCAACTGGTCACACGGTCCGGACCTTGTGTGTCCGCCGTACAGGTGGTCGTCAGGAAACTGGAGTCGGTGCCCGGCGTGCAGGCGGCCACCGGCGTCGGATTGGTGGTTGCCGTTGCGCAGGTCACAACCGGCAGC
>CAJYQC010000445.1 GCA_913776885.1 uncultured Variovorax sp.
GCCGTGTGCAGGTCGGTGGCCAGCGGGTCGACGTAGAGCAGCCCCGTCACCACCTCGCCCATCTCGTGATGCCGCTGCATGTAGGCCATGGCGGCGAACCGGTCGCCCGGGTCGTAGTCCGGGTGCAGGCTGCGCAGGCGCAGCAGCGTGCCGTCGTGCTGGCGCACGTCCATCACCTCGCCGGGCTCCATGTCCACGGCGAACTCCTCCCGTCCGCTGATGAAGTCGATGCGGCTGACCGCCTCGTTGTGCTCCCGGATGTAGTCGTAGCTCTTGGTGCTGCCCGGGTGGTTGTTGAAGGCCACGCAGGGGCTGATCACGTCGATGAAGGCCGAGCCGCCATGGCTGATCGCGCCCTTGATGAGCGGCACCAGTTGCGCCTTGTTGCCCGAGAAGCCCCGGCCCACGTAGCTCGCGCCGAGCTGCAGCGCCATGGCCACCAGGTCGACCGGACTGTCGGTGTTGACCACGCCCTTCTTGCTCTTCGAGCCCTGGTCGGCAGTGGCCGAGAACTGCCCCTTGGTGAGGCCATAGACCCCGTTGTTCTCGACGATGTATGCCATGCGCACGCCGCGCCGCATGGCGTGCGCGAACTGGCCCAGGCCGATGGAGGCTGAGTCGCCGTCGCCCGAGACGCCCAGGTACAGCAGGTCGCGGTTGGCCAGGTTGGCGCCGGTCAGCACGCTGGGCATGCGGCCGTGCACGGTGTTGAAGCCGTGCGATGCGCCGAGGAAGTAGTCCGGCGTCTTCGAGCTGCAGCCGATGCCCGAGAGCTTGGCCACGCGATGCGGCTCGATGTCGAGCTCCCAGCAGGCCTCGATGATCGAGGCCGAGATGGAATCGTGCCCGCAGCCCGCGCACAGCGTGGAGATCTTTCCTTCGTAGTCGCGGCGCGTGTAGCCGACCTTGTTGGTGGCCAGCGTCGGATGGCGCAGCTTCGGCTTGGCGAGGTAGGTCATGCGGGCTCCTTCGCGCCGGTGGTGGCCGTGCCTTGCGCGGTCGACTTGCCGACGTGCGCCTCGATCGCCTGCACGATGAAGCGCGCGGTGATGGGCGTTCCGTCGAAGTGCAGCACGCGCACCAGCTTGGCCGGATCGGCATCCAGCTCGTTGACCAGCAGGCTGCGCATCTGAGCGTCGCGGTTCTGCTCGACCACGAACACGCGCTCATGCCCGGCCAGGAACTGCACCACGCTCTCGGGGAAAGGGAATGCACGCAGCCGCATCGCGTCGAGATGGATGCCGCGCTCTTCCAGCTCCTGCAGCGCCTCGTGCATGGAGGGGCTGGTGGAGCCGAAATAGATCACGCCCAGGTCGGTCTTCTGCGAAGCAGGCTTCAGCACCGGCTGCGGCACCAGCGTGGCCGCGGTCGCGAACTTCTTCAGCAGCCGCTCCATGTTGTAGATGTAGTCCGGCCCGCGCTCCGAGTAGCGCGCATAGGCATCGCGCGTGGTGCCGCGCGTGAAGTAGCTGCCCTTGGTGGGATGCGTGCCCGGCAGCGTGCGCCACGGAATGCCATCGCCGTCGACGTCCTTGTAGCGGCCGAAGTCGCGGCCCGCCTCCAGCTCTTCGGCAGTCATGACCTTGCCCCGGTCGTAGGCCCTGCTGTCGTCCCATTCGAAGGGCTTGCACAGGCGCTGGTTCATGCCGATGTCGAGGTCGGTCATCACGAACACCGGCGTCTGCAGCCGGTCGGCCAGGTCCAGCGCCGCTGCCGCGTGCTCGAAGCACTCGTGAGGGTCTTCGGGAAAGAGCAGCACGTGCCTGGTGTCGCCGTGCGACGCATAGGCGCAGCAAAGAATGTCGGCCTGCTGCGTGCGCGTGGGCATGCCGGTCGATGGGCCGCCGCGCTGCACGTTGATGAGGGTGACGGGAATCTCCGCAAAGTACGCCAGCCCGATGAACTCCGTCATGAGCGAGATTCCAGGCCCCGAGGTCGCAGTGAAGGCCCTCGCGCCGTTCCACCCGGCGCCGACCACCACGCCGATCGAGGCCAGCTCGTCCTCGGCCTGCACGATGGCGAAGCGGTGCTGGCCGGTGGACTTGTCGACGCGGAACTTGCTGCAGTATTTCTGGAAGGCCTCGGCCACGGACGACGAAGGCGTGATCGGATACCAAGCCGCCACCGTCGCGCCGCCGTACACGCAGCCCAGCGCCGCCGCGCTGTTGCCGTCCACGAAGATCCTGTCGCCTACCCGGTCGGCGCGCCGCACCTTCAGGCCCACGGGCTCGCGCAGGTTCTCGCGCGCGAAGTCGCAGCCCAGGTGCAGCGCCTGCACATTCGAGGCAAGCAGCTTCTCCTTGCCCTTGTACTGCTCGCCGAAGAGCTTCTCGACCACCTCGGGCTCGATGCCCAGCAGGATGGCCAGCGCGCCCACGTAGACGATGTTCTTGAACAGCTGCCGCTGGCGCGGGTCTTGATAGACCGCGTTGCAGATCTCGGTGAGCGGCATGCCGATCACGCGGATGTCGTCGCGGAACTTCGAGGGCGGCAGCGGCCGCGTGCTGTCGTAGAACAGATAGCCGCCGGGCTCCAGCTCGGCGATGTCGGCGTCCCAGGTCTGCGGATTCATCGCCACCATCATGTCGGTGCCGCCGCGCCGGCCGAGGTGGCCCTCTTCCGTCACGCGCACCTCGTACCAGGTCGGCAGGCCCTGGATGTTGCTGGGAAAGATGTTGCGCGGGCTCACCGGCACGCCCATGCGCAGGATGGCCTTGGCGAACAGCTCGTTGGCCGAGGCCGAGCCCGAGCCGTTGACGTTGGCGAACTTGATGACGAAGTCGTTCACCGCCTCGATCTGCTTCATGCGGCCTCCTTCCGGACTTGCTGTTCGGTGGCCTTCTCCTGGCCCGCGAGCGTCATCTTCAGCAGGAACTTCTGCATGTCCCACGCGCCGGTCGGGCAGCGTTCGGCGCACAGGCCGCAGTGCAGGCAGACGTCTTCGTCCTTCACCATCACGCGTCCCGTCTTCAGTCCGCCGGACACGTACAGGTCCTGCGCCAAATTCAGCGCGGGCGCCTTCAGCCGCGGGCGCAGGCTCTCCTCATCGGCGTTCTCGACGAAGTTGATGCAGTCCATCGGGCAGATGTCGACGCAGGCGTCGCATTCGATGCAGGCGGGCTCGTTGAACACCGTCTGCACGTCGCAGTTCAGGCAGCGCGCGGCCTCCTTGAAGGCGGTGGCGGCGTCGAAGCCCAGCTCCACCTCCACGCGGATGCTCGCCAGCGCCGCCTCTGCCTTGGCCCACGGCACCTTGTAGCGCAGGTCGTTGGAGGTGTCGTTGTCGTAGCTCCACTCGTGGATGCCCATCTTCTGCGACACCAGGTTGGTCATGGGTGGCGGACGGACCTCGATCGGCTCCGCGCGCAGCAGCTTGTCGATGGACACCGCGGCCTCATGGCCGTGGGCCACCGCGGTGATGATGTTCTTCGGCCCGAAGGCCGCGTCGCCGCCGAAGAACACGTTGGACACCGTCGACTGGAAGGTGACCGCATCGAGTACCGGGAGGCCCCACTTGTCGAAGTCGATGCCGCAGTCGCGCTCGATCCAGGGAAACGAATTCTCCTGGCCCACCGCCACCAGCACCTCGTCGCATTCGAAGTAGGCATCGGGCTCGCCCGTGGGCTCCAGCGTGCGGCGGCCCTTGTCGTCGTAGACCGCCTTGACGATCTCGAAGCGCATGCCCACGAGCTTGCCGTTGTCATGCACGAAGGCCTTGGGCACGTGGAAGTTGATGATCGGGATGCCCTCGTGCGCGGCGTCCTCCTTCTCCCAGGGCGAGGCCTTCATCTCGTCGAAGCCGCTGCGCACGATGACCTTCACGTCGCTGCCGCCGAGGCGCCGGGCCGAGCGGCAGCAGTCCATCGCCGTGTTGCCGCCACCCAGCACGATCACACGCCGGCCAATGCCGCTGACGTGCCCGAAAGAGACGGAGCTCAGCCAGTCGATGCCGATGTGGATGCTGGCCGCCGCCTCCTTGCGGCCCGGAATGTCGAGGTCGCGGCCGCGCGGTGCGCCGCAGCCGACGAAGATCGCGTCCCAGTCCTGGCCCATCAGCGCCTTCATCGAATCGATGCGCTCACCGCCACGGAACTCGGCGCCCAGGTCGAGCACGTAGCCGGTCTCCTCGTCGATGATCGACTCGGGCAGGCGGAAGCGCGGTATCTGCGTGCGGATGAAGCCGCCGGGCTTGGCCTCGCCGTCGAACACGGTCACCTCGTAGCCCAGCGGGGCCAGGTCGCGCGCGACGGTGAGCGAGGCCGGCCCTGCGCCGATGCAGGCCACGCGCTTGCCGGTCTTCGGCACGGGCTTGGGCATGCGCGCGCGCACGTCATCCTTCATGTCGGCAGCCACGCGCTTGAGCCTGCAGATGGCCACCGGCTCCGGGGCCTGGGTGTTGCTTTCCTCGACGCGCCCGCGCCGGCAGGCCGGCTCGCAGGGCCTGTCGCAGGTGCGCCCCAGGATGCCGGGGAAGACGTTGGAGACCCAGTTGACCATGTACGCGTCGCCGTATCGGCGCTGCGCGATCATGCGTATGTACTCGGGGACGGGCGTGTGCGCCGGGCAGGCGTACTGGCAATCGACGACCTTGTGGAAGTAGGCCGGGTTGGCAATGTTCGTTCGCTGCAACACGTGTCTCCTGGCTGTCGCCCGGAACCCCGCAGGGGCCGACGAGTGGCTTGTGGCGCTTTCTGGCGGAGTATGCGCCCCCAGCATGGAAGCGCGAGCTTGGTGGATTCCCGCACCGCGGCTGAACGAAACCGGCCAAGGCATCTGCGCCGGGAGGGCGATTGCGCCACGGCGGACTCCAGGCGCTCACAATGTCGGCCGGTCATTCCACGGGACGACACCATGAGCGTTTTGCACATGTTCCTACCGGTATGCGAGCCGGCCCGCAGCGAGGCGCTGGCGCAGTTGCGCAAGACGCGCCACCTGCCCCGCCATCTCGTCAAGGGCATCGCGATCAGGCATCGCGACGACGGCAAGCTCCCCCTCTCGGCTGACGCAGAGCAGCCGTCATCACCGGCGCCATCACAGGCGCCTACGTCGCAGGAAGCGCAGCCACCACACTCGCCGAGATAGCTTCGGTCTCCACCGGATCGAAGTCACCGGCTCGCGCCCGCCGGCAGCGCGGGCCTTTCCGTGCACCCGCTCCCAGATGACGCGCACCAGGCACTGGGACTGCAGGTGCTCGTCGCGCGTCCAATGCAACCGCTACCCCGAACGGCGCGAGCCGCCGAGCCGACGCGCGCACATATGGCACCATGCCTCCCCGGCAACCTCGGCCTACAGGGGAAAGCGACAACCGGATACAAAACCGGAAGCCCGAAAATCGGATGAGAAGATTCATCGCCGTTAAAAATCGGCGCGACCAAACCCACTGGAGAATCATTTGCGCATAGCCACCTGGAACGTCAATTCCCTCACCGCGCGCCTGCAGCACGTGCTCGACTGGCTCATCGCCAACCCGGTCGACGTGCTGTGCCTGCAGGAGCTGAAGATGACGGACGACAAATTCCCGCTCGACGTGCTCAAGTCGGCAGGCTACGAGGCCGCCGTGTTCGGCCAGAAGACCTACAACGGCGTCGCCATCCTGAGCCTCGCGCCGATGCGCGACGTGGTGAAGAACATCACCGGCTTCAGCGACGACCAGTCGCGCGTGATCGCGGCCACGGTGGAAACGGCTTCGGGGCCGCTGCGCGTGATCAACGGCTACTTCGTCAACGGCCAGGCGCCGGGCACGGACAAGTTCGAATACAAGATGAAGTGGCTCGACGCGCTGCGCGACTCCCTGCGCCAGGAGTTGGTGGCCAACCCCGATCTGGTGCTGCTCGGCGACTTCAACATCACCCCCGAGGACCGCGACAGCTTCGACCCCGTGGGCCTGAAGGAAACCATCCACCACACGACGCAAGAGCGCGACCACTTCAAGGCGCTGCTCGACCTGGGCCTGAAAGACAGCTTCCGCATGTTCGAGCAGCCCGAGAAGAGCTATTCGTGGTGGGACTACCGCATGCTCGGCTACCAGAAGAACCGCGGGCTGCGCATCGACCATATCCTGGTGAGCGAGCCGCTGGTGTCGCGCGTGAAGGGCTGCGTCATCGACCGCGTGCCGCGCAAGTGGGAGAAGCCGAGCGACCATGCACCCGTGGTGCTCGATCTCGACCGGGGTGCCTGAGCCCATGGTCGCACGCAAACTTGCACTGGTCGCTGCCACGCTGGCGCTCTCTGCCTGCTCGCTGCTGAAGCCCGCAGAAAAGGCGGAGGAAGGCGACAAGGGAACTGCCACCGCACCCGCCGCAGAAACCGCAACGGACCCCCGAGATGTACCGACGGTGCGCCTCATCACCGCGCAGACGCCCGCCGTGCGCGCCTACCGGAAGACGGGCGCGCGCCACATCTACAACAAGTACGCGAACCTCATCTACAAGGGCAAGCTGCCACCGCTCGTGTACGCGGTGGTGGTTGTGGAGACCGACATCGACGCGACGGGCAAGGTGGTCAACGTCAGCTTCAGCCGCACGCCAAGCCACGCGCCGGAAGTGGCCCCGAAGATCGCGGAGATGATCAAGGCTGCGTCGCCGCTGCCCAGCCCGGGCAAGCTAGGCGCCCATACCTACGTTGACACCTGGCTCTGGGATCGCAGCGACAAGTTCCAGATCGATTCGCTGACGCTGGGACAGCGAAGCCGCTGAAAGCGCCGGCAATGAAATGAAAAGGCCCCGCGAGGGCCTTTTTCATTCGATGCCGAGTTCCTGGATCTTCCGGGTGATGGTGTTGCGCCCGATGCCCAGCTTCTGCGCTGCCTCGATGCGCCGGCCCCGCGTGTTGGCCAGCGCCGTGAGGATCAGCCTCGACTCGAAACGGCGCGAGAGCACGTCCCACACGTCGGTTCGGCCGGCGGCCAGAAGAGCCTGGGCCTCGGCTTCGAGGCCGCCTTCCCAATTGCCGGTGCTGGCGACGGCTGCCGGCGCGTGGGCCTCCACCGGTTCGGCGTGGACGTGCGCCGATGGCATCGCCTCGCCTGCGGCCGTGGGCAGTGACGGCGCAGGCGGATGTGCCGCCGCCACGCTCGACACGGTAGCCGGAGCTTCGCCTGCGGCATGTGCATCGACGGCGGTGCCGCCGGCCATCATCACTTCGGGCGGCAGGTCCTTCGCCTCGATCAGCTGGGCCGGCGCCATCACCGTGAGCCAGTGGCAGATGTTCTCGAGCTGGCGCACGTTGCCGGGGAAGTTGAAGGCCGCCAGCCTGGCGAGCGCCGCATCGGAAATGCGCTTGGGCTCCACGCCGAGCTGACGCGCGCTCACCTGCAGGAAGTGGCGCGTGAGCGCGGGCACGTCCTCGCCGCGCTCGCGAAGTGCGGGCAGGCGCAGGCGGATCACGTTCAGGCGGTGGAACAAGTCTTCGCGGAAGCCGCCGAGCTTCACGCGCTGTTCGAGGTCCTGGTGGGTCGCGGCGATGACGCGCACGTTCGCCTTCACCGAGTTGTGGCCGCCCACGCGGTAGAAGTGGCCGTCGCTCAGCACGCGCAGCAGGCGCGTCTGCAGGTCGAAGGGCATGTCGCCGATTTCGTCGAGGAAGAGTGTGCCGCCCTCGGCCTGCTCGAAGCGGCCGCGACGCATGGTCTGCGCGCCGGTGAAGGCGCCGCGCTCATGGCCGAAGAGCTCGCTCTCCAGCAGGTCCTTGGGGATCGCGGCGGTGTTGATGGCCACGAACGGGCCGTTGGCGCGCGGCGAGTGCTTGTGCAGCGCACGCGCCACCAGTTCCTTGCCCGAGCCCGACTCGCCGGTGATGAGCACCGTGACGTTGCTCTGCGAGAGCCGCCCGATGGCACGAAACACGTCCTGCATGGCGGGGGCCTGGCCGAGCATCTCGGGCGCGGCGACCATGCGCTCCTCGGCCACTTCCTCGCGCTGGCTCTCGTCGACCGCGCGGCGGATGAGCTCGACCGCGCGCGGCAGGTCGAAGGGCTTGGGCAGGTATTCGAAGGCGCCGCCCTGGAAGGCCGATACGGCGCTGTCGAGATCGGAGAACGCCGTCATGATGATGACCGGCAGGCCCGGGTGCATGGCCTTGATCTTGTCGAGCAGGTCGAGTCCGGAACCGCCGGGCATGCGAATGTCGCTCACCAGGACCTGGGGAGCCAGCTGCTCGTCGTCGGCGGCCTGCTCTAGTGCCGCGAGCACCTCGCGCGTGTTGGTAAAGCTGCGCGTGGGCAGGTCTTCGCGCAGCAGAGCCTTCTCGAGCACGAAGCGAATCGATTGGTCGTCATCAACTATCCAGATCGGCTTCATGCATCTCCTCTGTTGCCGGTGGCTGCGCTAGGGCAGCGGTATCAATATCTTGAAATCGGTTCGGCCCGGGACGCTGTCGCACTCGATCACGCCGTGATGCTGCTGCACAAAAGTCTGTGCGAGCGTCAATCCCAGCCCTGTCCCGCCTTCCCTGCCCGATACGAGCGGATAGAAGATGCGGTCCTTGATCGTGTCCGGCACACCCGGTCCATTGTCGATGACATGCAATTCCAGTGCCAGTCGATACCACTGCTTGTTGAAGATCACCTGGCGGGCCACCCGCGTCTTGAAAGTGATCTGCGCGTCACCCGCCGCGCGGCGCTCGGCCAGCGCCTGCGCCGCGTTGTGCGCGATGTTCAGCGTGGCCTGGATGAGCTGCTCTCGGTCGCCGCGGAACTCAGGAATAGAGACGTCGAAGTCGCGCTCGATGTGCAGGTCGCGCGGGAACTCCGCGAGGATGACCGAGCGCACGCGCTCGCAGACTTCGTGGATGTTGACGTCGCCCACCACGTGCGGGCGGCGG
>CAJYQC010000446.1 GCA_913776885.1 uncultured Variovorax sp.
CGCGCAAGTGCAGGGCGTGCGCGATTTCGCGGCGCGCGGCATCGCGCAGGCGATGGCGATGCCTTCGGTGCCAATGCTGCAGGCCGGCCGTCGCTGGGTCGGTGCGGCGGCAGCGCACTATGCGGGCCAGAGCGCGCTCGGCGTGGGCTTTGCCTACCAGCTCGACGACCACTGGCAGGTGGGCGGAGGGCTCTCGGTCGCCACAGGCTCCGGCGCGCAGGTCGGCGCACGGATGCAGGCCGGCTATCAGTGGTAGCCGGCGCGCGCCCGTCGCCGCGCCTGCCCGATGCTCAGAAGCTCGCCTTCAGGCCCACGGTCACCATGCCGCCCTTCGCCTGCTTCGAGAGCTTGCCGAAGTAGTCGTAGTCGGCGGTGATCGACAGGTTCCGCGTCACGCGGTACTCGGCCCCGATGCCGGCCATCAGGCCGGTCGAGCTGCCCGAGATGCGCTGGCTGGGCAGCGCCCAGTTGTTGTCACCGGAGATGCGGCCGCGTGCGACACCCAGGCGGCCATTGAGCGCGAACGATTCGCCCAGCGGCAGGCGTGCAGTGGCGGCTGCGTAGAAGACCTGGCCCGTGCCCGACTGCAGGCGCGAATAGGCGCCGTTCGAACTCCACTGGCTCACGCGGCCGAGGCGCGCATAGCCTGCCTCGACGCCGAAGGTCTCGGTGAAGCGGTAGCCGCCGTACAGCTTGTAGGCCGTGCCGCTCTTGCTGCTCTTTTCGCCGCCCCACGGCACCGGAGCACGGTTGGAGGACGAGAGGCTGTAGCTCGAGCGGCCGATGGAGCCACCCGCGTAGACGCCGGAGTCCTGTCTGGGGCCTGCCGCGTTCGCGGCCGAGGAAGCTGCGCCGAGCAGAAGGGCGGTGGCGAGGGCGGTGCAGGCGTGCGTTTTCTTCAAGATGAGATTCCTGGATGGAGGGTTGATTGGTCGGTTATCGATGCGGGTCGGCCGGCGGTTCTCGTGCAGCGGTTGCTGCCGAAGTAGTGCTTCCACCGGCTTGCGACGATTCTCGAAACGCACGCTGAAGAAGAGCTTGGCGCTCGCTGAAGGCCTGATGAAGGCCGCAGCCATGGGCGATGATCAAGGCATGTCAGATCAGCTTCTTCTTCCCGGTATCGAGCCTCCGCCCAAACCCTTGCCACGCCCTCGCAGCAAGACGCGTCGCAACACGGCGGCGGCACCCGGGCACTCCCTCTTCTTCGCAATCGTTCCGGCCCCGCAGGAGGCCGCCTCCATCGCCGCCTTCGGCGAACGCATGAACTCGCAGCACGCACTTAAGGCAGCGCTGGTTGCGGCGCAACGCCTGCACGTCACACTCTTCGACCTGGGCGACTACGAAGAGCTGCCTGCAGACAAGGTCGTGCGGGCCTCGAAGGCAGCGGCCTCGGTGCCTGCGCCCGCTTTCGACATCGTCTTCGAGAAGGCGATGAGCTTCTCCAAGGGTGCGCTCGCGCTGTGCGCCGACGACGAGGAGGGCGTCCGGCCGCTCAAGGCTTTCAGGCAGCGGCTGGGCGAGGCGCTGGCCGACGCAGGGCTGAAGCCCGCCCGATCCTTCACTCCGCACATGACGCTGGCCCATGCGCGGCGCAAGCTCGAAAGGCACTCGCTCGACGAGCCGGTGCGATGGCCGGCGGGCTCGCTGGTGCTGATCGACAGCCACCTGGGCGAGGATGTGCACGAGGTGCTGGGCCGATGGTCCGAGGCGGCCTGAATGCGGTCGGGCCTTCTGTTGTGCCTCGCATCGGCCCCTTCTGTATCTGTTTCGCCGCGCGGGTGCTGAGGACAATGGCTTTCCCTTCCCCGGAAAAGACATGACAGCAGAAACAACCCGCGACCAGATCGCCGACCAGATCGCCGCCGAGATCGGCCACAGCTTCGACGGCGAGATCATTGCCGGCGGCCATTACGTGCCGCTGGTGCGCGACGGCCGCACCATCCATCTCAGCGGCCAGGTGCCGCGCGTGGGCACCACGGTGGTGGTCACCGGCCGCGTGGGCGACGCGGTGTCGCTGGAAAAGGCGCGCGAGGGCGCGCAGATCTGCACGCTGCGCAGCCTGGCGCTGCTGCGGCGCGCGCTCGGCTCGCTCGATGCGGTGGAGAAGGTGCTGCGCGTGGGCGTGTTCGTGCAGTGCACTGCCGACTTCACGCAGCAAAGCGAAGTGGCCGACGCCGCCTCCGACCTGCTGCACCGCGTGTTCGGAGAGGCCGGGGTGCACGTGCGCACGTCTGTCGGCGTCTACGCGCTGCCGAAGAACGCGACGGTCGAGGTGGAGATGACCGTCGCCGCCAAGCAGAACATCGGCTAGCCCGGCGCCAGGCCCAGCACGTCGCGCGCGAGCTGCGCAATGGTCAGCGGCGCGCAGCCTTCGGCGTTGTTGCTCACGGTGACGAAGGCGTTCTGGCCCGCACGGGTGGTGCCCGCGATCACCTTGGCGAGCGCGGCGCGCGTCTGCGGATCGGGGTCGACGATCTTGTCGAACGGGCCGTAGAGCTTTTCCGCGTCTTCGTAACCGAAGCGGCCGTGGCGGCGGTGCAGGTTCCAGCGGCAGACCAGCGGGCCGGGCCACATGGCGCGCAGCATCGGCAGCTGGTCTTCGATGGGCGGCATCTTGGCGTGCAGGCCCATGCAGAAGGTGGCGCGCACGCTGCGCAGCATCTCGGCGAAGGCGGGGTTGAGCAGCTGCGGGTCGCGCACCTCGACGGCGATCACGGCGTCGGGCGCGGTCGACGTGATGTCGGGCAGCGATTCGAGCATCGCCGCGATGCGCGCCAGCAGCGCGGGCTGGTCGGCCAGGATGTGCCCGGGTATCGGGCTCAGCTGGAACACCAGCACGCCGATGCGATGGCCCAGTCCTTCCAGCGCCGGCAGCACGAAGTCCTGCCGCGCGATCTCGCTGCTCAGGAATACCGGGTTGGCCTGCATGCCGCGACCGCTTTCGTCGCGCACCGTGGCGTCGGTGACCAGGCTGGGCGCCTTCACCATGAAGCGGAAGTCGTCGGGCACCATGGCCGCGTAGCGCGCGTACTGGCTGGCGGTGAGTGCGCGGTAGAAGTTGCGGTCCACGCTCACGGTGCGAAACAGCGGGTGCTTGGCGAGCGCGGAGAGGCCGTTCTTGGAAAGCACCGTTTCGGCGTACTCGCCGTCCCACACCAGGTTGGCCCAGCCGGGATAGCTCCATGAAGAAGTGCCCATGCGCAGGTTGGCGGGTAGCGCCGCGGCCAGTTCTACCAGTGCCGCATCGGTGGGCGCGGGCTCGACGGTCGCGCTGCGCGGCTGTTTCTTCTTCGCAGCGGGCGCTTCGGAGGGCGGCGGCGCTGCCGAAGGCGCTTCTTCGGATTGCGAGAGGTCGGGAAAGAGGGAGTCCTGTACGTCTGCCATGGCTGGTGCCGCATTCTCGGCCAGGAGCGAGGGCAGGAGCAAAGCCGCAAAGCCGCCTGGCCGCCCCGGGCACAATCCGCGCCATGAAACAGTGGTTGCGAGCGCAAGGCGGATGGTGGCTGGCATGGCTGGCGCTCACCGCCGTGGGCGCCGTGTGGATCGCGCGTGCCGAACTTGCGCAGATGCATCAGGACTTCGAGACCGACGTGCGCATCGCGCACCGGCTCATGAGCCAGCAGATGGTGCAGTACGACGCGGTGCTGGCCACGCTCGCCCTGCTGGAGCCCAGCACGGGCGCCGACCATCCCGAGCAGCGCCTGCCTTCCGTGTACTCGTCGATCCTGCGCGTGCAGCGCCG
>CAJYQC010000447.1 GCA_913776885.1 uncultured Variovorax sp.
GATCGGAACGATGATCCCGCGCAGGTTCACCACTCCCTTGATGTATTCCGGCGCGTTCGCGATCCGCGTCACCGCGTCGTACCCGCGCAGCTCCTGCACCTTCTGGATGTCGATCCCGTACTCTTCCTCCCCCAGCTTGAAGGTCACCACCTCCAGGCGGCTCACGCCGCCGGCGGCGGAAGAGCCCGAAGCGGCTTGTTGCAGGGGATCTCTTGCCTTGTTCAGCATCTTTTCTTCTCCGGTTTGAATGGGTTTGCGTGGTGCCTTCAGGCGGGTTCCGCAACGGCCTCTGCGGCCTCGGCCCTGAAGACGCGCACGGCTTTCACGAGGCCGTCGGCCTGCTCCTGCAGCGACTGGGCCGCAGCCGAAGCCTCTTCGACCAGCGCGGCGTTCTGCTGCGTGACCTGGTCCATCTGCGTGATCGCCTGGTTGATCTGTTCGATGCCCGAGGTCTGTTCCTGGCTGGCTGCGGTGATCTCGCCCATGATGTCGGTCACGCGCTTCACGCTGCCGACGATCTCTTCCATCGTGCGGCCGGCTTCTTCCACCTGCTTGCTGCCTTCTTCGACCTTCTCCACAGAGTCGCCGATCAGCGTCTTGATCTCCTTGGCTGCTGCAGCGGAACGTTGGGCAAGACTGCGGACTTCGGAGGCGACGACCGCGAAGCCGCGACCCTGCTCACCAGCGCGTGCAGCTTCGACAGCCGCATTCAGCGCCAGGATGTTGGTCTGGAAGGCAATGCCATCGATCACGCCGATGATGTCGACGATCTTCTTGGACGACGCATTGATCGAGCCCATGGTGTCGACGACCTGAGACACGACGCTGCCGCCCTTGACCGCGACCTCGGAAGCGGAGACCGCCAGCTGATTGGCCTGCCGCGCGTTGTCAGCGTTCTGCTTGACGGTCGAAGTCAGCTCCTCCATCGACGCAGCCGTCTGTTCCAGCGAACTCGCCTGCTGCTCCGTGCGCGACGAAAGATCCTGGTTCCCCGATGCGATCTGGCTCGAAGCCGACATCACGCCTGTGACGTTGGCGCCCACGTCCGCGACGATGGCGAACAGGTTCGCGCTCATCTGGTTCAGCGCGCGCAGCAGCCCGGTGATCTCGTCCCCGCGCCGCACGTCGAAGCGCACGAGGTCGCCGCCAGCGATGGCGCGCGCAACATGCACCGCCTCGTCGAGCGGCCGGAACACGGTGCGCACCAGGAACTGCCCCAGGCCCAGCCACGCCAGCGCGAAGCCCGCGCCGCCGATGGCCATCGCGCCCGGCAGCCAGCTCTGCACCCCCGAGGTGGCGGCCAGCCGCGAGGCTTCCATCCATCCGAAGACGCCCAGCCCCAGCGACAGCAGCGCCCCCAGGCCGGTGGCGCCGAAGACGCGCTGGCGCACCGGGATGCGGCGCAGCCGCGCCAGCGGGTCCTTCCAGCCGCGCGAGACCACTTCGCCCTGCAGCAGCTCGACGTCCTTCGCGCGGCCTTCGCGGATGCGGGCGTACAGCGCTTCGGCCTCGGCCACTTCGGCGCGCCCCGGCTTGCTGCGCACGGACATGTAGCCCTGCGTGCGGCCGTCGCGGCGAATGGGCGTGACGTTGGCCAGCACCCAGTAGAAGTCGCCGTTCTTGCGGCGGTTCTTGATGAGGCCGGTCCAGGGAAGGCCCTGTCCCAGCGTCTGCCAGAGGTCGGCGAAAGCCTCGGGCGGCACGTCGGGGTGGCGCACGATGTTGTGCGCCTTGCCCATGAGTTCGGCCGCAGTGAAGCCGCTGGCCTCGACGAACGCGGGGTTGACGTAGGTGATGCGACCCTTCAGGTCGGTGCGGGACACCAGGGCGGCATCCGGCGACAGTTCGTATTCGGTGCCCGTGACGGGAAGATTGACGCGCATGGTCCGTTCGTCCTCCCTCAGGCCAGGGCCGGGCGCTGCAGCGCGGCCAGGTTGATCTGCACGATGGCCTGATTGATCCGCTCGATCCGCGAGATCGGGGGCATCGGCGGCAGCGCCACCGCAAAACCCCGGTCCGGACGATGGCCGGTTCTCAGATCATTCAAGCTCATACCTCTTTCTTCCTTCTCTAGCAGTGAGACTGCGCCGCCGCGTTCGATGGATGCGCGAGCACCGTCGTCCTGTTATCGGCATGTGCGCGCCAGAGTTGAGCCCTTTGTTATCAGAAAGTGGTCCATTCGTTAGCGTCGGTGCCGGCCATGGCCAACTGGCGCGCGGGCTCGCCGCCTTCCTTGCTCCCTTCATGGCCGCGCGAGGAAAGGGCTTTGGCCGGCCTGGCCTGCCTTGCCGCTCCAGCCGGCTTCGCGATGGGCGTGATGCGGCTGACGAGGCCCGGGTGCTGCGCAACCCCGGCCCCCGCGCCGTAATCCAGTTTGAAGATGCCAACGGTCTGCACGAGGCTTCCGGCCTGCTCCTGCAGCGACTGGGCCGCAGCCGAAGCCTCTTCGACCAGCGCGGCGTTCTGCTGCGTGACCTGATCCATCTGCGTGATCGCCTGGTTGATCTGCTCGATGCCCGAGGTCTGCTCCTGGCTGGCTGCGGTGATCTCGCCCATGATGTCGGTCACGCGCTTCACGCTGCCGACGATCTCGTTCATCGTGCGGCCTGCCTCTTCGACCTGCCTGCTGCCCTCTTCGACCTTCTCGACCGAGTCGCCGATCAGTGCCTTGATCTCCTTGGCTGCTGCCGCCGAGCGCTGGGCCAGGCTGCGCACCTCGGAGGCGACGACCGCGAAGCCACGGCCCTGCTCACCAGCGCGTGCAGCTTCGACAGCCGCATTCAGCGCCAGGATGTTGGTCTGGAAGGCAATGCCGTCGATCACGCCGATGATCTCGACGACCTTCCGGGAGGAGGCATTGATGGACTCCATGGTGTCCACGACCTGCGACACCACCATGCCGCCCTTGGTCGCGACCTCGGAAGCCGAAACGGCCAGCTGGTTGGCCTGCCGGGCGTTGTCCGCGTTCTGCTTCACCGTCGAGGTCAGCTCCTCCATCGACGCAGCCGTCTGTTCGAGCGAGCTCGCCTGCTCTTCGGTGCGCGAAGAAAGATCCTGGTTGCCCGACGCGATCTGGCTCGACGCCGTGGCGATCGTGTCCGTGCCGAGGCGGACTTCGCCGACCACCTTGGCAAGGCTCATGTTCATGTTCTTCAGCGCCTGCATCAGCTGGCCGGCCTCGTCGCGGCTTTCAACGCGGATGTCCAGGCGCAGGTCGCCGGCAGCCACGGTCTCTGCGGCTTCGACCGCATGGCGCAGAGGCCGCACGATGCCCGCGCTCAGTCGCCAGGCGAAGAGCGCGCCCAGCACGACGGCAACCGCAGCCAGCGACAGCAGCATGATCCGGCCTGAAACATAGTCTTCGGCGATGTCGCGGGCAGCCGCGTCGATCTCGTCGTGCTGGTGCTGGTCCAGCTTGTCGACTGCACTGCCATAGGCGGCCAGCGCCTCGGAGAACGTGGTGTCGACCATCTTCTGCGCTTCTTCGATCCGGCCCCGGTCCTTGAGCATGGTGAGGTTCGTCACGATCTCGCGCACCTTGGTTCGCGCGACCATGACCTGTTCGTAGAGCGCTTTCTCCTCGGGCGTGCTCAGCTTCGACTGGAACTCTTTCTGAACCGAGGAGATGCGCTCCATGCCGGTCGACTGGAGCTTGGCGAAATAGGCTTCGAGCGCGGCATCCGGCGCCTTGATCATGGCGATGGTGGCGACCGAGGTCGATCTGAGAGTGCTCTGCCACTCGCCGGCCAGGCGCTCCTTCGTCAACGCCTGCGTCATCATGCTCTCGGTGGCCTGGCTCACGTTGGCCAGCCTCCACAGCCCGATGCCGGCCATGCAGGCCACAAGCAGCAGCATCACCGCAAAGCCCAGGCCCAGGCGTGTGCTGATTCTCAGGTCCTTGAATTTCATACTTCCTCTTCTGATGACAGGGGACGGCACCCATGCTTGCGCACCATGCGCAACACCGTCACCCCGATATCGGCTTCGGAATCTCGGACCTTCAATTTGTTAACTCAGAACTCGGTCCAGTCGCCCTTGGCGTCGCCGGCCATGGCGAGCTGCGGAGCGGCCGAGGGTTCCTTGCGCACGGGCAAGGCCTTGGCCGGCCGCTTCGGCGCGGGCTTTGCCGGCTTGGGAATGGGCGTGATGCGCGTGAACCCGGGGCGAACGGTGGCGACCGCATTCGCATCGAGCTTGAAAACGCTCACGGACTTCACCAGATTGCCGGCCTGCTCCTGCAGCGACTGGGCCGCAGCCGAAGCCTCTTCGACCAGCGCGGCGTTCTGCTGCGTGACCTGGTCCATCTGCGTGATCGCCTGGTTGATCTGTTCGATACCCGAGGTCTGTTCCTGGCTGGCTGCGGTGATCTCGCCCATGATGTCGGTCACGCGCTTCACGCTGCCGA
>CAJYQC010000448.1 GCA_913776885.1 uncultured Variovorax sp.
ATGCGCCTGGCCTCGGGCATCGCGCCCATCGGCGCGATGCGCCGCGCGGGCGTGCCGGTGGGGCTGGGCGTGGACGGCAGCGCGTCGAACGATGGTGCGCACATGCTGGGCGAGGCGCGGCAGGCGATGCTGTTGCAGCGCGTGGGCTACGGCCCCGCGGCGATGACGGCGCGCGAGGCGCTGGAGATCGCCACGCTCGGCGGCGCGCAGGTGCTGGGCCGCGACGACATCGGTTCCATCGCGCCCGGCATGTCGGCTGACATCGTTGCCTTCGACATGCGCGGCGTCGCGCACGCGGGTGCGGGGCACGACCCGGTGGCAGCGCTGGTGTTCTGCACGCCGGCATCGGTGTCGCTGAGCGTGATCGGCGGCGCAGTGCGCATCCGCGGCGGTGCATTCACCGGGCTCGAGCTGGCACCGCTGCTGGCCAGGCATCGCGACCTGGCGCGCACGCTGTACGAAGCCGCGGCGCACCCGCACACGACGCGATGACACAGGGCATGCGCGGCCCGGCAGACACCCAGCGCGGAAAGCGCGGCCCGCTCAGCGCCGCATGGTGTCGAGCTGCGTGACCGGCGGGCTGTCGTTCCCCCAGGAGCCGCGCACGTAGGTGAGCACGGCCGCGACCTCCGCCGCATCCAGCGTCTGGCCGAACGGCGGCATGCCGTAGGGGCGCGGGTTGCCCGAGGTCGACGGCAGGAAGCCGCCGTGCGCGATCACCTGGATCAGGTTGGTGGGCCGCGCCATGTTCACCGCGCGGTTGCCCGCCAGGGCCGGGTATGCGCCGGCCGCGCCCTGGCCCTGGTCGCCGTGGCAATAGGCGCAGCGCTGGTCGTAGATCTTCGCGCCGCGCGCCATGGTGCCGGCGTCGCGGCGGATGGGGGCCTTTGCCGCGGTCGGGGCTTCGGGCTTGGGCGCGACGGGCAGGTCCTTGAGGTAGCTGGCCATGGCCGTGAGATCGGCGTCGCCTAGGTACTGCGTGCTGCGGAACACCACGTCGGCCATCGGCCCCATCACCGAGCCGCGCGGCGCCACGCCGTTCTTCAGCAGCGCCACCACTTCGGCCGCGGGCCACTCGGTCACGCCCGCTTCGTGCGGATCGGTGAGCGAAGGCGCGTACCAGTTCTCGACGGCGATGAGGCCGCCCGAGAGCCCCAGCCTGGTCTCGGTCGCGCCGAGCGAATTGCGGCTGCCGTGGCAGGCGATGCAATGGCCCAGGCCGTTGACCAGATAGGCGCCCCGGTTCCATTCGGCGGGTTTGCCTGCAACGGCGACGAAGGGCTCGGGCTTGAACGACAGCGCGCGCCACACGGCCAGCGCGGCCTGCGTGTCGTAAGGAAAGCGCAGCCGGTGCTCGCTGTTGGCCGCCGCCGAGGGCGGCACGCTGCGCAGGTAGGCGTAGATGGCGTCCGAGTCCTCGCGCGTCACCTGCGTGAAGCTGGGGTACGGAAACGCGGGGTACAGCAGGCGGCCGTCCTTGCTGCGGCCGTTGTGCATCGCGCGCCAGAAGTGCGCGCTGCTCCAGCTGCCGATGCCCGCCTTGTCGTCGGGTGTGAGGTTGCTCGAATAGACGGTGCCGAAGGGCGTCTCGATGGGCATCCCGCCGGCATAGGGCTCGCCGCCGCGCGTGGTGTGGCAGCCGGCGCAGTTGCCGGCCAGCGCGAGGTAGCGCCCGCGCTCGACGAGCTGCGGCGTGGACTGGAAGGCTTCCGCCTGCGCGGGCAGCGGGTCTTCGCCGCGCAGGTTCATCGCCACGATGACGCCGGCGGCCGCGGCACAGAGCACGATGAGCGCGAGCAGCAGCCAGCCGAGGTGTCGCAGTTTCATGGGCTCTGCTCCCTCACTTCGCGGGCATGCCGCCGCATTTCACCGGCAGCGGAGCGGGCAGCGCGGCTGCGGGCCTGGTGTCGGCGGGCATCGGCTGCACGGCGAGCCAGCTCGCAACGGCGTTGATGTCCGCAGTGCTCATGCGACGGCCGATGTCGGCCATGCAGTCGGGCGCCATCGCATGGCGCTCGTTGGTGAGCCATGCGCCGAGCTGCGACGACACGTAGAGCCGCGGCAGCCCCAGCAGCCCGGGGATGGCGGGCTGCACGCCCGTGAGCGCTGCCCCGTGGCATTGCACGCAAGCCGGAATGCCGCGCGCCGCATCGCCTTCGCGCACGAGTTGGCTGCCGCGCTGCAGCTGCTCGGGCGTCGCATCGCTGACCGGAGAGACGGGCGGATAAGGCAGCTGCAGTCCGGCGAAGTATTCGGCCATCTCGCGCAGGTACGCATCCGACAGGTGCTGCACCATGTAGGCCATGTCGGTGTTGAAACGGCGGCCGTCGCGGAAGCTCACGAGTTGGTTGAACAGGTAGCCGGCCGGCTTGCCCGCCAGGCGCGGAAAGTAGCCGGCGTTGGTGGTCGCGCCCTCGCGGCCATGGCAGGCGATGCAGGCGGCCACGCGCTGCTCGATGGTGTCGGGCACGGTGGCGGACGTGGCCGCGTTCGCCATGCCCTGCATGGCAAGCAGCAGCCCGAGAGCGAGGAGCCTGAGCGCGCGCCTCATGTGCCGGCGGCGAAATGCGCCAGCGTGACGAGCCCGGCGATCAGCAGCAGCGCCATCACCAGCGCCACGCCGATGAGCGGAAGGATGCCGACCTGAGAGGTGCGGCTCTCGGCGTCGGCACGGCGGCCACCCAGCCCGATGAAACTCCAGAGAACGGCGCGCAGCGCGCGCAAGAGATTCGACATGGGGTCGAGTGTGGACCAGCCCGCGCAGAAAAAACAGATGCAGATCCGCACCAATTGACCGGTGCAGATAAAGTGCCTCCGAACCAACCCCAGCGATGCAGCCGATGAAAAGGTACGAAGCCCTGGCCGCGGAGATCGAGGCCTCGATCCGCAACGGCACCCTGAAAACCGGCGACCGCCTGCCCTCGGTGCGCCACACCGGCCAGAGCCGCGGGGTCAGCGCGTCGACCGTTTTCGAGGCCTACTACCTGCTCGAGGCGCGCGGCCTGGTGCGGGCGCGCGACCGGTCGGGCTACTACGTCACCGGCGGCGGGCTGCGCGACGCGCCGCCCGAATCCACCCTCACCTCGCGTCCGGCCGGGGGACCGAAGTCACTCGACGTGAGCGACCAGGTGTTCGACATCCTCGAAGCCAGCATGTCGCGCAAGGTGGTGCCCTTCGGCTCGGCCTTTCCGAGCCCGCTGCTGTTTCCGCTGGCGCGGCTGGGGCAGTTCATGGCCGCCAGCGCGAGATCGCTCGATCCGTGGAGCACGGTGGACGATCTCACGCCCGGCAGCGCGGCGCTGCGCCGGCAGATCGCGCTGCGCTACCTGGCAGACGGCCTGCAGGTCGGGGCCGACGAGATCGTCATCACCAATGGCGCGCTGGAGGCGCTCAACCTCTGCCTATCGGCGGTGACGCGGCCGGGCGATGCGGTGATCGTCGAGTCGCCCACCTTCTACGCCGCCCTGCAGGCACTGGAGCGCATGGGCCTGCGCGCCGTGGAAGTGCCGACGCATCCTGGCGACGGCATCGACCTGGAGGCGCTGGAGCAGGCCATCGCCGCGCACAGGCCCGCCGCCTGCTGGCTCATGACCACCTTCCAGAACCCGCTGGGCAGCCTGATGCCCGATGCGAAGAAGAAGGCGCTGGTGGAGCTGCTCGCACGCCATGGCCTGCCGCTGATCGAGGACGACGTGTACGCCGAGCTCTACTTCGGCGAGCGGCGCCCGCCGCCGGCCAAGGCCTTCGACACGCAGGGGCTGGTGCTGCACTGCTCTTCATTCTCGAAGTGCCTGGCGCCGGGCTATCGCATCGGCTGGGCCTCGGCCGGCCGCTTCGCACGCAAGGTCGCGCGGCAGAAGCTGTCGAGCACGCTGAGCACATCGGCACCCGCGCAGCTCGCACTCGCGGGCTATCTGGAGAAAGGCGGGCTCGACAGGCACCTGCGCAAGCTGCGCCTGACGCTCGCGATGCAGCAGGCCACCTTCGCGCAGGCCGTGGGGCACTACTTTCCGACAGGCACGCGCGCCACGCGGCCGCTGGGCGGCTACTTCCTCTGGGTCGAACTGCCCGCGCGGGCGAACGCGCTGGATATCCACCGCAAGGCCCTGGAACTCGGCATCAGCGTCGCGCCGGGCCCGATCTTCTCGGCCGCGCGCGCCTTCGGCAACTGCCTGCGGCTCAACTACGGCCACCCGTGGAACGAGGTCAGCGAGCAGGCAATGCGAACACTCGGCCGCCTGATCGCCGAAGCGTCCTGAACAGCAGGAAGCTCGCGATGCTCACGTTCACCAGGTTCCAGCCGATGCCGTTGATGAAGGCCGCGTGGTAGCTGCCCGTGAGGTCGAACACCTTGCCCGACATCCAGCCGCCCAGCGCCATGCCGAAGAGCGTGAACATCAGCACCGTGCCCACGCGGGCGCCCGCCTCCTTCGGCGGAAAGTGCTCGCGCACGATGATCGCGTAGGAGGGCACGATGCCGCCCTGGAAGAGGCCGAAGAGCGCCGAGATCACGTAGAGCGGCACGAGCCCGTCGAAGGGCAGGAACAGCAGCATCGCCACGCACTGCAGCACCCCGCCCAGCAGCAGCGTGCGCAGCCCGCCGATGCGGTCGCAGATGGCACCCGACACCAGCCGGCTCACGATGCCGAAGCCCAGCATCAGCGACAGCATCATCGCGCCCTGCGCCGGGCCGTAGCCCAGGTCGCCGCAGTAGGCCACGATGTGCACCTGCGGCATCGCCATGGCCACGCAGCAGGCCACGCCAGCCACGCACAGCAGGGCCTGCGCGGTGCCCATGCTCAGGCCGAAGGGGCGGCTCATGTCGCGCTCCGCTCCCGCGCTGGCCGGCACAGCGACGACCAGCGCCGGCGGCCGCGCGCGGAAGAACATCGCGAGCAGCGCCATCGTCATGCCGCAGAAGATGCCCATGCCGATGTAGGTCTGGCGCCAGCCGACGGTATCCACGAAGTGCTGGGCGATCGGCGGCCACACCGCGCCCGCCAGGTAGTTGCCGCTGGCGCACACCGCCACCGCGATGCCGCGCCGCTTGACGAACCAGAGCGAGGTGTCGGCCACCAGCGGCGCGAATGCCACCGAGCTGCCGAGCAGGCCGACCAGCAGCGCCTGCGCCACGGTGAAGCCGACGATGCCGCCCGACAGGCCCGTGGCGATGTAGCCCGCGCCAAGAAAGAACGCGCCGATCAGCAGAGGCTTCATCACGCCGATGCGGTCGGCCAGCTTGCCCATCAGCACGCCGCCGAAACCGAAGCCCAGCATCAGCATCGTGTAGGGCAGCGATGCGTCGGCGCGCGCGATGCCGAACTCGGTCTCCACTGCCGGCAGCATCACCGACACCACGTACATGCCGCTGCTGCCCACCGTCATGATCAGCAGCGTGAGGCCCAGGCGGACCATGGCGTAGCGTGAGTCGGGCTGGTGGATGGTTGTCTCGCTCGTTTTCATTTTTTTATCTCCGCGGCGAGGATACCCCGCGGTACGAAAACGCGAGGTACGCAAGGTACGCGAGGGACCTGGCAGCGCACCCGCTCAGCGCGCGGACGGTGCTGGTGCGGCGAACTCCGTCGAAGCCGGTGCACCGGCAGTCACGGCTACGTCGGCTCGTCGTCGCAGGCGGCGGCCAGCAGACGGAAGCGGAAGAGAAGCACGAAGGCCGTGCTTCGCATGCGGGCCAGCTCGGCCCGCGCGGCAGCGTGTCAGATCGGACGCTGCCGCTTAGCTCGCACGCTCACGCGGCCGTGGAAGCGGGCCGTTCGCCAGCCTGCAGGCGGCGCTCGATGTCTTCGAGCACTCGCGGCAGATCGGCCACGCTGTCGATCACGTAGTGCGCACCGGCGGCCTCGAGCTCGACGGTGGCGCGCGCGCGGCGCTCCTGCTGTTGCGCAGCGTCGAGCGCCTGCCACTCGGCCAGCGTGAGGCCGTTGGCGTTGCCGCTGACCGCGAGGCCCACGGCCCAGGTGCCGGCGTTGAGGCCTTCCTGCAGGCCCACGCCGGTGTCGTCGACCTTCACCACGGTGTGCGGCGGCCACACGCCGAGGTCGGCGAAGCAGCGGTACATCATGAGCGGCGACGGGCGGCCTTCGGCGAGATCGCCGGCGCACACGAGGTTGTCGGGCGAGTAGCCGCCGGCCGCTGCGATGGGCACGACCACTTCCATGATCGGGCGGTTGTAGCCGGTGGTGGAACCGATCTTCAGGCCGTGGTCGCGTGCCGCCTTCACCGCTTCGAGCGCACCGGGAATGAAGTCGGCATGGTCGCGCACGCTGGCCGCGTTCATCGGCGTGAACACCTCGTACAGCCTGTCGACGTCGGCGTCGCTGAAGGCGTGGCCGTGCTTCGCTTCCCATTGCGCGGCGATGCGCGGCAGCGTGCCCAGCGCCTTGATGTGGTCCCACTTGGCCATGCCCATCGGACCGCGCGCCTCGGCGATGGTGATGTCGATGCCGAACTGCTCGAACAGCTTCACGAAGGCGCCCATGGGTGCGCAGGAGCCGAAGTCGAGGATGGTGCCGGCCCAGTCGAAAACGACGGCCCTGAGTTGCGAGTGGTTGTGGGCGTTCATGGCAACGAGGTGTGAGTAGCTGGTTGAAGGGTTTGCGTCGGGGTGGAGCTCACCATGCATCGAAGACGTCGTGCGCGATGCCGAAGCCGGTGCTCGCGCCGCTGCCGCTGGTGACCAGCACCAGCCGCGTGGCGTCGTCGGGCGCGTCGATCACGCAGGGCGCGGTCTTCGACGAAGGGTACACCCCGGTCCAGCGCTCGGTGATCTGCGCGGCCTCGAGGTTCAGCGTGCTGCGCAGGTGGCGCAGGATAAGCTGGTCGACCTCCTCCATCGCGAAGGGTTCGGGCGCATCTGCGTAGTGGTGCGAGTCGCCCACGACCAGCGAGCCGTCGGCGCTCTGCACCACGATCAGGTGGATGCCGTGTGCGAGCGAGGCGGCTTCTTCCTGCTGCAGGCGCGCGCGCAGCGCGGCGGCCTCGGGCAGCGTGCTGTAGCCCTCGTAGCGCACGAGGCTCAGGTCCATCATCACCGAGCCCGGGAGGCGGAAGCCCGCCTCGGGCTTCACGCGCAGCATCTGCAGCCGGCACAGCGTGAGCTCGTGCGCGGCGATGCGATCGGCGAAGAGGCCGTGCAGGTCGGTGTTGGTGCAGACCGCCACGCGCTCTGCATGCAGCGTGCCGCGCGAGGTGCGCACGCGCGGCGCTTCCACCTCGTGCACAGTCTCGCCGAAGCGGAAGGTCACGCCGTGCGCCTCGGCCAGCCACTTCGTGAGCAGGCCGATGGCGGTGCGCGATTCGACGCGCAGCTCGTGCGGGCTGAAGAGCACCGAGCGCGCATCGGCAAGGCTCAGCGCAGGCACCCGGGCCTGCGCGTCGGCGGCGTCGAGCAGTTCGCAGCCCTTGCCCATCGGCGTGCGCATGAAGGCTTCGAGCACGTCGTGCGCCTCGGCGCGATAAGCCGCAAGCCAGAGGTTGCGGTGCTCGACCTCGATGCCGGCCTGCGGCGCGACCTCGTTCCACACGCCGCGCGCATGCATCGCCCTGCGCCACATGTCGCCCGGCGCCTGTCCTGTGATGGTGATGAAGCCGAAGTTGCGGATCGACGCGCCGACGGCGGCGGCATCGCGCTCGATCACGCAGACCTTGAGGCCGCGCTGCACGGCGGTGTAGGCATGGGCCAGGCCGACGATGCCGGCGCCGACCACGATGAGGTCGAAGCTGTTCGGGTTGCGTGCTTGCGGGGTTGCGCTTGTCAACGATGTCTCCAGGTCTGGGTACGCTCGAGTGCCCAGTGCCCGGCCAGCGCGAACAGGCCCCGCCCGATGGCGGCGGTGAGCATGATGAGCGAGGCCATGGCGGCGGCGGGCGCCACGTCGCCCGCGTCGTCCATGTTGAGCACGGCGATGGCCGCGAGCGTGGTCTGCGGCGAATAGAGGAACACGACGGCCGACACGGTGGTCATCGCATTCACGAAGAAATAGCCGCCCACGTTGAGCACGGTGGGCAGCGCCACCGGCAGGTGCACGCGCCACAGCGTGCGCCAGAAGGGCACGCCCATCGATTCCGACACCAGCTCGTACTCGCGGTCGAGCTGGCGCAGCGCGGTGAGAGAGGTGAGGTGCGCCACCGAGAAGAAGTGCGCCACCGTGCATACCACGAGGATGGTCATGCTGCCGTAGAAGGCGCGCAGCGGGTTAGACGGCGAGATGAAGAAGAAGATGTAGCCCACGCCCAGCACCAGCCCCGGCACCGCCAACGGCAGGTTCGCCAACAGGTTGAGCAGTTCGCGCAGCAGGCCGAAGTGACGGGGCTTCTCGACGAAGTAGGCAGAGACGAAGGTGGCGAGCGCGCCCGCCACCGCCGCGCACACGGCCATGCGCAGCGAGTTGAAGTAGCTGCCCCAGCCGCCGCCGTCCATGTTGCTGAAGTCGTAGTTCCTGAACGACGGCACGAGGTTGTAGGGCCAGTAGGTGGCGAGCGATGCGAACACCGCCATGCCGATCATCACGAGGATGGCGCCGGCCGTGAGCACGCAGAAGGCCAGCAATGCACGGTCGCGCGGCTTCACCGGTTCGGGCTGGTAGGGCGTGGCGCGCGCCGACAGCGCCGCCGCCTGCCTGCCGCGCACGTGGCGCTCGACGAGGAAGGACAGCACGGCCGGAATCAGCAGCACGAGCCCGACCACCGCGCCCATCTGGAAGTTCTGCTGGCCGACCACCTGCTTGTAGATGTCGGTGGCCAGCACGCCGGTCTGCCCGCCAACCACCTTCGGCACGCCGAAGTCGGTGACCACCAGCACGAACACCACCATCGCGGCCACGATCAGGCCGTAGCGCGACGAAGGCAGGGTCACCGTGCGGAAGATGCGCCAGCGGGAGGCGCCCAGCGTCTGCGCGGCCTCGTAGAGCCGGCCGTCGGAGGTGGCCATGGCGGTGGTCAGGATCAGCAGCGCGTGCGGCAGCGTCCAGAACACCGAGCCGAGCACGATGCCCAGCGGGCCGTAGATCGACGCGTCGCCCATGAGCCCCTTGAACAGGCCCTGGTTGCCGAAGAGGTAGACGAGGCTGATGGCTGGCAGCAGCGACGGCGCGAGAAGCGGCATCAGCGCCACCGCGCGCAGCACGCCCTTGGCCGGCATGCACGACAGCGTGAGTCCGTAGGCGTAGACATAGGCGATGGCGGTGCAGATCACCGCGCTGATCGCCGCGAGCCCCACGCTGTTGAACGCCGACTGCACCAGCGCGGGGTTCTCGAGGTAGCGCGCGAAGTTGGCAAGGCCGACGAAGGCGCCCTCGCGATCAAAGAAGCTCTTGCCGACCAGCGCGCCGACCGGCAGTGCGACGATCACCACGAGCAGCAGAACGACCAGCAGCACGGCGGCGCCCGTCAGCCAGCGCTCGCGGTCGAACGCGCTGCGGCGCATCGCCATCACCGGCGCGACGGCGATGGCGTCGGGAGAACTGCTCATGCTCAATGCGCCAGGACCGACAGCGCATTCAACGGCAGCTGGATATGCACCATGCTGCTCGGCACCAGCGGCTCGTCGCCGCCGCCGCGCGCATCGGCGGGCAGCTCGGCCTCGATCTCGATGCCAAGCGGCTCGCAGGCCAGGCGGGCGGAGGTTCGGTTGCCGAAGAATTCGGTGTCGAGCAGGCGCGCCGCGAAGCTGTTGGCACCGAGCTCGGTGCCGTAGCGCTTCACCACCACGTGCTCGGGCCGGATGCCCACGGTGGCCTGCGCGCCGACGCTCAGGTTGCCAGGTGCGCACAGCAGCTCGCTGTCGCGCACACGCACCTTGCCGTCGGCCAGCACGGTGGCGGGCAGCATGTTCATGCGGCCGACGAAGCCCGCCACGAAGCGGGTGCGCGGCTGGCGATAGAGCTCGTCGGGCGTGCCGGCCTGTTCGATGCGGCCGTCGTGCATGAGCACCACGCGGTCGGCCATCGAGAGGGCTTCTTCCTGGTCGTGCGTGACCATGATGGTGACGATGCCCAGGCGCTTCTGCAGCGCGCGGATCTCGCTGCGCAGCGTGGCGCGCACCTGCGCGTCGAGCGCGGAGAGCGGCTCGTCGAGCAGCAGCAGGCGCGGGTTGGGCGCGAGCGCGCGCGCCAGTGCCACGCGCTGTTGCTGGCCGCCCGAGAGCTGCACCGGGTACTTGTCGGCATGCGCGGCGAGCCCGACGAGGTCGAGCATCTCGCGCGAGCGTTTGGCCATCTCGCGGGCCAGCGCGCCGGTGGGATGCAGGCCGTAGGCGATGTTCTGCGCCGCTGTGAGGTTGGGAAACAGCGCGTACGACTGGAACACCACGCCGAAGCCGCGCGCTGCGGGCGGCAGGCCCGCGATGTCCTGGCCGCCGAGCAGGATCTGGCCGCTGTCGGCACGCTCGATGCCGCAGACGATGCGCAGCAGCGTGGTCTTGCCGCAGCCCGAGGGGCCGAGCAGGCAGACGAACTCGCCGGGTTCGATGTCGAGGTCGATGCCGTCGAGCACGCGGGTGGCACCGAAGGATTTCTGGATGCCGCGCAGGGAAAGGAAGCTCATGTCAATGTCAAACGGGGTGGAATGCGGGTACAGAACGCAGAGGGCGCGAAGATTTCGCGAAGGTCGCAGAAGTCTCTAAAAGAGCGACAGCCAGGCAATGGGCTTCCTTCTGCGACCTTTGCGCTCTTTTGTCTTCCTTCTGCGTTCGGCTGTCCGTATTCAAGTCACATCGGCTTCTTTTCCGACTTCGATTCGTAGCGCTTGGACCACTCCGTCAGGATGCGCTCGCGGTTGGCGGCGGCCCAGCTGAAGTCGTTCTTTGCCAGCAGCTTCTCGACGTCGCCCGGAACGAATTCGAGCTTCTCCTGGATGCCCGGCAGCGCGAGCACGGCGAAGTTCTTGGCGTAGAGCTCGTTGGCCTGTTTCGTCACGGCCCAGTCGGCCAGGGCCTTGGCGGCTTCCTGCTTCTTGCTGGTCTTGATGATGCCGGTGGCTTCCATGTCCCAGCCCAGGCCTTCCTTGGGCAGCACGATGTCGATGGGAGCGCCGTCGCGCTTGGTCTTGTTGGCGCGGTATTCGAAGGACATGCCCAGCGCGAACTCGCCGGCGCCGGCCTGGCGGCAGGGCTTGCTGCCCGACTGGCTGTAAATGCCGATGTTCTGGTGCAGCGCGTCCATGTACTTCCACGCCTTCTCTTCACCCATCATCTGGATCCAGCCCGAGACCATCAGGTAGCCCGTGCCCGAAGCAGCCGGGTTGGGCATGGTGATCTGGCCCTTGTAGACCGGGTTGGTCAGGTCGGCCCAGCTGGTGGGCTTGGGCAGGTTCTTCTTCTGCGCTTCGGCGGTGTTGAAGCAGATGGCCGAGGACCACACGTCCATGCCGACCCACTTCGGCGGGTTGGCCGGATCGCGCATGTTGGGCTTGATGGCGTCCAGGCCCTTGGGTGCGTAGGGCTGGAGCATGCCTTCCTTGTCGAGCAGCATGAGCGAGGTGGCGGCCAGGCCCCAGACCACGTCGGCCTGCGGGTTGGCCTTTTCGGCCAGCAGCTTGGCGGTGACGATGCCGGTGGAGTCGCGCACGAACTTCAGCTCGATGCTCGGGTTCTCCTTTTCGAAGGCGGCCTTGTAGGCCTGGACCTGGTCGGCCTCGAGCGCGGTGTAGACCAGCAGTTCGGTGCGGCCCTGGGCCGAGGCGGCGAAGGCCAGCGAGAGCACAGCGGCCGGCACGGCGGCCCAGCGGATGGAACGATGCAGCATGGGTGGTTCCTTGGAGGGGAGGAAGAAAGGATCGGGAAGGTGAGTGAAGGAAGGGAGCCGCGCGGAACCGCGGAGGGCGCAAGCCAAAGTACGCAGATTCCACTGGGCGACGAATGGGGGCGATGCTGGCAGCGGCATGTGACAGTGATTTGTCAGATGCCTCAAAAAACCCCAAATCCCCAAAATCGCGCCAGCAATCCGCCCGACAGGTGCTGCCGCGCGACGGCTTCGTCATCCACCTGTCACTGCAGCGCGGCAGACTCGCGGACTTATTGCCCTTTGCTTTCGCGTCGCGCGCCGCACCCCAATTCCATGACACTCGACCTCGCCGAGATCGCCCGCCTGTTCGCCGAACGCGGCGGAACCGCGTATGCGGGCGAGCCCGTGTCGCAGCTGGAACATGCGCTGCAATGCGCCTGGCTCGCAGAGCAGGCCGGCGCGAGCGATTCGCTGGTCACCGCGGCGCTGCTCCACGACCTGGGCCACCTGCTGATCGCCGAGCACCAGACGCTTTCGCACTCTCCCACCCAGCTGGGCATCGACGACCGCCACCAGTACATCGCCCTGCCCCTGCTGCGCGGCGCCTTCGACGCCGAGGTGCGCGAGCCGATCCGGCTGCACGTGGATGCCAAGCGCTACCTCTGCGCCGTCCGGCCCGACTATTTCTCCAGGCTGTCTCCCGATTCCGTGCGCAGCCTCGCCCTTCAGGGCGGCGTGATGGACGCCGAAGCCGCCCAGCGCTTCGCCGCGCACCCGTGGGCCGGCGACGCGGTGCGGCTGCGGCATTGGGACGAGGAAGCGAAGGTCGAGGGCCTGCAGACGCCCCCGCTGGCCCATTTCCTGGCGACGGCCGCCCGGGTGCTGTTGAGCTGACGCACTCTCCTTTCGGGGCCGCAGGTCGGGTTCAGGGCAGGTTCAGCCCGGTTTAAGAAACATTTGTCTACGATGGTCTCCTCACTTTGAACCGGCGCGCGAGCGCCTGCGAGGAAACCCGAATGTCCCTATCAGTCACAGCTCGCGCTGGCTCGTTCATCCAGGTGCTGCGCCGTGTTTTCAGGCTTGCGGCGCCTTATTTCAAGTCGGAGGAGAAATGGCGGGCGCGGGCCATGCTCGTGACGATCGTCGCGCTCAATCTCTTCTATGTGTACGTGGCGGTGCTCGGCAACCAGTGGTACGGGCGCTTCTACGACGCGCTGCAGAACAAGGACGTGGTGGCCTTCTGGCGCGAGGTGCGGGTCTTCGGCTGGATCGCCTTCTTCAACATCGCGGTGCAGGTGCTCAAGTTCTACATCACGCAGCTGCTGCAGTTGCGCTGGCGCACGTGGATGACGCGCAGCTACATGTCGCGCTGGATGGCGGACCGCACCTTCTATCACCTGGAACTCGCGCGCTACACGAAAAGGAACGGCGCGGCGCCCGACAACCCCGACCAGCGCATCCAGGAAGACATGCAGCTGTTCACCAGCGCCACGATGACGCTGTCGATGGGCCTGCTGAACGCGGTCGTCACGCTCATGAGCTTCATCGGGCTGCTCTGGGCGCTGTCGGGCAACTTCTCGTTCACCGCGGGCGGCACCACCTACCAGATCGTCGGCGCGATGGTCTGGGTTGCGCTGGGGTACTCCATCCTTGGCACCGTCATCACGCACTTCATCGGCCGTCCGCTGATCGGGCTGAACTTCAGGCAGCAGCGCTTCGAGGCCGACTTCCGGCACCACCTGGTGCGGGTTCGCGAGTACAGCGAGGCCATCGCGCTGGACCATGGCGAGAAGGTCGAACGCGGCCAGCTCGACCTGCGCTTCGGCGACGTGCTGCGCAACTACCTGCTGCTGATCAAGCAGCAGAAGAACCTCGTCACCTTCACCTCGTTCTTCGGGCAGGCGGCGGTGATCTTTCCGTTCATCGTGGCGGCGCAGCAGTACTTCGGCGGCGCGTTCCAGCTCGGCCACCTGATGCAGATCGGCTCCGCGTTCGGCAAGGTGCAGGAGTCGCTCAGCTGGTTCGTCGACAACTACAACAGCGTCGCCGAGTGGCGCGCCACCACCGACCGCCTGACCAGCTTCGACGACGGCATGGCCGCCCACGCCGAGCGCCACGACGCACTGGAGCGCGCGCCCTCGCTAGGCCTGCACACCGACGACCTTGCGGTCGCTTTGCCCGACGGCACGCCGCTCCTCGCCGGCGCCGCGCTCTCCGTGAAGCCGGGCGACAGCGTGCTGCTGCAGGGCCCCTCCGGCAGCGGCAAGTCGACCCTGTTCCGCTCATTCGCCGGCATCTGGCCGTTCTCAAAGGGCAAGCTGCAGGTGCCCGAGAACGTCGCGTTCATGCCGCAGCGCCCGTACGTGCCCGATGGCAGGCTGCGCGACGCGCTGACCTACCCCAACCCGGCCGCGAACTTCAGCGACGACCAGCTGCGCCAGGCACTGGACGACGCCCTGCTGCCCGACCTGATGAACCGCCTCGACGACAGCGACGCCTGGAGCCAGAAGCTCTCGGGCGGCGAGCAGCAGCGGCTGGCCATCGCGCGCGTGCTGCTGAAGAAACCGGCGTGGCTCTTCGCCGACGAGGTCACCAGCGCGCTCGACGCGCAGGCCGAGAGCGTGCTGTACAAGCGCCTGGCCGACACGGTGAAGGCGGCGGGCGGCGCGATGGTGTCGATCGCGCACCGGGCGGCGGTGGGCGACTTCCACAACCAGCGCTGGACGCTCGTGCCGCAGGAGGAAGGAAAAGAGAACGGCGGCGGCGCGCGCTACCGCCTGAGCACCTCGGGGGCTCAGCCCACCGCTGCGTAGCGCTCCCAGCCCTTGCTGCGCAGGTCGCAGGCGGGGCATTCGCCGCAGCCGTAGCCCCAGGCGTGGCGATGCTCGCGGTCGCCGAGGTAGCAGGTGTGCGTTTCTTGCACGATGAGGTCGACCAGCGGCTCGCCGCCCAAGCGGTGCGCCAGGCTCCAGGTCTCGGCCTTGTCGATCCACATCAGCGGCGTCTCGATGACGAGGCGCCGCTCCAGCCCGAGCGAGAGCGCGAGCTGCATCGCCTTCATGGTGTCGTCCCGGCAGTCGGGGTAGCCGGAGAAGTCGGTCTCGCAGACGCCGGTGACGATCACCTGCAGCCCGCGCCGGTAGGCCAGCGCGCCCGCGAGTGTGAGAAACAGCAGGTTGCGCCCGGGCACGAAGGTGTTGGGCAGCCCGTCGGCCTGCATGGCGAAGGCGACTTCTTCCGTGAGCGATGAGCCGCCCAACTGCGCCAGCGCGGCGAGCGTGAGCACGTGGTCTTCGCCCAGGCGAGGCGCCCAGTCGGGAAAGCGCTCGCGCATCTTCGCGAGGATGCTGCCGCGCACGTCGAGCTCGACGCGGTGGCGCTGCCCGTAGTCGAAGCCCAGGGTTTCGACGCGCTGGTACTTCGAGAGCGCATCGGCGAGGCAGGTGGTGGAGTCCTGGCCGCCGGAGAACAGGACGAGGGCGGTGGTGTGCAAAGGCATGTCCGTGGGCGGCGGTGGGTGCCGCGGCAATCCAAAGGGGGGATTTTCGCAGGCTGCTGCGGACGCCCCCTCGTGCCGCCGGAACCTAGAGGAAGCGCTCCAGCAGCTTGCGCGACGCCCGGTCGAGCGTCTTCACGTCGGGAATGCGGAACTGCACGCCGTGCGCGCTCGCGATCAGCAATGCGCCGCCTTCGAGCCGGCGGATGTCCTCCTCGGCCTTGAGCACGAAGCTGGTCTCGCCGCGGTCGGTGCTGATGGTCCAGGTGCTGGGCACGCCGAAGCTCGACACGCCGTGCAGCTTCAGCAGCGTGGGCGCGAAGTCGCGCACCGCGAGGTCTTCCTCGAGCAATGCACGGGCCTGCGCCGACAGTTGCTCGACGCTGTCGATCCAGACCAGCTCCCGGCCCTCGCTGCCGACCAGCGAGATGCCCTGGCCGGGCGTGCTCAGCGGAAAGGCCCGCACGGGCACGATGCCCACGTGGCGCTCGCCCTGGGCGTCGATCAGCACGAGGCGGCCGAAGGGGTCGCGTTCCAGTTGGAATGGGTTGCTGCTTGTCATGCGTCACCTGCCGGATGGGCTGCGTGGGTGATGGCGACCGGCGCCTGCGCGCTGGCGCGTTCGTCGGCGGCGCCTTCGCTCGCGTCGTCGTCGCCCTGGCGCAGCTGCGCCTGGTAGAGCCGCCAGTAGGCGCCCTGCTTCGCCATCAGCGCGTCGTGCGGGCCGACCTCGACGACCTCGCCGCGGTCCATGACCACGAGGCGGTCGGCCTTGCGCAGCGTCGACAGGCGGTGCGCGATGGCGATGGTGGTGCGGCCCTGCACGAGGTTGTCGAGCGCCTTCTGGATTTCCTTCTCGGTCTCGGTGTCCACCGCCGAGGTCGCCTCGTCGAGTATCAGGATGCGCGGGTCGATCAGCAGCGCGCGCGCGATGCTGATGCGCTGGCGCTCGCCGCCCGACAGGCCCTGCCCGCGCTCGCCCACCAGCGAGTCGTAGCCGTGCGGCAGGCGCAGGATGAAGTCGTGCGCATGCGCGGCGCGCGCAGCGGCCACGATCTCCTCGCGCGTGGCGTCGGGCTTGCCGTAGGCGATGTTCTGGGCGATGGTGCCGAAGAAGAGGAACGGCTCCTGCAGCACCAGGCCGACGTGGCGGCGGTAGTCGGCCACGGCGAAGCGGCGGATGTCTGTGCCGTCGACCTTGATGGCGCCGTCGGTCACGTCGTAGAAGCGGCAGATCAGGTTGACCAGCGTGCTCTTGCCCGAGCCGCTGTGGCCCACCAGGCCGATCATCTCGCCGGGCTCGATGGTCAGGTCGAGGTCGTGGATGACCGCGCGCGAGCCGTAGCGGAAGCCCAGCCCGCTCATCTCGATGCGGC
>CAJYQC010000449.1 GCA_913776885.1 uncultured Variovorax sp.
CTCAGCCCCGACCCGTACTACGACGGCGTGCGCCCCATCCGCATGCCCCGTCCGCCGCATGCGCAAGATCCCGGGCCACCGCCCGGCCAGCGGCCCTGCCAGAACCTCGCAGGCATCAAGCGCAACAACTGCTGAAGACCGGGCCGATGAGTGCTGGGGAAGAACAGAAGACCGGCAGCCTGCCGTGGACCATCCATTGCGACGGCAGCGCCATGCCCAACCCCGGCCGCATGGGCATCGGTGCCGTCATCGTCGCGCCGGACGGCAGCCGCCACACGCTCTCGCAGGCCACGCACACCACCGGCTGCAACAACGAGGCCGAACTCCTGGCGCTGACGCTCGCCCTGCAGGACCTGCGCGAGCGCGGCGCGAAGACGGTGCGGGCCTACAGCGACAACAGCATCCTGGTCGAGCAACTCCGTGCGCGCGGGTCCGATCCCGTCCCGCCCATCGTCCGACTGGCCGCCCTGTTCGACGAAGCACGTGCGCTGCTCGGCAGCTTCGACGACGTGCGCCTGCAATGGATTCCGCGCCACCGCAACGGCGAGGCCGATGCGCTCGCGCGGGCCGCGCTGGGCTTCGGCCCCAAGCCGCCGGCCCGCCGGCACCGCAAGCGGCGGTAGGCGCCCAAAAGGGAGGCCGCTGCCGAAGCCCCTATCATCACGCGCCATGACAGAAGCCACTTCCCGCCCACCTCTCCCCGACCATCTCTCCATCGACCCGCGCAGCCCGCACCATGTGGCGGCCGCCTTCGAGCACGACATCGGCATCCGCTTCAACGGCAAGGACCGCCTCGACGTCGAGGAATACTGCATCAGCGAAGGCTGGATCAAGGTGCCCGCCGGCAAGACGCTCGACCGCAAGGGCAAGCCGCTGCTGATCAAGCTCAAGGGCACCGTCGAGGCGTACTACAAGTAAAGGACGCCATTCATCGCCACTGCAGCAGCAGCGACCATGGCTGCCGGCTCATGTGGCGGTCGATGCAGCCCGGCGTGCCCGAAGCGCATCCCTCGGGCAGGTAGCTCGGGTCCAGCCAGCGCGTGCCCGGCGCGAAGTCGAGCCGGCGCCGCGTGACCGACTGCAGCACGTTGCCGCCCACGGCATCGAAGCCCTTGGCATCCACGGCGACCACCACGTCGCAATGCATGGGCAGCGGCTGGCCGCCGGTGTCGCGCGCGGCCAGCACTTCGCCGATCTTCTCGAAGGTATCCAGCTCCGCTCCGGTCCCGCGCGCCTGGCAGACCAGGTCGCCCACGCGCGGCGGCGTGCGTCTCAGGTCGCAGGCCCGCAGCGCATAGCGCGTGGGGCGGCCTGAGTTTTCGTCGATGCCGGCCTGCCACGCTGCGCCCGCGTAGTCGGCATGTGCCTCGGAGAAGAGGAATTCGTCTTCCGCCAGCCCGACCTGGCGTGCCAGCCAGCTGACGAAGGCGGCGGACCAGGGCGTGTCGATCACAGCCGCACGTGCCAGAGCGGCCTGTACGGCGCGCAGTTCGGATGAATCCAGCCCCTCGTCGGGCCCCACACCCAGGCCTTGCAGGCGTCCTGCGGTCGCCTCGTTGAGCGCCTGCGCCAGCAGATGACGATCGGCCGGCCGCAGTGCGCCGAAGCGCACCTGCGAGGGCAGCCGCCAATCGACCGCCTTCCAGTAGCCCAGCACGCGCTGCCACGGTGCGAGGCCGGGCACGGTGCGGCGCGTGTCTTCGGCTTCGGAGTCGCCGGCCTCGGTCATGCGCCCTTCGGCATCCATCGTCTGGCCGCCGAAGGCCTGATGCTCCTGCACGGCGAAGGCGGCCATCGAGAGCGCCCGGGCGGGCGGCGGCACTTGGGTGGCGGTGTCGAGGCAGACGGGCGAGGCCGACGCGAAGCCCATGTGCAGCGCCAGCCAGCAGCTGCAGGCGAATGCCGTCGCCAGGCGCAGCCGCGAACCTGAAGCTTGGCCGAGAAACAGTCGCACGGGACGCAGGGGCGTGCTCATCAAGCCAGGATCACCCGCTCGCAGCCCTTGCGCAGCCCTGAAAGGCCCGGCAGTTCGCGTGCCTTGGCATCGGTGACGACCACATCGACGTCCGCCGTGCGCGCATACGTCACGCGGCTGGCCTGGCCGATCTTCGCGTGGTCGGCCAGCAGTACCAACTGCTGCGCCTGCTCGGCCATGGCGCGCGCCACCGTGGCCTCGTGGTGCTCGAAGCTCATGGCGCCGTGCTTGGCATGCAGGCCCACGGGCGACAGCAGCGCGACGTCGGCGCGGTAGCGGTGGATGGCTTCCACCGTGGTGTCGCCGAAGGTGGCCTGCGCCTTCACGTCGATCTGGCCGCCCAGCAGGATGGTCTGGTTGCCGGTGAGCCGGCCTTCGCCCGCGCCTGCGAGCTTGAGCGCGATGGTCAGCGAATTGGTGATCACCGTCATGCCGCTGAGCGTGGCGATCTCCTCCGCGCAGATCGACATGGTGCTGCCCGCGTCCATGAAGATGGTCTGGCCCGGCTGCAGCAGGGCGACCGCGGCCTTGGCGATGGCGCGCTTCTCGCGCTGGCGCGCCACCAGCCGCACCGCGAGCGGCGGCTCGGGCTCGGCCTTGACCGCGACCGCGCCGCCGTGCACGCGCCGCAGTTCGCCCAGGCTCTCGAGTTCGACCAGGTCGCGCCGCACCGTTTCGCGCGACACGGCAAGGTCCTGCACGATGCGCTCCACGCTCAGCCGCGAGAAGGTGGCCAGCAGGCTGCGGATACGCAGGAATCGTTCTTCTTGGAGCATGTAGACGCGGCTTATAGGAAGAAATGAAAAAGGCGGCGTCGCGAGACGGCCGCCCTGGACAGGCGCGAAAGCCGCGCCATTGTGCCCGCGTGTCGCGGTGCCGATGCCGCCCTCAGAGGTCGGCAAGGCCCATCGCCGGATCGCTCACCGAGTGCCTGCCGGTCTCGACG
>CAJYQC010000450.1 GCA_913776885.1 uncultured Variovorax sp.
AAGGTGCGCGAGCAGGCCATGGTGGCCATCAACGAAGGCGGCCTCGACCGCGTGCTGGAAATCCTGAAATGACAGACACCGCTGCGCCTGCTCCCCTGTATCGGGCCGATGCGCTCGTCGCCTATGCGGATGCCCTGCTGCAGAAGGCCGGCCTCGCCGCGCCCAAGGCCGCCGTGGTGGCACGCACGCTGGTCGAAGGCGACCTGCTGGGCCACGACACCCACGGCCTCGCGCTGCTGGCGGGGTATGTCAAGGAACTGGAATCCGGCGGCATGACGCGCGATGGCGCGCCCGAGGTGCTGTCCGACCGCCCCGCTGCCGTGCTGTGGGACGGCAGGCGCCTGCCCGGCCCGTGGCTGATGGACCATGGCATGGACCTGCTGGTGCCGCGTGCGCGCGAACTGGGCACGGCCTCGCTGGTCATCCGGCGCAGCCACCACATCGCATGCCTGGCCGTCTACATGCTGCGCGCGCTGCAGGAAGACATGCTGATGCTTCTGGCCTGCTCCGACCCGAACACGGCCAGCGTCGCGCCCTTCGGCGGCACGCAGGCGGTGTTCACGCCGAATCCGCTGGCCATGGGTTTTCCGCTGTCGCAAGGCGGCGTGATGGTCGACATCTCTGCCTCCATCACCACCAACGGCATGAGCAACCGCAAGCGCGCGGCCGGCGAAACCTTCGCCGAGGAGTGGCTGATCGACGCCGCCGGCAAGCCCTCGAACGACCCGCAGGTGCTGTTCGACCAGCCGCCCGGCACGCTGCTGCCCGTCGGCGGACTGAGCCACGGCCACAAGGGCTACGGCATGGCGCTGCTGGTGGAGACACTCACGGCCGGCCTTGCGGGCCACGGCCGTGCCGACCCGGCCGAGGGCTGGGGCGCGACGGTGCACGTCACGCTGCACGACCTGAACGCCTTCGGCGGCAAGGAAGCATTCCTGCGCCAGATGGACCACCTGGCCGAACGCTGCCGCGCCAATGCGCCCATCGACCCGGCCAAGCCTGTGCGGCTGCCGGGCGAAGGCGGGTTGAAGCGTCGGGAGGGCCAGTCGAGAAACGGGGTGCGGCTGCATCCGTCGATTGCGCGCTCGCTGCAGGATGCGGAGCAGCGCCACGGCCTGCGGCTGGCGCAGGCGCTGGTCTGAGCGGGGCTCAGGCTTCTTCGGCCGGATCGGATTCTGTCGAACCTTCGGGGCGCGCCCTGCGCTTGGCGGGCTTGGCGAGGATCTCGATGTAGAACTGCTTGCCGCCCTCCTTCGCCACGCCGTCGATCAGGCCGGTGATGGCTGAGAGGTGGATGACTTCGGCCGACTCCTGCGAGGCGCCGAAGCGGCAGTCGAAGTCCCAGTAGTCCGAGCCCTCGGGCAGTTCGCGGCGGCGCTCGCGCTTGATGTACTTGCGGATCTCGTGCTTGATGGCTTCGAGTAGACGGTCGGGGTGCTTGCCCTCGACATGAAGCTGGAAGGTTTTTCTCATGGGTGATCCTAACCCGCTGTGTACAGTCGCCTCATTCGACGGACAACAACACGGGTGACGACATGGCGCGCGCGAACGACTGGGCAAGCAAGGTGATGGCATTGATCAACGGCGGCAACCCCGCCGCGGCCATCGCGCAGATCAAGGTGGCGCCCTCGGTCAAGGACCTGAAGGCGCTGCAGACGATCATGACGCTGTCGAAAATGAAAGGCCGCTATCCGAACGTGGATGCGGCCATCACGGACAACCTCGACCTGCTCTCGGCGCCCCGGCTGCACCGGTCGCCCTGAGCCTGCAGGAACCCTTTACAGGGCCTGGCCCAGGCGCTTCACACCTTCTTCGATCTTCGCCACGTCGGCCGTCGCGAAGCTCAGGCGCAGCGTGGCGACATCGGGCTTCTCCGCGAAGAACGGCGCGCCGGGCACGAAGGCCACCAGCTTCTCGATGGCGCGCTTGGCCAGCTCGTTCGCATCGGCCAGCTTGCCGTTGGCGCCCGTGAGGCGCGCCCAGAAGAACAGTCCGCCGTTGGGCTGGGTGAAGCTCACCGCGTCGCCCAGTTCGCGCTGGAGCGCCGCGCCCATGGCCTTGGCGCGCTGGCCGTAGACCTCGCGCACGTGCGCCAGCGTGGCGGGCATGCGGCCGCTCTTGAGGTACTGGGCGGCCGTGGCCTGCGCGAAAGTGCTGGTGTGGGCGTCGCTGAACTGCTTGCACATGGTGGCCTTGGCCAGCAACTCGGGCGGGGCGATCATCCAGCCGATGCGCAGGCCGGGGCTCAGCACCTTGCTCAGGCTGCCGCAGTGCGCGATCAGTTCGCGGCTGCCGGGCACGTCCTTGCTCAGCGACATGATCGAAGGCGGCGGGGCCTCGCCGAAGTAGAGGTCGCCGTAGGGGTCGTCCTCGACGATCAGCGTCTGGTACTTCACGGCCAGCTCCAGCACCTTCTTGCGGCGCTCCAGGCTCAGCATGGCGCCGCTGGGGTTTCCGAAGGTGGGGATGAGGTAAACGAACCTGGGCTTGTGCTCGGCGATGAGCTTCTCGAGCTCGTCGGTCTTCACGCCGTCGGCGTCGATGGGGGCGCTGATGAGCTGCGCGCCGTAGAGGCGGAAGCACTGGATGGTGGCCAGGAAGGTCGGGCCCTCGACGATCACCTTGTCGCCCGGCGAGATCATGGTCTTGCCCAGAAGGTCCAGCGCCTGCTGGCTGCCGGTGGTCACGATCAGGCCGCTGGGGTCGACGTCGACGCCCTTGGTCTTCATGAACGCGCTGAGCTGGCTGCGCAGGGGCTCGTAGCCTTCGGTGGCGCCGTACTGCAGGGCGCCGCCGGGTTCCTCGGCCAGGGCCTTCTGGCTCGCCTCCTTGAGGCCTTCGACGTCGAACATGGCGCTGTCGGGGAAGCCGCCCGCGAAGCTGATGATGCCGGGCTTGCCCAGCAGCTTGAAGAGTTCGCGGATGGCGGAGGTCTCGACGTTGTCGAGGCGGGAGGCGAATTGCATGGTCGGTCTCACTTTCTGGGTGGCATTGTCGCCAAAGCGCGGGCAGGAAAGCTGCGCAAGGCCATCGGCTTTCGACGATATATTGCGGCTGCGGCCCTGGCCTGCCCCTTCCGACGCCCCCATGAAAAAAGACAGCATCCCCCTCTTCTTCGCCACTTTGCAGGCGGCCAACCCCGAACCCGAGACCGAGCTGGAATACAGCACCCCCTTCGAACTGCTGGCCGCCGTGCTGCTGTCGGCCCAGGCCACCGACGTGGGCGTGAACAAAGCCACCCGCAAGCTCTTTCCGGTGGCGAACACGCCGCAGGCCATCCTCGACCTGGGCGTGGAAGGGCTGGAGGAATACATCAAGACCATCGGGCTGTACCGCAGCAAGGCCAAGCACCTGATCGAGGCCTGCCGCATGCTGGTGGAGCAGCACGGCGGCGAGGTGCCGCGCACCCGCGCCGAGCTGGAGGCCCTGCCGGGCGTGGGCCGCAAGACGGCGAACGTGGTGCTCAACGTGGCCTTCGGCGAGGCGACGATCGCGGTCGACACGCACATCTTCCGCGTGGGCAACCGCACTGGCCTGGCCCCCGGCAAGACGCCGCTGGAGGTGGAACTGAAGCTGGAGAAGCGCGTCCCACCGGAGTACCGGCTGCACGCCCACCACTGGCTGATCCTGCATGGCCGCTACATCTGCGTGGCGCGCAAGCCGCGCTGCTGGGAATGCGCGGTGGCCGCCTTCTGCGCCTACAAGCCCAAGACGCCCGCGCCCAAATCGGCCTGAGACAAGACAACGACGACAAATGACGAGACGCCAGACCACAGCGACGACCCGCAACCGCCCCCGGGCCCTGCTGCGCACCACCCTGCTGGCCGCGCTGCTGCCGGCCGCAGCGTGGGCGCAGCAGGGAGGCCAGCAGCTTCCCAACTACGTCGCCCAGTACACCGGCCGCTGGTCGGCCGACTGCGCGGACAACTCGGCCGCCGCGCTGCAGGTGCGGCAGGATTCGCTGATCGCCGAGAGCGGCAAGCGCCGCGTGGTCACCCGCGACCCGCGGACGGTCTACAGCCTCTTCGGCAACAGCCCGCCGCCCGCGGGCTTCGACGTGGCGCTGACGGGCGAGACGGACAAGGCCGGGGCGCTGACCTTCCTGGTCTACCGCAGCGCGCGCGGCCAGTACGTCACGCTCGATGCCGACAAGCCCCTGGCCGGCCAGCTCGGCCCCGAGATGATGAAGCTGCGCTACTGGCGCTGCAATGGCGCCGCCCGCGCGCTGCCTCCGCCGCCCGAGCCCGCCGCCAAGGCGCCGCCCCCGCCCACCGGCAGCCCCGCCGCGCTGGCGCGCGGCCCCGCCATGCAGAAGGCTTGGCGCGCCGCGCTTGGCTCGCGCGAGACCGAGGCATGGCTGGTGCGCCGCGAAGGCCCCGCGCCGGAGCCGCAATGGGTGACGGTCGACGGCACGCGCTACCTGCTGCACGCTTTCTGCAAGCCGCACGACTGTTACGCCAACAATGCGATCGCGCTCTACGACCAGGGCTCCGGCCGCATCTACGGGCTGGTGCAGCGCAACGGCGGCAACCGGCTGGTGGGCTCGCCGCCCGCGGCGCTTGCTCCGCAGCTGAACAAGCTCTGGCGCGAGCAGTGG
>CAJYQC010000451.1 GCA_913776885.1 uncultured Variovorax sp.
ACGCTGGGCGTGCGCGAGATCGACCCGCACGTGGAGGTGTTCCAGCGCTTCGGCGGCGAGGTGGAGCGCACCGAGGGCTCGCTGCTGGTGCGCAGCAAGGGCCGGCTGATGCCCACCGACCACTGGCTGGACTACGCCTCGGTCACGACCACCGAGAACTTCGTGCTGTGCGCCGCGGCCACCGACGGCACCTCGACGCTGACCAATGCGGCCTCGGAGCCGCACGTGCAGGAGTTCTGCCGCTTCATGGCGATGATCGGCGTGCGCATCGAGGGCATCGGCACCTCGCGGCTCACTGTGCATGGCGGCGGCACGCTCAAGGGCGGCGAGTTCCGCTTCGACGAAGACTTCCACGAGATCACCACCTTCCTGGCGCTGGGCGCCATCACCGGCGGCGACGTGGTCGTGCGCAACAGCGCGCCGGAGAACTTTCCGCTGCTGGACCGCACCTTCGCCAAGTTCGGCGTGCAGATCGAGCACAAGGAAGGCTGGTCGCGCGCCGTGCGCAGCGCCCCGCTGAAGGTGCAGACGCCGTTCACGAGTAACGTGCTCACAAAGGTGGAGGCGGCGCCGTGGCCGTACTTCCCGGTGGACCTGCTGCCGATCTTCATCGCGCTGGGCGTGCGTGCCCAGGGCAACGCGATGTTCTGGAACAAGGTCTACGACGGCGCGCTGGGCTGGACGGGCGAGCTCTCGAAGTTCGGCGCGCACGTGTTCTCGTCCGACCCGCACCGGCTCATCACCTTCGGCGGCAATCCGTTGACGCCGGCGGTGGTCGAGAGCCCCTACATCATCCGCGTGGCGATCGCGCTCTTCATGGTGGCGGCCAGCATCGAGGGCCGCTCCGAGATCCGCAACGCGGCGCCGATCCGCCGTGCGCATCCGCGCTTCGTCGAGAACCTGCGCAGCCTGGGCGTGCAGGTGGAGTGGACCAGCGAGGAGTGAGGCCCTCCTGAACCCGGGTCGTCGCCGCACCGGGCGATGACCCTGCCGCGGCGGCGCCCAAGGGCTTGGCTGGAGAATGGACGGCATCCGACAAAGGAGCGCCCTCGAATGACAACCACCTCGCTGCAGCAGATTCTCGGCACCGAACTCCCCCTCATCCAGGCCCCGATGGCCGGCATACAAGGCAGCGCGATGGCCATCGCGGTCAGCAATGCCGGCGGCCTGGGTTCGCTGCCGGCAGCCATGCTGAGCACCGACGCGCTGCGCAACGAGATCGCCGCGATCCGCGCGGGCACCGACAAGCCCTACAACGTCAACTTCTTCTGCCACACCCCGCCCGAGCCGAGCGCCGAGCGCGAGGCCACGTGGCGCAGCGCGCTGGCGCCTTACTACGCCGAGAACGGCATCGACGCCGCGAGCATTCCGGCCGGGCCGGGCCGCAACCCCTTCAGCGCCGAGGTGGCCGCGCTGTTGGCCGAGTTCAAGCCGCCGGTCGTGAGCTTCCATTTCGGGCTGCCTTCCGAGGCGCTGCTGGCGCAGGTGCATGGCTGGGGCGCGAAGGTGCTGGCCTCGGCCACCACGGTCGACGAGGCGCTGTGGCTCGAGGCGCACGGGGCCGACGCGGTGATCGCCCAGGGGCTGGAGGCCGGCGGGCATCGCGGCCACTTCCTCTCGCATGATCTGACGAAGCAGCTCGGCACCTTCGCGCTGCTGCCGCAATTGGTGAAGGCGGTGAAGCTGCCGGTGATCGCCGCGGGCGGCATCGCCGATGCGGACGGCGTGGCGGCAGCCATGGCGCTGGGCGCGGCGGGCGTGCAGATCGGCACGGCCTACATGCTCACGCCCGAGGCGACGACCAGCGCGGTCCACCGCGCGGCACTCAAGGGCGAGGCGGCGCGGCACACGGCGCTCACCAATCTCTTCACCGGCCGGCCGGCGCGCGGCATCGTCAACCGCGTGATGCGCGACCTCGGGCCCATCGGCAAGGCGGCGCCGGAGTTTCCGCTGGCCACCTCGGCCATTGCGCCGCTGCGCGCCAAGGCCGAAGCGCAGGGCAGCGGTGACTTCTCTCCGCTGTGGTCGGGGCAGAACGCGACCGGCTGCCGCGAGATCCACGCAGCCGAGCTCACGCGCGAGCTGGCGCGAGGGTTTCGCTGAAGAAAAGAAAAAAAAGAAAGAGAACAGAACCATGACCCAGCTTCACCTGCCCCTGAAATTCCTCGCGCATGGCGCGCAACCCAATGTGCGCGAGCCCTGGCTGCTGGTGCTGATGCACGGCGTCGGCAGCAACGAGCAGGACCTGTTCGGCCTCGCGCGCATGATGCCGCCGCACTTCCACGTGCTGAGCCTGCGCGCGCCGTACGTGCTGTCACCCGACGCATACGCGTGGTTCGAGTTCCAGGTGCTGCCCGACGGCGAGCGCCGCATTGACGAGGAGCAGGAGCGCGAAAGCCGCTTCCTCGTCAGCGAGATGGTCGCCTCGGCAGCGCAGCAGCTGGGCGTGCCGGCCGATCGAGTGATCGTGGGCGGCTTCAGCCAGGGCGGAATCATGGCGCTGTCGCTGCTGCTGACCAAGCCCGAGAGCGTGCGCGCCGCGATGGTCTGGCACAGCCGGCTGCTGCCGCAGGTGGTGCCGCACATCGCGCCGCCCGAGGCCTTCGAGGGCAAGGCGCTGTGGGTGAGCCATGGCAGCGCAGACAACGTGATTCCGCCGAGCGCCGCGCAAGCCACGCGCGAGCTGGCGCGCACCCTGCCGCTGGCGCTGTCGGGCACCGACTTCCCCGGCGCGCACGAGATCCGGCCGGGCGAACTGCAGGCCACGCTGGCGTGGCTGCAGTCGCTGAGCGCGCAGCCGGGCTGAGCCTGCCGCGCTCTTGCTGAACTTCTGCGCGGTCGCCGCGTCACAGGGCGTTACGACGAGACGGGCCGGCCATGCGCCGATCTGGTGCACCATAGCCGCTCGCCTTTTCTGACACTCCAGCACAAGGAAACCGCCTGTATGTCCGACAGCGACAATCGCGACACCCGCGACTCCCCCGAGTTCAGACCCCGCCGCGAAACGCCCATAGGCACCATCGTCGTGGGCGTGCTCGTGCTGCTCGCGGCCGCGTTCTTCGGCTGGCGCTGGTATCAGCAGCAACAGCCAAAGCCCACCGAGCCCGTGCCGGTGGCCGCCGCGCCCAACGACGCGCCCGCCGCGCCGCCGCCTGCTGCGGCACCCACCGGCCCGCAGAACCCGCTCGATGCGCTGGCGCAGCCTGACCCGGCATTGCCCAAGCTGGCCGATTCCGATGCGCGCGTGACGAAGGCGCTGAGCGAGCTTCTCGGCGCCAAGCGGGTCGCCGAGTTCATGCGGCCCGACGGCATCGTGCGCCGCTTCGTCGCCACCGTCGACAACCTGCCGCGCGAGCACGCGCCGCCAAGCGTGTGGCCGGTGCAGCCCGCGGGCCAGCGCTTCATCACCGAGGGCCCGCAGGGCGGGGTGCAGACCATCGCCGCGAACAACGCGGCGCGCTACAACGGCCTCGTGATGCTGGCCGAGTCGGTCGATCCGGCCAAGGCGGCTGCCGTGTATGCAAAGCTCTATCCGCTGTTCCAGCAGGCGTATGAAGAACTCGGCTATCCGGGGCGCTACTTCAACGACAGGCTCATCGCCGTCATCGACCACCTGCTGCAGGCACCCGAGCCCAAGGGCCCGGTGCAGGTTCGGCTGGTGGAAGTGAAGGGCGACGTGCCCTCGCAGCGGCCTTGGGTGCGCTATGAATACGTCGACCAGCAGCTGGAATCGCTGTCGGCCGGCCAGAAGATCCTGGTGCGCATGGGGCCCGAGAACGAGCACAAGGCGAAGGCCAGCCTGCGCGGGCTGCGCCAGCAGATCGCCACCAGCGAGATCGCGAAGAAGAAGCAGCCCTGACGATAGCGCTCGGCCGCGCCGTGGGCCTGCTCCGGCGCACCATGTAGGCCC
>CAJYQC010000452.1 GCA_913776885.1 uncultured Variovorax sp.
TCCTGAGCGCGACCGCCGGCGGCCAGCTCACGATCACCAAGCATCCGCACGGATGCCTGATGGTGTTCCCCCGCCCCGAATGGGAGAAGTTCCGCGAGCGCATCGCCGCGCTGCCGATGTCGGCGCAGTGGTGGAAGCGCGTCTTCCTCGGCAATGCGATGGACGTCGAGATGGACGGCACCGGCCGCGTCCTCGTATCGCCCGAACTGCGCGCGGCCACCGGCATCACGCGCGAGACGCTGCTGCTGGGCATGGGCAACCACTTCGAGCTCTGGGACAAGGCCACCTACGAGGCCAAGGAGGCCGAGGCCACCCAGGGCGAGATGCCGGACGTATTCCAGGACTTCGCGTTCTGAGGGGCCCCGTGAATACGCCCTGGACCCACACGACCGTCTTGCTCCGCGAGGCGGTGGAAGCTCTTCTATCCGGCAGCACGGCTGCTGTCGGCACCTACGTCGACGCCACCTTCGGAAGAGGAGGGCACGCGCGCGCGATCCTCGCGCGGCTGGCGCCGGAAGGCAGGCTCATCGCGTTCGACAAGGATGCGGAAGCAGTGGCCGAAGCAGCGCGCATCTCCGATGCGCGTTTTTCCATCCGCCACCAGGGATTCCGTTCGATCGGCGAGCTGCCCGACGCGAGCGTCGCCGGTCTGCTCATGGACCTGGGCGTGAGCTCGCCGCAGATCGACAACCCGGTGCGTGGCTTCAGTTTTCGTTTCGATGGCCCGCTCGACATGCGCATGGACACCACGCGCGGGGAGAGCGTCGCCGAGTGGCTGGCAACGGCCGAACTACAGCAGATTGCAGAGGTGATCCGTGACTATGGCGAAGAACGGTTTGCTGTTCAGATTGCAAAGGCGATTGTTGCTCGCCGACAAGAACGGGGCCCAATTTCAACCACCACCGAACTGGCCGAGCTCGTGGCTGGCACGGTCAAAACCCGCGAGCCGGGCCAGAACCCTGCAACGCGCACATTTCAGGCTTTTCGGATTTTCATCAACGCCGAGCTTGAAGAGCTGCAACAGGCGCTAGAGGCCAGCCTTTCGGTGCTGCAGCCCGGCGGGCGGCTGGCGGTCATCAGCTTCCACTCGCTGGAAGACCGCATCGTCAAGCAGTTCATCGCGAAGCATTCGAAGGAGGTCTACGACCGCCGCGCGCCCTTCGCCGCGCCCAAGGCCATGAAGCTGCGCGCGCTGGAGCGCATCAAGCCCTCCGAAGCCGAAGTCAGCGGGAATCCGCGCGCGCGCAGCGCCATCCTTCGAGTGGCGGAACGCACGGAGGCCGACTGACATGGCCCGGATCAACCTGCTCCTTCTGCTGGCCGTCATCGCGACGGCTTTGTACCTTGTGCATACGCAGTACCTGTCGCGCCAGCTCTACACCGAGCTCGACCGCGCGCAGCAGGACGCCCGCCGTCTCGAGACCGAGCGCGACCGCCTGCAGGTCGAGAAGCGCGCGCAGGCCACGCCGCTGCGCGTGGAGAAGCTCGCGAAGGAACAGCTGCAGATGCGCACCACCTCGCCGGCGATCACGCAGTACGTGCGCCCCGATGGTTCCGTGATCCCTGCCGTCGCGCCCGCCGCGCCGGCTGCACCGGCGACCGCCACCACCACCAGGCCTGCTGCCAAGCCGGCCACCGCAGCGAGGGCCGCACGATGAGCCGAGGCAACCGCAGCGTGCGCTACACCACCAGTCCCCTGCTCGCGAGCAAGACGCCGGTGTGGCGCAGCAAGCTCATCGTCGCGGGCATCGCCTTCGGCTTCCTGGTGCTGGCCGGACGCGCCGCCTACGTGCAGGTCATCGGCAACAGCTTCTTCCAGCGGCAGGGCGAGGTGCGCTTCGCACGCACGCTGGAACTGCCGGCCAACCGCGGCCGCATCCTCGACCGCAACGGGCTCATCCTCGCTTCCAGCGTGGTGGCGCCCAGCATCTGGGCCATTCCGGAAGACATCGAGCGCGACGACCCCGAGGTGCGCGCCAAGCTCAAGCAGGTCGCCAAGCTGCTGGAGATGCCGCAGAAGGACTTCGACAAGAAGCTCGAGGACGAGGACAAGACCTTCGTCTGGATCAAGCGGCAGGTCGACGAGCCCATCGCCAAGCAGATCGCGGCGATGAACCTGAAGGGCATCTACCAGCGCAAGGAATACAAGCGCCAGTACCCCGAGGGCGAGGCCGCCGCGCACGTGGTGGGCTTCACCAACGTCGAAGACAACGGGCAGGAAGGCATCGAGCTCGCCTTCAACAAGGACCTGGCGGGAAAGGCCGGTTCGCGCCGCGTCATCAAGGACCGCCTCGGCCGCGTGGTCGAAGGTGTCGGCGAGACGGTGCCGCCGGTGGACGGCAAGGACATCCAGCTCAGCGTCGACAGCAAGGTGCAGTTCTTCGCCTACCAGAAGCTGCGCGATGCCGTGACCGCGCGCAAGGCCAAGGCTGGCAGCGTGGTGGTGCTCGACTCCGTCACCGGCGAGGTGCTGGCGCTGGCCAACTACCCGAGCTACGTGCCCGACAAGCGCCAGAACCTCACCGGCGAGCAGCTGCGCAACCGCGCGATTACCGACACCTTCGAGCCCGGCTCGACCATGAAGCCGATCACGGTGGCCATGGCGCTGGAAGCCGGCCGCGTGAAGCCCTCGACCCTGATCGAGACCGGCCCCGGCCGCTACCAGCTCGGCGGCTTCACCATCAGCGACACGCACAACTACGGCACGCTGACGGTGGAAGGCGTGATCCAGAAGTCGAGCAACGTCGGCGCCCTCAAGATCGCCCAGAAGATGACCCCGCACGAGATGTGGGACACCTACACCGCGCTGGGCTACGGCCAGAAGCCGCAGATCCAGTTCCCCGGCGCCGTGACGGGCCGGCTGCGCCCCTGGAAGACCTGGAAGCCGGTCGAACAGGCCACCATGGCCTACGGCTACGGCCTGTCGGCGTCGCTGTTCCAGATGGCGCATTCGTACACCGCCTTCGCGCACGACGGCTCGCTGATCCCCGTGACCATCCTCAAGAACGCCGAGCCACCGACCGGCGTGCGCGTGTTCTCGCCGTCCAACGCGCTGGCGGTTCGCAAGATGCTGCAGATGGCCGCCGGCCCCGGCGGCACCGGCACGCGCGCGCAGACGGTCGGCTATTCGGTCGGCGGCAAGTCGGGCACCGCCCACAAGCAGGTCGGCAAGGGCTACGCGAGCAACAAGTACCGCGCGTGGTTCACCGGCATGGCGCCCATCGAGAAGCCGCGCATCATCGTCGCGGTGATGATCGACGAGCCCAGCGACGGCCAGTATTTCGGCGGCCTGGCGGCCGCTCCCGTGTTCAGCGAGGTCGTGCAGCAGACGCTGCGCATGATGAACGTACCGCCCGACCTGGCGGTCAAACCGCTTGTGATGACGCAGGGCGTCGACGAGAGCTTCTGAACATGCTGACCTTCACTTCCCCCGCACTGGCTGCCGCCTGGCTGAAGGAGCGTGCGCCGCAGGCCGACCTGCACGCCGACAGCCGCGCCGTGCGTGCGGGCGACGTCTTCATCGCCTGGCCGGGCGCCGCCACCGACGGGCGCAGGCATGTGGCGTCGGCGCTGGCGCAGGGCGCGGCCGTGTGCCTGGTGGAGCACGAGGGCGTCGAGCCCTTCGGCTTCGACGGCGATGAGCGCATCGTGAGCTACCCCGGCCTGAAGGCCGCCACCGGTCCGATCGCCGCCGCCTTCTACGACAACCCCTCGGCCATGCTCGAACTGCTGGCAGTGACGGGCACCAACGGCAAGACTTCCACCGCATGGTGGCTGGCCGAATCGCTCTCCACGCTGAGCGCGTCGGGCGGCGGACGCGTGATGCAGCCCGACGGCACCACGCAGCGCGGCGCGCCTTCGCCGTGCGCGGTGATGGGCACGCTGGGCATCGGCGTGCCGCCCGAGCTGACCTACACCGGCCTGACCACGCCCGACCCGGTGATGATGCAGCGCGAACTGCGCTCGCTGGTCACGCGCGGCTTCGGCGCCTGCGCCATCGAGGCATCGTCCATCGGCATCGCCGAGCGCCGCCTCGACGGCGCGCAGATCGCGGTGGCCGTGTTCACCAACTTCACGCAGGACCACCTCGACTACCACGGCAGCATGGACGCCTACTGGCAGGCCAAGGCCGAGCTGTTCCGCTGGCCCGGCCTGCGCGCCGCGGTGATCAACATCGACGACACGCACGGCGCCAGCCTCTGCGCCAACCTGATCGACGCTGGCATCGGCGCGCTCGATGTCTGGACCGTCTCCGCCGCCGGCAAGCCGGCCCGCCTCATGGCGCGCGACATCGGCTACGACGCGCAGGGCCTGCAGTTCTCGGTGGCCGAGCAGGGCGCCTCGGCCGTGCAGCGGCTGTCGACCGGGCTCATCGGCGAGTACAACGTCTCCAACCTGCTGGGCGTGCTCGGCACGCTGCGCGCGCTGGGTCTCACGCTCACGCAGGCCGTGGCCGCCTGCGCCAACCTCACCAGCGTGCCCGGCCGCATGGACCGCGCGGGCTCCGGCGAAGGCGCTCCGCTCGCCGTGGTCGACTACGCCCACACGCCCGACGCGCTCGACAAGGCGCTGATCGGCCTGCGTCCGCTGGCGAAGCAGCGCGGCGGCGCGCTGTGGTGCCTGTTCGGCTGCGGCGGCGACCGCGACCCGATCAAGCGCCCGATGATGGCCGCCGTCGCCGAGCGCCAGGCCGACCGCGTGATCGTCACCAGCGACAACCCGCGCAGCGAGAAGCCCGACGCGATCATCAGCCAGGTGCTGCGCGGTTTCTCGCGCCCCGACGCCGCGCAGGTGCAGCCCGACCGCGCAGCCGCCATCGCCGATGCGATCGCGCAGGCGGCGCCGCAGGACGTGGTGCTGATCGCAGGCAAGGGCCACGAGGCCTGGCAGGAAATCGCCGGCCAGCGCATCGAGTTCTCGGACAAGGCTCATGCGCTGCAGGCGCTGGCGAAGAGGGGGGCCGCGGCATGACGGGCATCACGACGCCCCTGGACATCACCCTGGCCCGGATCCAGCAATGGATTCCGGGTTCGCGCCTGGTGGGCAGCGGCGACATCGCCATCGCCCGCGTGCACACCGACACGCGCACGCTCGCACCCGGCGACCTGTTCGTCGCGCTCAAGGGCGAGCGCTTCGACGCCAATGACTTCCTGCTGGAGGCCAAGGGCCAGGGCGCCGTGGCCGCCATCGCGCACCACGGCCTGGAGGCCGCGGGCCTCGCCGGCCTCGAAGTGCCCGATTCGCTGGCCGCGCTGGGTGCCCTCGGCGCTGGCTGGCGCGCGCAGTTCGACCTGCCGCTGATCGCCGTGACCGGCAGCAACGGCAAGACCACGGTCACGCAGATGATCGCGGCCGTGCTCTTCGCCTTCCGCGCCGAGCGCTCGCTCGCCACCGCGGGCAACTTCAACAACGAGATCGGCGTGCCGCTCACGCTGCTGCGCCTGCGCGCGCAGCACCAGCGCGCGGTGCTCGAACTGGGCATGAACCATCCGGGCGAGATCGCGCGGCTGGCGGCCATCTCGCGCCCGACCATCGCGCTGGTCAACAACGCGCAGCGCGAGCACCAGGAATTCATGGCCACCGTCGAGGCGGTGGCCATCGAGAACGCCGCCGTGTTCGCGGTGCTGCCTGAAGACGGCACGGCCGTCTTCCCGTACGGCGACGAGTTCACCCCGCTGTGGACCGACATGGCCCATGCCGGCGGCCCGCGCCGCTGCCTGACCTTCGGCGAGCACGAAGACGCCGACATCTCGCTGCTGGCCGCCGAATGGAAGCAGGGCGCCTGGGCCGTGCGCATCCGCACGCCGGTGGGCGACTTCGATGCGCGCCTGCACATCGCGGGCCGGCACAACGTCGTCAACGCGCTCGCCGCCACGGCCTGTGCGCTGGCGGCCGGCGTGTCGCTCGAGACCATCGGCGCCGGCCTGTCGGCCTTCGAGCCGGTCAAGGGCCGCTCGCGCGCCAGCGAGCTCGCGCTGCCGGGCGGCCATGCGATCACGCTGGTCGACGACAGCTACAACGCCAACACCGATTCCGTGATCGCTGCCATCGACGTGCTCGCCGCGTTGCCGGGCCCGCGCCTGCTGGTGCTGGGCGACATGGGCGAGGTGGGCGACCGCTCGCCCGAGTTCCACGCCGAGGTGGGCGAGCATGCCCGCCTGCGCGGCATCGAGTCCGTCTATGCGCTGGGCGCGGCCACCGCGCACACCGTTGCTGCCTTCGCCGGCGCGGACGGACGCCATTTCGAAGAGTTCGACGCGCTCGCCGCGGCCGTTCTCGCACGCCTGCCGCAGGCCGGCAGCGTGCTCGTCAAGGGATCGCGCTTCATGAAGATGGAGCGCGTGGTGCAGGTCGTCGAGCAGGCACGGCAACAACAACCACAACAACAAGAGGAGAACGGCCATGACGCATGAGCCGCGCGAAACCACATGCTGCTGACACTGGCCCAATGGCTGCAGACGCTGTCGCCCGAGTTCGGGTTCCTGCGCATCTTCCAGTACCTCACCTTCCGCGCGCTGATGGCTGCGCTGACGGCGCTCGTGGTCGGCCTGGTGGCCGGCCCCTACGTGATCCGCCGCCTGGCCGCGCTCAAGATCGGCCAGCCGGTGCGCGGCTACGGCATGGAGACGCACCTCACCAAGAGCGGCACGCCCACCATGGGCGGCGTGCTGGTGCTGTTCTCGATCGCCTTCGCCACGCTGCTGTGGTTCGACATCTCCAACAGGTTCGTTTGGATCGTGCTGTGGGTCACCATGGGCTTCGGCGCCATCGGCTGGGTGGACGACTGGCGCAAGGTGGTGCGCAAGGACCCGGAAGGCATGCGCTCGCGCGAGAAGTATTTCTGGCAGTCGGTGGTGGGGCTGATCGCGGCCTTCTACCTGCTCTTCAGCATCTCGGAGAGCTCCAACTGGCGCGTGGTGCAGCTGTTCTTCGCGTGGGTGCAGTCGGGCTTCGACCTCGACTTCCCGCCCAAGATCAACCTGCTGGTGCCCTTCTTCAAGGAAGTGAGTTATCCGCTGGGCGGCATCGGCTTCGTGATCCTCACCTACCTGGTGATCGTGGGCGCGAGCAACGCCGTGAACCTGACCGACGGCCTGGACGGGCTGGCGATCATGCCGGTGGTGATGGTGGGCTCGGCGCTGGGCGTGTTCGCCTACGTCACGGGCAGCGCGGTGTATTCCAAGTACCTGTTGTTCCCCAACATCCCCGGCTCGGGCGAGCTGCTGGTGTTCTGCTCGGCCATGGCCGGCGCCGGCCTGGCGTTCCTGTGGTTCAACACGCATCCGGCGCAGGTGTTCATGGGCGACGTGGGCGCGCTGGCGCTGGGCGGCGCGCTGGGCACCATCGCGGTCATCGTGCGCCAGGAGATCGTGTTCTTCATCATGGGCGGCATCTTCGTGGTCGAGGCGATCTCGGTGATGGCGCAGGTCACCTACTTCAAGTACACGAAGAAGCGCTTCGGCGAGGGCCGTCGCGTGCTGAAGATGGCGCCGCTGCACCATCACTTCGAGAAGAGCGGCTGGCGCGAGACGCAGGTCGTGGTGCGCTTCTGGATCATCACGATGCTGCTGTGCCTCGTGGGCCTTTCGACGCTGAAGCTGCGGTGACGGAAACATGCGGCACCTGAAAGACCTCCCCGTCCTCATCCTCGGCCTCGGCGCGTCCGGGCTGGCGATGGCGCGCTGGTGCGCGCGGCACGGCGCGGTGGTGACCGTGGCGGACACGCGCGAGGCGCCCGCACTGCTCGCCACGCTGCGCGAGGAGCTGCCCGAGGTGACCTTCGTCGGCGGGCCGTTCTCGGCCGCGCTGGTCGAAGGCACGCCGATCCGCGCCGTGTACCGCTCTCCGGGCCTGTCGCCCGACACCATCGCGCCGGTGGCCGATGCGGCGCGTGCCGTGGGGCTGCCGGTCGGCGGCGAGCTCGATCTTTTCGCGCGTGCGTTGCTGGATCTGCGCACGGTGGAAGTGCCGGTGGTGGAAGCCGAGGCGCCGGAGGCTGCACCAGTGGTCGAAGCGCCCGCGGAAGCCGTCCAGCCCGAACCCCAGGCGCAACTGCCTCTGGAAGAGCCGGCGGCTGTCGACCAGGCCGCGGCCGAGGCCGAGCCTGTGCAGCCACCGACCGCTCCTGCCAGCCCTGAATCGCCTGCCGCAGAAGCAGTCGCCGAACCCGTTCCCGAGCCGACCGTGCCCGCGCAGGCCGAAGCCATGCCGCGCGGTCCCTCGATGAGCGTCGCGGTGCCGCAGGCGCCGCAGGCCGAGGCATCGCCCGCGCCGGCAGAAGCAGCAGAAGCCGCTGCAGGGCCCGCATCCGTACCTGCAGCTGAAGAAGCAGCGCCGCAGGCAACGGAAGCAGCCACCGCAGCCGAAGTCCAGGAAGCACCCGCTGCCGAAGCAGCCTCCGAATCGCCCGAGGCAGAGGCCGCGGCACCTGCTCCCGCACCTGCCACCGTTTCCCGCCTGCCCACCACCGGCAAGCCCTACGTGCCGACCGCGGCCAGGGAAGCCGCGGAGTTCGTCGCGCGCATCGCTGAACTCTCCGCCACCAACCCGGCTTCGGCCGCCGTCGAGGAAGAGCCCTCGCCGCAGCTCGAACTGGCCCCGCCTGTCGAGCCCGAGCCGCCCAAGGGCTACACGCCCGCGGTGCTCGCCATCACCGGCACCAACGGCAAGACGACCGTCACCTCGCTCACCGGCCAGCTGGTGGAGCGCGGAGGCAAGAGTGTGGCCGTGGCCGGCAACATCGGCCCGACGCTGCTCGACACGCTCTCGGCGCACATCAATGCCGACACGCTGCCCGACGTGTGGGTGCTGGAGCTGTCCAGCTTCCAGCTCGACGGCGTGCAGGGCTTCGAGCCGACGGCCGCCACTGTGCTCAACCTCACGCAGGACCACCTCGACTGGCACGGCGACATGGCGGCGTACGGCGCGGCCAAGGCGCGCATCTTCGGCGCACACGGGCTGATGATCCTCAACCGCGACGATGCCAGCGTGATGGCGATGCTGCCCGCGCCGGTCAAGGTCAAGCTGCAGCGCCCGCAGATCCGCACGCACGTCACCTTCGGCTCCGCGATGCCGCAGCGCCCGGGCGACTACGGCATCGAGCGCGTCAACGGCATGTCGTGGCTGGTGCGTGCGCTGGAAGCCGACGAGACGCAGAAGCGCAAGCGCGGGGCCGTGGTCGAGGAAGAGATCTTCCTGCAGCGCTTGATGCCTGCAGACGCGCTGCGCATCCGCGGCCGCCACAACGCCATGAACGCGCTCGCGGCCCTGGCGCTGGCCAGCGCCGCCGGCTGTCCGCTGAACGCGATGCTCTACGGCCTGCGCGAATACCAGGGCGAGCCGCACCGCGTGGAGCCCGTGGCCGTCATCGACGAAGTCGAGTACTTCGACGACAGCAAGGGCACCAACGTGGGCGCCACCGCCGCGGCCCTGACCGGGCTGGGCGAGGAGCGCCGCGTGGTCGTCATCCTTGGCGGCGAAGGCAAGGGGCAGGACTTCGAGCCGCTCGCCGCGCCGGTTCGCCATTACGCGCGCGCCGTGGTGCTCATCGGCCGCGACGCGCCGGTCATCGAGGCCGCGCTGGCATCGACCGGCGTCTCGCTGCTGCACGCCGCCTCGATGGACGAGGCCGTGAAGCTCGCCTCCGCGCGCGCCAACCCGGGCGATGCCGTGCTGCTGTCACCGGCCTGTGCGAGCTTCGACATGTTCAAGGACTACGCGCACCGCGCCGAAGTGTTCCGCGAGGCCGTGCAGGCCTACGCCGACAGCCCGCGCGGCCTGGGCGATTCGACGACGGAGGAGCAGCTTTGAACTCTGCCGCATCGGGCGCCACGCCCAACGCACGCACCAGCCGCTTCGGGGGCTGGTTCCGGCGCGCGCGCAGCGGGATCGACTCGCTGCCCGTGCACCTGCCCGTGCGGCTGGGCGGCGCAGGCATCGCGCAGACCAAGGCCACGCCGATGCGCGTGCTGGGCTTCGACCAGGCGCTGGTCTGGGTCACGGTGGCGCTGCTGACCTGGGGCCTGATCATGGTGTATTCGGCCTCGATCGCGCTGCCGGACAACCCTCGCTTCGCGCGCGCCGGCTACAGCGCCTCGTTCTTCCTCACGCGGCATGCGGCATCGATCGTGTTCGCCTTCATCGCCGCGCTGCTGACCTTCCAGATCCCGATGAAGACCTGGGAGCGCGCCGCGCCCTGGCTCTTCGTGGCCTCGCTGCTGCTGCTGGTGGCGGTGCTCATTCCGCACATCGGCATCAACGTGAACGGTGCGCGCCGCTGGCTGCCGATGGGCTTCATGCGCTTCCAGCCCTCGGAGCTGGCCAAGCTCGCGATGGTGCTCTACGCCGCCAGCTACATGGTGCGCAAGATGGAGATCAAGGAGCGCTTCTTCCGCGCCGTGCTGCCGATGGGCGTGGCGGTGGTGGTGGTCGGCATGCTGGTGATGGCCGAGCCCGACATGGGCGCCTTCATGGTGATCGCCGTGATCGCCATGGGCATCCTGTTCCTGGGCGGCGTGAACGCGCGCATGTTCTTCCTGATCGCCGCGCTGGTGGTGGTGGCCTTCGGCACCATCGTCGCGAGCAGCCCGTGGCGCCGCGAGCGCATCTTCGCGTACCTCGATCCGTGGAGCGAGGAGCACGCGCTGGGCAAGGGCTACCAGCTGTCGCACTCGCTGATCGCCATCGGCCGCGGCGAGATCTTCGGCGTTGGCCTGGGCGGCAGCGTCGAGAAGCTGCACTGGCTGCCCGAGGCGCACACCGACTTCCTGCTGGCCGTGATCGGCGAGGAATTCGGCCTCGTCGGCGTGCTGCTGATCATCGGCCTGTTCCTCTGGCTCACGCGCCGCATCATGCACATCGGCCGCCAGGCCATCGCGCTCGACCGCGTTTTCTCTGGCCTCGTGGCCCAGGGCGTGGGCGTGTGGCTGGGCTTCCAGACCTTCATCAACATGGGCGTGAACCTCGGCGCGCTGCCGACCAAGGGCCTGACGCTGCCGCTGATGAGCTTCGGCGGCTCGGCCATTTTGATGAACCTGGTGGCGCTCGCCATCGTGCTGCGTATCGACTACGAAAACCGTGTCCTCATGCGCGGAGGCCGCGTATGAGGACATGGTTTCACCAGAATCGGGTCAGCGCGCAGCGCTGCGGCGCGCATGCGCCGCTGATGCGCGGAGGTCGCGTATGACCGGCCGCACCGCACTCGTCATGGCCGGCGGCACCGGCGGCCACATCTTTCCCGGACTCGCGGTGGCCGAAGCCCTGCGCGAGCGCGGCTGGAAGGTGCACTGGCTCGGCGCGCCCGGCAGCATGGAAGAGAAGCTGGTGCCGCCGCGCGGCTTCGCCTTCGAGCCCGTGCAGTTCGGTGGCGTGCGCGGCAAGGGTCCGCTCACGCTGTTCCTGCTGCCGCTGAAGCTGCTGCGCGCCTTCTGGCAGAGCCTGGGCGTGGTGCGCCGCGTGAAGCCCGACGTGCTGGTGGGACTGGGCGGCTACATCACCTTCCCGGGCGGGATGATGGGCGTGCTGATGGGCAAGCCGCTGGTGCTGCACGAGCAGAACTCGGTCGCCGGCCTCGCCAACAAGGTGCTGGCGGGCGTGGCCGACCGCGTGTTCACCGCCTTCCCCCACGTGCTGAAGAAGGCGCAATGGGTGGGAAACCCGCTGCGTGCGGCCTTCACTTCCAAGCCGGCGCCGGCCGAGCGCTTTGCGGGCCGCACCGGTCCGCTGAAATTGCTGGTGGTGGGCGGCAGCCTCGGCGCGCGCGGCCTCAACACCGTGGTGCCGCAGGCGCTGGCCCGCATCGAGCCGGCCTCGCGCCCGCAGGTGCTGCACCAGAGCGGCGCCAAGCAGATCGACGAGCTGCGCGCCAACTACGAGGCCGCAGGCGTCGAAGGCGAACTCACGCCCTTCATCGAAGATACGGCGCAGGCCTATGCGGACGCCGACATCATCGTCGCGCGTGCAGGTGCCAGCACCGTCACAGAAATCGCGGCCGTCGGCGCAGCAGCGCTGTTCGTGCCTTTCCCCTCGGCGGTCGACGACCACCAGACCACCAACGCGCGCTTCCTGGTCGACGCGGGCGGTGGCTGGCTGGTGCAGCAGGCCGACCTCACTCCTGAATTGCTGGCTGACTTGCTACAGAAAACCGGGCGCGATGCGCTGATAGAGAAGGCCGCGAAGGCCAAGACCATGCAGAAGACCGAAGCCGTCGAGGCGGTCGTCCGCGCCTGCGAGGAGTTAGCGAAATGAAGCTCCCGTCGATGTTCCATGGACTTTCGGGGAATGCTGCGGAACTGGCTTTGCCAGGCCGCAGGCATTGCCCCCTGCAAGGGGGTTGGCGAAGCGACACGAAGTGCGCGAAGCCTGGGGGTGTGCCGGTATGAAGCACGCGATTCGTCATATTCATTTCGTGGGCATCGGCGGCTCGGGCATGAGCGGCATCGCCGAAGTGCTGCTCAACCTGGGCTACAGGATTTCCGGTTCCGACCTGGCCGACAGCGCGACGCTGCGCCGGCTCGCGGGCCTGGGCATCGGCACCTTCGTGGGCCATGCCGCCGCGCACATCGAGGGTGCGGACGCGGTCGTCACTTCGACGGCGGTGCAGTCCAACAACCCCGAGGTGCTGGCCGCGCGCGAGAAGCGCATTCCGGTCGTGCCGCGCGCGCTGATGCTGGCCGAGCTGATGCGCCTGAAGCAGGGCATCGCCATCGCAGGCACGCACGGCAAGACCACCACCACCAGCCTGGTGGCGAGCGTGCTCGCGGCCGCCGGGCTCGATCCGACCTTCGTGATCGGCGGGCGCCTCAACAGCGCCGGCGCCAACGCGCAGCTCGGCTCCGGCGACTACATCGTGGTGGAAGCCGACGAGTCGGACGCTTCGTTCCTGAACCTGCTGCCGGTGATGGCGGTGGTCACGAACATCGACGCCGACCACATGGAGACCTACGGGCACGATTTCGCGAAGCTCAAGAAGGCCTTTGTCGACTTCCTGCACCGCATGCCGTTCTACGGCGTCGCCATTCTCTGCACCGACGATCCGGCGGTGCGCGAGATCGTGGCCGACGTGACCTGCCCGGTCACCAGCTACGGCTTCGGCGAGGACGCCCAGGTGCGCGCCATCGACGTGCGCGCCGTCGGCGGCCAGATGCACTTCACCGCACAGCGCCGCAACGGCGTGACGCTGCCCGACCTGCCCATCGTGCTGAACCTGCCGGGCCAGCACAACGTGCTCAATGCGCTGTCGGTGATCGCGGTGGCGGTCGAACTCGGCATCTCCGACGAGGCGGTGCAGCGCGGGCTGGCTGGCTTCAAGGGCGTGGGCCGCCGCTTCCAGAGCTATGGCGAGGTCGCGGTGCAGGGTGAGGGCGCAGGCGCTTCTGCAGGCACCTTCACCGTGATCGACGACTACGGCCATCACCCCGTGGAGATGGCCGCCACCATCGCCGCCGCTCGCGGCGCGTTCCCGGGCCGCCGCCTGGTGCTGGCCTTCCAGCCGCACCGCTACACCCGCACGCGCGACTGCTTCGAGGACTTCGTGAAGGTCATCGGCACGGCAGACGCGGTGCTGCTCGGCGAGGTCTATGCCGCCGGCGAGGCGCCCATCGTGGCGGCCGACGGCCGCACGCTGGCGCGCGCGCTGCGCGTGGCGGGCAAGGTGGAGCCGGTCTTCGTCGACGACATCGCCGCGATGCCGCGCGCCATTCTCGACAACGCCCGCCCGGGCGACGTGGTGCTCTCGATGGGCGCGGGCTCCATCGGCGCGGTGCCGGCCAAGGTGGTCGAGCTCGGCGCCGCGGCAGCCACGGCGGCGGCCGCATCTTCAACATCCGGGCGCGGTGCGCGCAAAGAGGGGGGCGCATGAGCCTTCAGGACCCAAGTCTGTTCGGCAAGGTCGCCGTGCTGTTCGGCGGCAGTTCTGCCGAGCGCGAGATCTCGCTGATGTCGGGCACCGGCGTGCTCGAGGCGCTGCGCTCGCGCGGCGTGGATGCGCATGCCTTCGACCCGTCGCAGCGCGACCTGTCGGAGCTCAAGCGCGAGGGCTTCGCGCGCTGCTTCGTCGCGCTGCACGGCCGCCACGGCGAGGACGGCACCGTGCAGGGCGCGCTCGAACTGCTCGGCATTCCCTACACCGGCTCGGGCGTGATGGCTTCGAGCGTGGCGATGGACAAGGTCATGACCAAGCGCATCTGGCAGGCCGACGGCCTGCCCACGCCCAAGTACGTGCGCCTGGCCTTCGACCAGCAAAGCCGCGAGCAGGTCATGGCGGTGCCCGACGTGCTGGGCCTGCCGCTGATCGTGAAGCCGCCGCGCGAGGGCTCTTCCATCGGCGTGACCAAGGTGCAGGGCTACTCGCAGATGCAGGACGCGGTGGCGCTGTCGGCGAAGTACGACGCCGACGTGCTGTGCGAGGAATTCATCGAGGGCGAGGAAGTGACCTGCGCCGTGCTCGGCCACGGGCTCGATGCGCGCGCGCTGCCGGTGGTGCGCATCGCCGCGCCCGAGGGCGCCTACGACTACCAGAACAAGTACTTCACCGACGACGTGAAGTACCAGTGCCCGAGCGGCCTGCCCGCGGCCGAGGAGCGCGAGATCCAGCGCATCGCGCTGGCCGCCTACCGCACGCTCGGCTGCCGCGGCTGGGGCCGTGCCGACGTGATGATCCGCGCGAGCGACCGCAAGCCCTTCCTGCTGGAGATGAACACGTCTCCCGGCATGACGAGCCATTCGCTGGTGCCGATGTCCGCGCGCGCCGCGGGCATCCCCTACGAGGAGCTGTGCCTGCGGGTGCTCGCCTCCGCCACGCTGGACGCAACGGGAGGCTCGCTATAGCCATGGCCGACAGCATCCACGCACCCTTCGACGTCAAGCTCATGAACATCGTCGCCAACCTTGCGTTCGCGGCGGTGGCGCTCATGCTGCTTGCCGCGGGCGCGTGGTGGGTGCTGCGCCAGCCCTTCTTCCCGAT
>CAJYQC010000453.1 GCA_913776885.1 uncultured Variovorax sp.
GTGCGGCTGGCCAAGGACGGCGAGGGCTTCAAGATCGACCGCATCGCGCTCGAGCTCGACGCCAGCGTGCCCAACCTCGACGAGGCGAAGTTCCAGCAGATCGCAGCTGCCGCCAAGGCCGGCTGCCCGCTGTCGAAGGCGCTGGCGAGCGTGCCCGAGATCACGCTGAAGGCCACGCTGGCCGGCTGAGCGGCCTGCCTATGATCGTCTCCTCAAAAAACAGGAGACGGATCATGAACAAGCCCCTGCGTGCCGCGCTCGCAGCCCTTTCCCTCGGCTTCGCCGCCACGGCGGCAATGGCCACCTTTCCCGACAAGCCGATCAAGATCGTCATCGGCTTTCCCGCCGGCGGCCCCCTCGACCAGCATGCGCGCCTGCTGACCGACAAGCTGCAGGCCGTGCTGGGCCAGCCGCTGATCGTCGACTACAAGCCCGGCGCGGGCGGCTCGGTGGGCGCCGACGCTGTCGCCAAGAGCCCGGCCGACGGCTACACGCTGATGCTGGCCAACACCGGCGTGGCGGTGATCAACGGCGCGCTCTATAGCAAGCTCCCCTACAACACGCAGCGCGACTTCGTGCCCATCGCGCGCACCGCCATGCAGCCGCTGGCGCTGCTGGTCACGCCCAAGCTGCCGGTGCAGAACCTCAAGCAGTTCATCGACTACGCGAAGGCGCGGCCCGGCCAGGTCAACTACGGCTCGGCGGGCAACGGCGGCATCAGCCACCTCGTGCCGGAAATGTTCAAGACCGCCACCGGCATCTTCATGGTGCACATCCCCTACCGCGGCAGCGCGCCGGCCTTCACCGACCTGATGGGCGGGCAGGTGCAGTTCATGGCCGAGTCGATCCCGCAGGCGGCCAGCTACCACAAGCAGGGCAAGGTGCGCGCGCTGGCCGTGACCAGCCGCGAGCGCAACCCCGCCCTGCCCGACATTCCGACCGTCATCGAATCGGGTGTCAAGGGCTTCGAGGTGGTCGGCTTCTACGGCTTCCTGGCGCCGAAGGACACGCCGAAAGACGTGGTCGCCAAGCTCAGCGATGCCTTCAAGCAGGTGCTGAACAACCCCGAGGTGCGCGATCGCATGGTGAGCCAGGGCGCCGACCCGGCGTTCCTGGGCAGCGAGGACTTTGCGCGCTTCCTGGCGACGGAAACGCCGCGCTGGGAGAAGGCGGTGAAGGCGTCCGGGGCGCGGATGGACTGAGCCCTCCACGCACAACGCTGGATAGCGCCGGCGGGCTCCCGGCACTGAATCGGCGCACCGAGCGCGCCTTCCACCCAGGCACACGCTCCATTCAGGTGCGCAAATCTTGCATACCAGTTGGCACAGAAGCTGCTGGTATGCAGGCATATGGCCATCTCCGCATCCGAAATCAGTGCACGCATCGTCGAAGCGGTGATGGCGCAGAAGCTCGCGCCGGGCTCTCGCCTGGGCGAGCAGCAGCTGGCGATGCTGTTCGACTGCAGCCGCACCATCGTGCGCGAGGCGCTCACGCGGCTGGCGGCGCGCGGCATCGTCACGGTGAGCGCGCGGCGCGGCTGGTTCGTCATCGAGCCTTCGCAGGACGAGGCGCGCGAGGCCTTCGAGGCGCGGCGCGTGATCGAGCTGGGGCTCATCCGCAGCGTGGGCAAGATCGAGAAGACCGCCCTGCGCCAGCTCAAGGCGCACCTGCAGCGTGAAAAGGCCGCACTGAAAGAGAGCGACGTCGGCAACCGCAGCTTCCTGCTGGGCGATTTCCACGTCTGCCTGGCCGAGTGCCTGGGCAACACGCTGCTGGCCGACACGCTGCGCGACTACACCGCGCGCACCACCCTGATCGCCATGCTCTACCAGTCCACGCACGACGCGGTGCAGTCCTGCGAGGACCACGTGCAGATCGTCGCGGCGCTGGAGCGCGGCGACCATGCCGCGGCCGAGGCGCTGATGGCAGAGCACATCGGCACGGTGCAGTCGGCGCTGCGCGTGCAGGCGCCCACCGATCCTCTGGCGCAGCTGCGCGACGCGCTGGCGCCGCTGCAGAACACGTCCGCTGCGCCCGCCGCAGCCAAAGGCAGCCGCCGCAAGCCCGGCGCCCCCCCCGATTCCGATTCTTCGACTTACCTAGGAGCCCTGCTATGACCTTCTCTGCTTCCAAACGCCGCATCGCCCTGGCGCTCGCTTCCGCCGCCATGCTCGCCTCGGCCGGCGCCGCGCACGCCCAGAACGCGCTGGACAACGTGCTCAAGGCCAAGACCATCAAGATCGCCGTTCCCACCGACTACCCGCCCTACGGCTCGGTCGACAAGAACATGAAGCCGCAGGGCCTCGACGTGGAAATGGCCGAGCTCATCGCCGCCAAGCTCGGCGTGAAGGTCGAGCTGGTGCCCGTGACCAGCGCCAACCGCATCCCGTACCTGCAGACCAGGAAGGCCGACCTCGTGATCTCCACGCTGGGCAAGAACCCCGAGCGCGAGAAGGTGATCGACTTCTCCTCGGCCTACGCGCCCTTCTTCCAGGCCGTGTACGCCCCCAAGAGCATGAAGCTCACCAGCTTCGCCGACATGGCGGGCAAGACCGTGGCCGTGACGCGCGGCGCGATGGAAGACCAGGAGCTGAACAAGGTGGCGCCGCCGAACGTCGACTACCGCCGCTTCGAGGACAACAACGCGACCATCGCCGCCTTCGTGGCCGGCCAGACGCAGACCATCGCGACCAGCGCCGCCGTTGCGGGCGAGATGCTCGCCAAGAACCCGAAGGTCACCGCCGAATTCAAGCTGCTGTTGAAAGACAGCCCCTGCTTCGTCGGCATCGCCAAGGGCGAGGCGGCGCTGAAGACCAAGGTCAACGAGATCATCGCCGCCGCCAAGAAGGACGGCACGCTGGACGCGATGTCGAAGAAGTGGCTGGGCAAGGCCGCTGGCGACCTGCCCGTCTGATCGAGCACTCCCCCATGCTTCGCGCACTTCGTGTCGCTGCGCACGCCCCCTCGCCGTGGGCGACGCCTGCGGCCCGGCAAAGCCGGTTCCGCGGCGTTCCACGAAGGGAAGACTGACTTATGAACATCGAGTTCGACTTTGCTGCGGTGCTCTCTGAATGGCCGCTGCTGCTGCGCGGCGTGGCGTGGACCATCGGCCTGACCGCGGTCGGCACCGTGCTGGGGATGATCGTGGGCACCTTCTGCGCATGGGCGCGTGCCGACGGCCCGAAGTGGCTGCGCGCCATCGTGGGCACCTACGTGGAGCTGATCCGCAACACGCCTTTCATCGTGCAGCTGTTCTTCATCTTCTTCGGGCTGCCGGCGGCGGGCGTCAAGCTCACGCCGGAAGTGGCCTCGGTGATCGCGACGGTGCTGAACCTGGGCGCCTACTCCACCGAGATCATCCGCGCCGGCATCGAGGCAACGCCCAAAGGGCAGATCGAGGCCGCCGTGAGCCTGGCGCTGAGCCGCTCGCAGGTGTTCCTGCGCGTGGTGCTGCCGCCGGCGCTGAAAAAGGTGTGGCCCGCGATGGTGAGCCAGATCGTCATCGTGATGCTGGGCTCTGCGGTGTGCGGGCAGATCTCCACCGAGGAGCTGAGCTACGCGGCCAACCTCATCCAGAGCCGCAACTTCCGCGCCTTCGAGGCCTTCATCGTCGCCACGCTGATCTACCTGGCGCTGTCGGTGGCGCTGCGGCGGCTGCTCGACTGGGCGGGGCCGAGGTTCTTCTTCGGACGCTGACCAAACAAGAGAACGCTACCGACATGGCTGATTTTTCTCTCTGGGACATCCTGCGCAACCTGCTGCTGGCACTGCGCTGGACCGTCGTGCTCTCGCTCATCGCCTTCATCGGCGGCGGCATCGTGGGCGCGCTGCTGCTGTTCCTGCGGCTGCGCGGCGGCAAGGTCGCCAGCCGGGCGGTGGGCCTGTACGTGCAGCTCTTCCAGGGCACGCCGCTGCTGATGCAGCTGTTCCTGGCCTACTTCGGCATCGCGCTCTTCGGCATCGACGTGTCGGCGTGGACTGCCGCCAGCGTGGCGCTCACCCTCTACACCAGCGCCTTCCTCACGGAGATCTGGCGCGGCTGCGTGGCCTCGATCCCGAAGGGCCAGTGGGAGGCCTCGGGCAGCCTCGCGCTGAGCTTCGGCGAGCAGCTGCGCCACGTGATCCTGCCGCAGGCGGTGAAGATCGCCATCGCCCCCACGGTGGGCTTCATGGTGCAGGTGATCAAGGGCACGGCGCTGGCGTCGGTGATCGGCTTCGTCGAACTCACCAAGGCCGGCAGCATGATCTCCAACGCCACCTTCAAGCCTTTCGTGGTGTTCAGCTGCGTGGCCCTGCTTTATTTCGTGCTGTGCTTCCCGGTGAGCCTGTACGCCAAGAACCTCGAGAGGAAATCCCATGGCCGCCGTGCTTGAAGAAACTTCGCAACCGCAGACGCCTGCCACCTCGGTGGGCTCGCCCATCGTGCGCATCACGGCGCTGCGCAAGTCCTACGGCACCAACGAGGTGCTCAAGGGCATCGACCTCGACGTGAAGCGCGGCGAGGTGATCGCCATCATCGGCAAGAGCGGCTCGGGCAAGAGCACGCTGCTGCGCTGCATCAACGGGCTGGAGGTGTTCCAGGAAGGCTCGCTCACGGTGGACGGCAAGCCGCTGCTGCACGAGAGCGCCATGGCCATGCGCGAGCTGCGCCAGCGCGTGGGCATGATCTTCCAGAGCTTCAACCTGTTTCCGCACCTGTCGGTGGGCCGCAACGTGATGCTCGCGCCCACGCTGGTGAAGAAGCGCAGCAGCATGGAAGCCGCCTCGCAGGCGCGCAAGCTGCTCGCACGCGTGGGCCTGGCCGAGAAGTTCGACGCCATGCCCGACCAGCTCTCGGGCGGCCAGCAGCAGCGCGTGGCCATCGCCCGCGCGCTGGCGATGGAGCCGGCCGTGCTGCTGTGCGACGAGATCACCTCCGCGCTCGACCCCGAGCTGGTGGGCGAGGTGCTGCGCGTGGTGGAGTCGCTGGCCGACGAGGGCATGACGCTGCTGATGGTCACGCACGAGATGAGCTTCGCGCGCAAGGTCAGCGACCGCGTGATCTTCATGCACCAGGGCCGCGTGCACGAGATGGGGCCGCCGGCGGAGCTCTTCGGCAATCCGCAGACGGCGGAGCTCAAGCAGTTCCTTTCATCGCTGCACGATTGAGCCGAAACCTTCCGGGTTATCCTGCGCCCATGGCCAACCTGCGTACCGCGTCCATTATTCGACCCATCCGGAAGACGGTGGGTTAGCGCGCGGCACTTCGAAAGACACATCAGGTACACGCCATGCAACCCGCCTCACGAGGCGGGTTTTTCGCTTCCTGGGGCATTTTTCTTCCACCACCAGGAGATCGAAATGACACCCCTCCCCCGCCCCGTGCTGCACATGGTCTGCGGCAAGATCGGCGCCGGCAAGTCCACGCTCACCAGGCAGCTCGCGCAAGCACCGGCCACGGTGCTGATCAGCGAAGACACCTGGCTCGCAGCGCTGTACCCAGGCGAGATCCACGAGCTGCCCGACTACGTGCGCTGCGCGGGCCGGTTAAAGCAAGCCATGGCGAGCCACGTCACCGAACTGCTTGCGGCCGGCCTGTCGGTGGTGCTCGACTTCCCCGCGAACACGGTGGCCAACCGCCAGTGGATGCGCGGCATCTTCGAGGCGGCCGGCGCGGCCAATGCGGTGCACTTTCTCGACGTGCCCGACGAAGTCTGCAAGGCCCGCCTGCGCGCCCGAAACGCGAGCGGCACGCATCCTTTCGAGACGACGGACGCGCAGTTCGACCTCATCCGCAGCCACTTCGCCGCACCGTCGCCGGACGAAGGCTTCGACGTGGTGCGGCACGCCTGAACCGGTGCGCCGCTATGCTCTGCCCCCGATGCAGATCGAACAAGCCAAGCCAGAAGAGGCGGCCACAGTCGCCGCCGTGTTGAACGAAGCAGCCCGGTGGATCGCCGGCGAAGGCCGCCCGCTGTGGTCGGCCGCAGACATTGCACCCGAGCGCATACGGCGCGACACCGATGCCGGCAGCTACTTCGTCGCGCGCAGCGACGGCGAGCCGGCCGGCGTGGTGCGCCTCGACCTCGAAGACCCGGGCTTCTGGCCCGAGATGGAGACCGGCACCTCGCTCTACGTGCACAAGCTGGCGGTGCGCCGCGCATTCGCCGGACGCGGCGTGCCTACGTTGCTGCTCGACTTCGCCCGGGAGCGCGCACGCGAGATGGGCCGCCCATTCCTGCGGCTGGACTGCGTGGCCGACCGGGCGCCGCTGCGCGCGCTGTACGAACGCTTCGGCTTTTCGCTGCACAGCGTGATTCACAAGGGCGAGCGGGCGTTCGCGCGCTTCGAGATGCGCGTGCCGCCGCTCGCGGGATAGCTGCCCTTCCGACTCTTGAACGCCCATAACCGCCGCGCCCATGCAATTCAAATGGATGGAAGACTTCATCGTGCTCGCGCAGACGCGCAACTTCACGCGCGCGGCCGAGTTGCGCCATGTGACGCATCCGGCGTTCGGCCGTCGCATTCGCGCGCTTGAATCTTGGGCCGGCACGGCGCTGGTCGAGCGCGGCAGTTCACCCGTGGCATTGACGCCTGCCGGCGAGAGCTTTCTGGAGAACGCGACCCAGATGGTGCGCGGCGTGGAGAGTTCGCGCGAGGAACTGCACACCATCGCCGGCCGCGAAGCCCGCACTGTGACGCTGGTGACCGGCCGCACGCTGGCGCGCACGGTGATGGCCGACTGGCTGGTCAAGCTGCAGCCGGTGCTGCGCGCCGCCGAGATCCGCGTGCAGACCGGCGCGCTGGCAGAAACGGTGCGCATGCTCGAGCACAACGAGGTCGACTTCTCGCTGATCTTCCATCACCCGGCGCTGACTTTTCGGCTCGACGGGCGGCAGTTCGCGCACGCCACGGTGGCGTCCGACAAGCTGGTGCCGGTCTCGCGCGCCGACGCGCAGGGACTCGCGGCGTACAGATTCGATGCTCCCGGCGACGTGCCGTTTCTGTCCTACGCGCGCACGCTCGCCATGGGGCGGCTGGTCGAAGACCTGCTGGCCAAC
>CAJYQC010000454.1 GCA_913776885.1 uncultured Variovorax sp.
TGGGCGACAACCAGGCGCAGGCGGTGTTCGTGTCGGCGCATGAAGGCGTGCGCAAGGCCGTCGAGGCCGCGCTGCCGCAGCTGCGCAATTCGCTGTCGGAGCAGGGCATCACGCTCGGCCAGGCCTCGGTGGGTGCGGAAACGCGCCAGCCGAACGGCAACGACGCCGCCTTCGCGCAGCAGCAGCAGCAGCAGCAAAGCCAGCAGCAGAACGCGGCGCGGCAGCAGGCCTCCTCCGCGTACCCCGGCGCCAGCCGCTCGGCAGCCGTTGCGCCGGCCGCCCCCATCGCCGCCGCGCGCGCCAGCGCCGCTGCCGCCGCACGCTCCGGCGTGGACACCTTCGCCTGAGGCAGCAGCAAGGCACGCATCGGCAACACACCTGCGCCCCCCGCCCGGCAATGGCGCCGCCTCGAACGGCGCCTCGCAATGAACGGATATGAAACGCCTTTGTGCGCTTGTTCGGCCGTTCGTGAGCGAGGGACTTCGAAAAGAATAGACCCGACAAGAAAAACCGCTTCACCATGGCTCCCCCAACATCTGTCGCAAATGCCGCTCCGGCCAACGCCACACTGCCGGCCCCGCGCCGCTCGTCGAAGCTGCTGATCGGGCTCGTGCTGGCCGTCGGCGTTCTCGCAGCGGCCGGCGCCGCCGCGTATTTCCTGCTGCCGCGCTTCACCGGCGGCGCCGCCGCCACGGAAACGGCCAAGCCGCCGGTTCCCGAGAAACCCATCTTCGTCATGCTCGAGCCACTGACGGTGAACCTGCAGGCCGAAGGCCGCAGCCGCTTCCTGCAGATCGGCATGGCGCTGCGCGTGCGCGACGAGCAGGCCAAGGCCCGCATCGTCGAGTTCATGCCCGAGCTGCGCAGCCGGCTGCTGGTGCAGCTGTCGAACCGGCCGCCCGAGTCGCTGGTGACGCCGGAAGACAAGGCCAGGCTGGCCGAGGAGATCCGCACCGCGCTGAACGCGCCGCTGACGCCGCAGACGCCCGAGCTGGGCATCTCCAGCGTCTCGTTCAACATCTTCGTCGTGCAGTGAGCACCACGACACCATCCTCCGGACGGCAAGCGATCCATGGCGTATGAACAGGTGCTCTCGCAGGACGAGGTCGATGCGCTTCTGCAAGGCGTCACCGGCGACGTCGACCAGGCGCCCCCTCCTCCACCGCCGAAGGACGGGCTGCCCGCCTACGACCTCGGCGCGCCCGACCGCGTGGTGCGCAACCGCATGCACACGCTGGAGGTCATCAACGACCGCTTCGCGCGCGGCCTGCGCAGCGCGCTGCTGAACTTCATGCGGCGCAGCCCCGACATCTCGGTCGGGCCGGTGCAGATCCAGCAGTTCGGCGAGTTCGTGCGGCACCTGCCGGTGCCCGCGAACATCAACATGATCCACCTGAAGCCGCTGCGCGGCACGGCCCTCTTCGTGTTCGACCCGAAGCTGGTGTTCCTGGTGGTGGACAACCTCTTCGGCAGCGACGGGCGCTACCACGTGCGCGTGGAAGGCCGCGACTTCACCCGCACCGAGCAGCGCATCATCAAGCGGCTGCTCGACCTGTCGCTGCAGTGCTATGGCGATGCGTGGCAGCCGGTGTTCCCGCTGAACTTCGACTACGTGCGCGCCGAGATGCACGGCAAGCTCGCCAACATCGTCGCGCCCAACGAGGTGGTGATCAACACCACGCTGCAGATCGAGTTCGGCCCCGTGGGCGGCTTCCTGCACGTGTGCCTGCCCTATTCGATGATCGAGCCGATCCGCGACCTGCTGTCCAACCCGATCCAGGACGAGGTCGAGGTCGACAAGCGCTGGGTCACGCAGATGTCGCGCCAGATGCAGGCCGCCGACGTGGAACTGGTGGCCGACTTCGTGAGCATGCCCTCCACCATCGGCGACGTGATGAAGCTGCGCACCGGCGACGTGATCCCGATCGAGCTGCCGGAGACGGTCGTCGCCAAGGTGGGCGGCGTGCCGGTGATGGAGTGCGGCTACGGCATCTCCAACGAACGCTATGCACTGCGCGTGCAGAACATGATCACCCATCAAGACAGCGACCTGAAGAACGAACATGACTGACAACACCTCCTCCGCCGGCAGCGAAGCGGACGACTGGGCCAGCGCGCTGGCCGAGCAGACGGCCGCCACCGCCGCCGCAGCAGCAGCTCCTGCCGTGGCGCCGGCCGCCGCGCAGGTCTTCCAGCCGATCCAGGACGCGCCCGCCGCGGCGCCTCTTGCGGCCCACGGTGCCGCCGGCGCCGCCAGCGCGGTGGACATTGCGCGCGTGCTCGACGTACCGGTGCAGCTCACCGCCGAGATCGGCCGCACGCGCATCACCATCAAGAACCTGCTGCAGCTCTCCCAGGGCTCGGTGGTGGAGCTCGACGGGCTGGCCGGACAGCCGCTGGACGTGCTGATCAACGGCTATCTCATCGCACAGGGCGAGGTGGTGGTGGTGAACGACAAGTACGGCATCCGCCTGACCGACATCGTCACCCCCTCCGAGCGCATGCAGAAGCTCGCACGCGCATGAGCCTTCCCACCGTTTCCACGCCGGTCCACGAGGTGGCGCCGGCCGCCGTCGGCGCCTCAGGCCTGCTGCAGGCGGGCTTCGGCATGGCGATGGTGGTGGGCCTGATCTTCCTGTGCGCCTGGCTCGCGCGCCGGTTCGGCCTGCAGCGGCTGGGCGGCGGGCATCTGGTGAAAGTGGTGTCGAGCGCGGCCGTGGGCCAGCGCGAGCGCGTGGTGGTGGTCGAGGTGGCAGACACCTGGCTGGTGCTGGGCGTCACGCCGCACCAGGTCAACACCCTGCACACGCTGCCGGCGCAGGCACACACGCAGCCACAGGCCGGCGCGATGGCCTCGGTGCCCGCGAGCATTGCCACGCCCGTCGAACTCTTCGCCCGCAAGCTGCGCGAATCGCTCACCGGCAAGGCGCAGCCGCCGCGCCCGCAGGTGCAGCAGCAGCCGCAACATCCCGCCCCATGATCCGACCCGCATTGCACCGCGGCCTGCGCGCCGCGCTGGTGCTGCTCGCCGCCGCCCTGGTGCCCGCAGCCGCATGGACCCAGGGCCTGCCCGGCATCACCAGCACGCCCGGCCCCGCCGGCAGCCAGACCTGGTCGCTGAGCGTGCAGACCATGGTGCTGCTGACCTCGCTCACCTTCCTGCCCGCGCTGCTGCTGTCGATGACCAGCTTCACGCGCATCCTGATCGTGCTGGGCCTGCTGCGCACCGCCATCGGCACGCAGACCTCGCCGCCCAACCAGATCCTGGTGGGGCTGTCGCTGTTCCTCACCTTCTTCGTGATGGCGCCGGTGCTCGACAAGGCCTACGACGAGGCCTACAAGCCCTTCTCCGAGAACAAGATCAGCGCCGAGAAGGCGCTGGAGCGCGGTATCGCGCCCTTCAAGACCTTCATGCTCAAGCAGACCCGCGAGAGCGACCTCGCGCTCTTCGCGCGGCTGGCCAAGGCGCCCGAGATGCAGGGCCCCGAAGACGTGCCGCTGCGCATCCTGCTGCCCTCCTTCGTCATCAGCGAGCTGAAGACGGCGTTCCAGATCGGCTTCACCATCTTCATACCGTTCCTCATCATCGACCTGGTGGTGGCGAGCGTGCTGATGTCCATGGGCATGATGATGGTGCCGCCGGCCTCCATCGCGCTGCCCTTCAAGCTGATGCTCTTCGTGCTGGCCGACGGCTGGCAGCTGCTGATCGGCGCGCTGGCTCAGAGCTTCTATCTATAGGGCGCATGCAGAGATGACCCCCGAATCCGTCATGACCATGGGCCACCGGGCCATGGAGATCTCGCTGCTGATCGGCGCGCCGCTGCTGCTGGTGGCGCTGATCATCGGCCTGATCGTGAGCATCTTCCAGGCCGCCACGCAGATCAACGAGGCCACGCTCTCCTTCATTCCGAAGCTGCTCGCGGTGTTCGCCACGCTCGTGGTCGCAGGCCCTTGGATGCTCGACCGCATGCTCGACTACATGCGCGCGCTGTTCTCGGGCATTCCGCAGCTGCTGGCCTGACGGCCCGTCTTCAACGTGACGCCGTCGATCATCTCGGTCACCTCGGCGCAGCTCGAGGGCTGGATCGTCGCCTTCCTCTGGCCCTTCGTGCGCATGCTCGCGCTGGTGAGCACCGCGCCCGTCTTCGGCGAGCCCTGGGTGCCGCGCCAGGTGAAGGTGGGCGTGGCAGCCATGCTCGCACTGGTCGTCTCCCCCACCATCGGCCCCATGCCCGCCGTGCCGGTGGTCTCCGCGGGCGGCATCTGGATCATCCTGCAGCAGGTGCTGATCGGCGCGGCCATGGGTTTCAGCATGCGGCTGGTGTTCGCGGCGGTGCTGGCGGCCGGCGAGTACATCGGGCTGCAGATGGGTCTGTCGTTCGCATCCTTCTTCGACCCGATGAGCCATGGCAGCACCATGGTGGTGGCGCGGCTGCTGAACATGCTCGCGATGCTGATCTTCCTGGCACTCGACGGGCACCTGCTGATGGTGAACGCCCTGTCCGAGAGCTTCCACACCCTGCCGGTGGCCGATGCGCCGCTGGCGTCCGGCGGATGGATGTTCCTGGTGCTGGGCGGCGCAGACATCTTCGCGAGCGGGCTGATGCTGTCGCTGCCGCTCATCACCGCGCTGCTCACGCTGAACCTGGCCATGGGCATCCTGAACCGCGCGTCGCCGCAGTTCAGCATCTTCGCGGTGGGCTTTCCGCTGACGCTGCTGGCGGGCATCTTCATGCTGCAGCTGCTGATGCCGAACCTGGGTGCGTTCCTGGAGCCGCGGTTCGCGCAAGGGATCGCCGGGATGCTGAGGTTCACGCAGGGGCTGCGGCCCTGACGCGCCGCTGAGTCAATTCGCTGCCCCGTGCAGGGCCAACCTGTCCTTGCCCATGCGCTTCGCGTCGTAAAGCGCCACGTCGGCCTCGCGTATGAGTTCCGAAGGCGCGCGATGGCGGGCCACGCCCGAGATGCCCACGCTCACCGTGACACGGCGGTCCGCGACGCAGATGCCGCGCACCCGCTCGAGGATGCGCAGGGCCATCGACTGCGCATGCGCCGCACCGCCTTCCGTCAACATGACACCGAACTCCTCGCCGCCGAGCCTGCCCGAAACATTGTCGAGCGTGACTTCCCTGAGCACGGCCGCGACGCGCTGCAGCGCCAGGTCGCCGGCCGCATGCCCGAAGTCGTCGTTGATCTTCTTGAAGTCATCGACGTCGATCATGAGGAAGCATCCTTCGCCGAGCAGCTGCTGCTCATGAAGATGCTGTAGTTCGGCAAGGAGCTTGCGACGGTTGGCCATGCCCGTGAGCACATCCCTGTATGCGAGCTGCTCGAGCTCCTGCCTGAGCCGGAGGCTCTCGCGGTGCAGCGCCGCGAAGATGGTGTTCATCAGCAGCCCCATCATGATGGTCCCGCATGGCATCAGCAGGGTCCAGCCGGAATCCAGGCCATGGGGCGTGCCCACCCACTCGCCTCGCGCCATGATCAGCCATGCCCCCGCGCTCGCCAGCGCCGCCAGGCTCGGCCGGTAGAAGAGCGGCGCTCCCACCACCGAAACGATCACGCTCATGGCAACCGCCCACACCTCGCGATCGGGACTCTGCGCCATGAGCATGGAAAAGCCCAGGCACAGCAGCCAGACGGAGACGATCGAGAAGAACGAAAGAAACCGGCTCGTGCAGGACCCGGCGATGGACAGCGCCACGCAGCAGGCCAAGAGCACCAGGTGCCAGGTCACGTACCGGTAGCCCGGATCCGCGAGCCACCATGCAGCGCCCCAGAACACGAAGCCGATCAACTGGACACCCACCGAGATCGGCTTGATGAGCCGTAGAAAGTCTTGCAGCCGGGCCCGCTCTTCGACGGATGGGTAGCAAACGATCATGATCGTAGACCTGCAACCTTTTGATGCGCGCCGCTCTAGCGGCCAGGGGCAGTGGGAAGGCGGCCGCCGCTGCCCTCAAACCCGTATCGGCCTCGGGCTCCTGAGAGTTCCGTCCGCGCAGAATGCGCCCTTGCGGCGGGCCATGTGGATGAGCTTCTCCATCGTGACCGCCTTGGAGAAAAGATAACCCTGGCCGTACAGCACACCCATCTCCAGCAGCAGCGCCGACTGGGCTTCCGTCTCCACGCCCTCTGCGACGAGCGTGGCGTTGTAGCGCGTCGCACTCTCCAGTGCGAGCGCGACGGCCTCACGCATGCGCGGCTGGTCGATGCGCGCAATCATGCTGTGGTCGATCTTCACCTCGGTGAACGGGATGGTCGCCAGCGTGGTCAGGGCCGAGTAGCCGGTTCCGAAGTCGTCGAGCGACAGGCCCACCCCCGCGCGCTGCAGCACCACGATGTTGGCGCGCACAGTCTCCACGTCGGGCACGTGGCCGCTCTCGGTGATCTCGATGAACAGCAGCTGCGGCGGAACGCTCAGCAGGTCGAGGAAGGCCAGCACGCGGTCGCCGAAGCGCGGAAGCGTCAGCGTGGTCGCGGAGATGTTCACGGCCAGCGGTATCGGATAGCCCGCCGCGAGGCAGCGCTTGATGTCGCGCGCGACCACCTCCAGGGTGCACCACTCGAACTGCGACAGCAGCTGGTGGCGGGTCGCGATCTCGATCACGTAGGGCGGCGCCAGCGGCTGCTCCTTGACCGACTGCGCCCGCAGCAGCGCTTCCGCCCCGCACACGTGGCGCGTCATCAGGTGGAACTTGGGTTGGTACTGCATCGGCGGATTCGCCGTGTGGATCCAGTCGATCAGTTGGCGGCGCACGTCCTCGTCCTTGTCGGACTGCTCCGCGAACGACGAATGGAAGTAGCGCACCATCTGCTCGTTGCTGTGCAGCGCGAGGCTCAGGTCGCGCAGGATCGACGCGACGTTGATCTGCGTTCCCGTCCGCACGTTGGAAACGCCGATCCGCAGCTGCAGCTGCATGTAGGCGGAGTGGGTGTTGCGCAGCGTCGCCACCACCTCGGCCTGCACCCGCGGTGCCATCTGCTCGCGCTCCATCCACTCCAGCGACGCGCCCTGCAGCACCACGGTCAGCGAGAGATCGCTGAGCTGGAAGCTGCGGGGTTTGAAGGTCTCCAGCGTCCTTCCCGCCTGCCCTCGGGTGAGGTTGGCGGAAAGCTGTCCCCAGAAGTTGTCGGTCCAGTCGTGGCCCAGCGCACGCACCATCTCCTTGAGGTTGGCGACTTGAAAGGTCATCAGCACGTGCTGCCTCGCGTCGGCCGCCAGCAGCGCCTCCAGGAACTCGCCGAGCGCGAGCCGGTTGGGCAGCCCGGTCAGCAGGTTGGTGCGCGACATGGCAAGGGCGCGCGCGTGCGACACGCGCTCCCGCGCGTCCCTGCGAAGCAGGGCCAGCATGCAGCCGATGATCAGCAGCGACAGCGCGCAGCCAAGGATGCGAAGCGCGAAGACGCGCGCGTTGATGTGCGCAGGAACGAATTCCAGCACGTGGATCATTCCGGTGGCGAGCATCGACACGGCCACCCGCACGAGCCAAGCGTTGCGCACGTCGCGCCAGTCGAACGACGCGATCGGCTTGTGGCCGATGCGGTAGTGCATGACGATGCCGCCGAGCACCAGCAGCGTCATGTCGAGCATGAAGGCCGGCGCCTGGTGCGTGCCGCCGAATAGGAATCGGCCGCCCACCAGCAGCGCCCAGCAGATCGACCCGCCGCGCCAGCCGCCGAGCAGGCCCGCCATGAAGAGCAGATCGGAGCCGATGTACGGCTTCGAAGGCAGGTTCATCAGCTGGAACGCCATCGCCAGCAGCACGAAGCCCGTCAGGCCGAGCGTCCAGCCGTAGAAGCTGGCGCGCGTGTGCAGCACCGTGTCCGACGCCTTCGACAGCATCAGCACCAGGTTGAAGACACCCAGCATCGCCGCAGACTGCATCAGCAGAATGGGATAGTTGACCAGCTCGGCCTTCCACGCGGAAAGAACGAATTCCCACACGTTCGTGCTCCCAGTATTTTCGCGTCACCCTGTCCGCGCCTCGCGGACATCCATCTACTTCTCGTGCCTGCGGCTGCAGTTCCTGCAGCGCGGCACCCGTTCATGCCGCCGGCCTGGCGTCGTGGGAGTTCTCCTTGCCTGTTCCAGGCCGCCCTGCCGGATCGGGGGCGGCCCCGTCGTGCGCGCTACAGGTAGTTGAACAACGAGATGCTGTTGAGCTTCGCGAAGGTCATCTGGGTCGCCTGCAGCGAAGTCTGGCGCTGGTAGAACTCGGCGATCGCGCTGTACGGATCGAGGTCCTCGATGGAGGACCGGTACGCGTCCTCCTGCAGCTTGCGCGCCGCGCCGCCGGAGTCGAGCGCGTCGATCTCGCTCTGGCGCGAGCCGACCGACGACAGCACGGTGAGCACGTTGTCGTGCGCGTTCGTGACCTTGGCGTTGGCGGTGCTCAGCGCGTTCTGCAGCTTGGCCTGCGCGGCCGGGCCGCCGCCGGCCAGCGGCGTGCGCAGCGCGGTCACCAGCTCGCCGATCGCCGCGAAGACGTCGGTGCCCGCGTTCTGCGCGGTGGAAACATCGAAGCTGTCGCCCGCCGACGGCGTGCCGGTGAACTTGATCTGCACGCCCCCGAATGAGATGGGCGTGTTCTGCGTGATCGGGCCCGTGGCGGCGACCACCGGCGGGGTGTCCTTCGTCGTCACCGTGTAGTCGGTGGCGCTGAAGGTGATGGTGAAGTCCTTGCCGTAGTTGGGATCGGTGGCGTTAGCCACACTCACGGCGCTGAACACACCGCTGCCGGTGTTGCCTGCGGCGCCCGAGGCCACGTAGCCTGCGCTGCCCTGCACCGACTGGAAGATGGTGCGGCCGTCGTCCGAGGTGGGCATCTGGCGCGCCACGTCGACCTGCATCAGCCGCTGCCCCTGGTCGCCCACGTACTGCACGCCGCCGCCGGCCGTCGCCACGAACGGCGGCGAGCCGCTCTTGAAGCCGGCGAACAGGTACTGCCCGTTGCCGTCGTCGGTGTTGGCCACGCCGACGAGCTGGTCGTAGGCGCTCTGGATGGTGGTGGCGAGCGAGGCGCGGTCGGCGTCCGAGATCGTGCCGTTGCCTGCGGCCACCGTCAGCGTCTTGATGTTCTGCAGGATCGAGGTCACCGAGTTGAGCGCGTTCTCCTCGGTGGACAGCGACAGCGCCGCGCGCTGGCGGCTGGTGGCGTACTGCGAGATCTCCGACAGCGACTGGCTGACCCCCAGCGAGCGGGCCGCGGCCACCGGGTCGTCGCCGGCGGTGAGGAACTTGGAGTTCGTCGACAACTGCTGCTGCACCCTGAAGAGCCGCTGCTGCTGCTGGCCCATGGCCATGACGTTCTGTTCGTAGAAGGATTGGGAGCTGATGCGCATCGCTGTGCCTGCCTTGCCTTGAATCTTTGTCTTTGAAGAGCCTGGATAAGCTGCCGGCGGGCTCAGCCCCGGATGCCCAGGATGGTGTCGAAGATGGTCGATGCCGTCTGGATCACCTTCGCGTTGGCCTGGTACATCTGCTGGAACATCAGCAGGTTGGCGGTTTCCTCGTCCTGCACCACGCCCGAGATGGCCTGCTGGCTGGCCTTGATCTGGCTGGTGACGCTGTCCTGCGTGGTGGCCGCCACCTTGACCGCCATGGCCCGGTTGCCCACGTCGCTCACGATCTGCGAGTACGCGCCGTTGAAGGTCGCGGTGCCGTCGGCCATGGTGGTCTTGCGCTGCAGCGCGCCCAGCAGCAGCGCGTTGCTGCCGTCGGAAACGCCGGCCGTGTTCTTGCCGATGGTGAAGGTGTCGCCCTGCGCGGGAGCGCCGGTCATGCTGACGGTGACGCCGTCGAAGCTCATCTTCGCGCCGGCGGTGTACGGCACGGGCGCGCCGGCCGCGTAGGTGGTGCTGGTTCCGTCGGACAAAGTGACCGTCACCGGCGAGCTCGCGGGAAAGCCCGAGAGGTTGCCGGAGGCCGCATCGAAGCTCAGCGTGACCGTGCCGGCCAGCGGCGTCGACGGATAGCTCGCGTCCACGGTGGCCGCGCCCAGCGCGGCGGAGCCCTTGTTGCCGGCGGCCTTGCCGGTGATGATGGGCGATGCGGCAGCCACCTTGGCAGCGTCGCGCGTCAGCACGTCGAGGTCGCGTGCGCCGGTGCGCGTGGGCTGGATCAGGAAAGAGTCGCCCGCCTGCGCGGTGCCGCTGCCCGGCGAGAGGCTCACGCCGTCGAAGGTGATGGGGAAGGTCGTGAAACTGCCCATCGAGGTCTTGTCCGAAAGCCGGGTGACCGTGTAGGTGAGCGTGCCGGCCACGTCGGTAACGTTCACGCTGTAGTCGCTGGTCGTGAGCTTCGACGCGTCGGACAGCGTCGCGTCGAGCTGCAGGTTGCCCGTGTTCCTGCTGTTGGAGATCGCGCCTGGCACCGATTGCGTGAAGAAGTCCTTGCCCAGGGCGCCGTTCAGGTCCACGCCCAGCTTGTGCTGCGCATTCACCGTGTCGGACACCGACATCGCGAGCCGACCGATGGCGTTCTGCGTGGGGATGAGCGTCTCGTTGCGGAAGGACAGCAGGCCACCGAGCACGCCGCCGGTGATGGCGCCGTCGGGCAGCTCGGCCGTGTTGCCGGCAAAGCCCTGCAGGGCCACGGCCTTGCGCGTCGGGTCGGCGGCGGAGTTCACCGCGGCCATCGTGGAAGCGTAGTCGCCCACCACCAGCGACTGGCCGGTGGCGATGAACACGTTGTACTTGCCGTTGTCCTGCTGCAGCACCTTCACGTCGACCACCTGGCTCAGCTGGCTCACGAGCTGGTCGCGCTGGTCGAGCAGGTCGTTGGGCGGCTGGCCGCCGGCCATGGCGCTGATCTGGCTGATCTGCTGGTTGAGGCTGGCGATCTTGCTCGCGTAGGTGTTGATCTGGTCGACGCTGCCGACGATCTGCTCGTTGACCGAGGAGTTCAGGTCCGACAGGTACTGGTCGGTCGCGCGGAACTTGTTGGCCAGCGCCTGCGCCGAGCTGATCATCTGCTGGCGCGCGGCCGGGTCGGCCGGCGTGTTGGCCACTCCCTGGATGCTGGTGAAGAAGCTCTGCATCAGCGGCGCGATGCCCGAGGTCTTGTCGGCCAGCAGGGTGTCGATGCGGTTGATCTGCGTGCTGTTGGTGGCCAGCGCGGCCGAGGCCGACTGCGCCGAGGAGAGCTGCGCCGTCAGGTAGCGGTCGTAGCTGCGCGAAATGGTCGACACGTTGGCGCCCGAGCCGATGAAGCCCGATCCGCTGGCGATGGCGCTGCCGGTTGCGATCTCGGACACCTGCCGGCTGTAGCCGGCGGTGTAGGCGTTGGCCGTGTTGTGGGCCGTGGTCATCAGCGCCGAGCGGGCGACGCCGAGGCCGCTGAGACCCGTGTAGAACAAACTTCCGGACATATGGCTTTGCCTGTCGATGAGAGGTGTGAGTCGATTGGCACCGGCCGCGCCGGCGCCTCAGTGTCTATATCGGCGGCAGCCACCGAAAGTTGAGGGCCCGGCGCGTCAGAACTCGGTCCAGTCGCCCTTGTCGTCGCCTGCCATGGCGAGCTGCGGGGCGGCAGAAGCCTGCTTGCGTGCCGGCAGCGCCTTGGCAGGCCCCTTCGGCGCGGGCTTGGCCGGCTTCGGGATCGGCGGGATCGGCGTGATGCGGGTGAACCCGGGGCGCACGGTGGCAACGGCATGCCCATCGAGCTTGAAGATGCTGACCGCGCGCACCAGGCTGCCGGCCTGCTCCTGCAATGACTGGGCGGCCGCCGAAGCCTCTTCGACCAGCGCGGCGTTCTGCTGCGTGACCTGGTCCATCTGCGTGATCGCCTGGTTGATCTGCTCGATGCCCGAGGTCTGCTCCTGGCTGGCTGCGGTGATCTCGCCCATGATGTCGGTCACGCGCTTGACGCTGCCGACGATCTCTTCCATGGTGCGGCCTGCTTCTTCCACCTGCTTGCTGCCCTCTTCGACCTTCTCGACAGAGTCGCCGATCAGCGTCTTGATCTCCTTGGCAGCTGCTGCGGAGCGTTGGGCAAGACTGCGGACTTCGGAGGCGACGACCGCGAAGCCACGGCCCTGCTCACCAGCACGCGCAGCTTCGACAGCCGCATTCAGCGCCAGGATGTTGGTCTGGAACGCGATGCCGTCGATCACGCCGATGATGTCCACGATCTTCTTGGACGAAGCATTGATCGAGCCCATGGTGTCGACGACCTGGGAGACCACGCTGCCGCCCTTGACGGCGACCTCGGAGGCCGACACGGCCAACTGGTTGGCCTGCCGCGCGTTGTCTGCGTTCTGCTTGACGGTGGAGGTCAGTTCCTCCATCGAAGCCGCCGTCTGTTCGAGCGAACTCGCCTGCTCTTCGGTGCGCGAAGAAAGATCCTGGTTGCCCGAAGCAATCTGCGCCGAAGCGGTCGCGATGGTCTCGGTGCCTGTGCGCACCTCGCCCACCACCTTCGCCAGGCTCGCATTCATCTCGCGAAGCGCGTGCATCAGCTTGCCGGTCTCGTCCCGGCTGTCGACCGTGATGTTCGAGCTCAGGTCGCCTGCCGCGACCGTTTCCGCCACTTCCACCGCATGGCCCAGCGGACGGACGATGCCCACGGTAAGGCGCCAGGACAGCAATGCGCCCAGCACCAGCGCGACGAGCGAAAGTGCCATCAGGAGCTTCTGGCCGGTCTCGTGGTCGTTGTCGATGCCCTTGGCCAGGTCGTCGATGCGGTCGCGCTGGTAGGCGGCGAGCTTGGCGACGGCTTCCTCGTAGACGGCCAGCGCAGAGGCGAACTGCGTGTCGGCCATCACCGTGGCTTCCTCGTCCTTGCCTTCGGCCTTGAGCTTGTTGATGTTGCCGATGACGGTCAGCACCACGCTGCGCGGCTCGGCGATGGCGGAATACAGCTTCTTCTCCTCGGGCGATGTCAGCATCTCCTCGAGCTTCTTCTGCACCGGATTGATCAGCACCGACTTGTCGGCGCGCGCCTTCTCGAAGTACGCGATCGACTTGGGGTCCGTGGCCTTGACCATCGCGAACGAATTGGCTACCGCGGGCCCCAGCAGCACGGACCACTGGGCGGCCAGGCGCTCCTTGACCAATGCGCGCTGCATCATGTCCTCGTTGGCAGCGCCCACGCTGGCCAGCCTCATCATGCCGGTGGCCGCGATGGCCGCCATGAGGATCAGCAAGGCCGCGAAGCCGAGGCCCAGGCGGGTTCCGATTTTCAGGTTCTTCAGTTTCATCGTCGCCTCGACTTTTTCAGAATTCGGTCCAGTCGCCCTTGGCGTCACCGGCCATGGCGAGTTGCGGAGAAGCCGCGGGCTCCTTGCGCGTGGGCAGGGCGCCGGCGGATTGCTTTGGCGCTGGCCGGGCGGGCTTCGCAGCCGGGGTGAGCGGCGTGATGCGCGTGAACCCGGGGCGAACGGTGGCGACCGCATTCGCATCGAGCTTGAAGATGCTCACGGACTTCACCAGATTGCCGGCCTGCTCCTGCAGCGACTGGGCAGCAGCCGAAGCCTCTTCGACCAGTGCCGCGTTCTGCTGCGTGACCTGGTCCATCTGCGTGATCGCCTGGTTGATTTGCTCGATGCCCGAGGTCTGCTCCTGGCTGGCTGCGGTGATCTCGCCCATGATGTCGGTCACGCGCTTCACGCTGCCGACGATCTCTTCCATGGTGCGGCCTGCTTCTTCGACCTGCTTGCTGCCCTCTTCAACCTTCTCGACAGAGTCGCCGATCAGCGTCTTGATCTCCTTGGCTGCTGCTGCGGAGCGTTGCGCCAGGCTGCGCACTTCCGAGGCGACGACCGCGAAGCCGCGGCCCTGCTCACCGGCACGGGCTGCTTCGACAGCAGCATTGAGCGCCAGGATGTTGGTCTGGAAGGCGATGCCATCGATCACGCCGATGATGTCCACGATCTTCTTGGACGACGCATTGATCGAGCCCATGGTGTCGACGACTTGGGAGACCACACTGCCGCCCTTGACGGCGACCTCGGATGCCGACACGGCCAACTGGTTGGCCTGCCGCGCGTTGTCTGCGTTCTGCTTGACGGTCGAAGTCAGCTCCTCCATCGACGCAGCCGTCTGCTCCAGCGAACTCGCCTGCTGCTCCGTGCGCGACGAAAGATCCTGATTGCCCGAGGCGATCTGGCTCGAAGCTGTCGCGATGGTTTCGCTCGACTCCTTGATCTCCATGACGATCGAGGTCAGCTGCGACTGCATCTTCTGGATGGAATGCAGCAGGCTGCCGTCGTGCGCTGCATCGGCCTCCACCTTCAGCGAAAGATCGCCGTCGGCGATGCGGCCCACCACGTCGGCGGCGTATTGCGGCTCACCGCCGAGCTGCCGCCCCATCAGGCGTGCCACCAGCAGGCCCAGCCCGACGCTGGCCACGATGCCGGCCAGCGCCAGCCCGAGCATGGTCAGCCGCGAGCTCTTGTAGGTCGCGTCGGCCAGTTCGGCCCGCTGCCGTGCGTGGTCCTTGCTGTAGGCGACCATGCGCTGCAGAACCTCTTCGAGCCCGCGCGACTCCTTGAGCAGGCGCGCGGTTTCCTCGCTCACCTGGCTGTCGAACTGGGTGCTGTCCAGCGGCTGCTTCTTCAGCAGGGTGACGAAATCGTTCATGTGCGTCGTCAGCGGCCCGACCTGCGATTCGAACTGGCCGAACAGCTTCGCGCCGTCTTCCGTTTCGCTGAAGAAGGACTTGACTTCGGCGGCGCGCGCCACGAGGCCGTCCATGGACGCCTTGACTTCGTTGGCGCCCGCATTGCGCTCGCCGAGCGTGCCGGCCGACAACAGCGTCACCTGTGCGCGGCTGGCGTACAGCAGGCGGATGTTGGCCTCCTGTACCGCCTGCACGGCGCGAAGCTCGTTCGCATAGAGCGCCTCGGTAGAAGCGCTGATGCGGCCCATGTGAAAGATGCCTAGCGCGCTTACGGCCGCGCCGATCGCCGCGACCACCAGAAAGCTGAGGATCAGCCGTACGGTGACGCGAAGGTTCTGGAACCACTGCATATTCTTGCCTTCCAATTTCTTATGCTGCCGATGCAGCGAAGTCCAGCCGATGGGCCTCGTCGACTGCCTGCCGGCCGCCCAGCCGGAACACGCCGACCACCTGCGACAGGCTTCCGGCCTGCTCCCTCAGCGACTGGGCCGCTGCGGAAGCCTCTTCGACCAGTGCCGCGTTCTGCTGCGTGACCTGATCCATCTGCGTGATCGCCTGGTTGATCTGCTCGATGCCCGACGTTTGTTCTTGGCTGGCTGCGGTGATCTCGCCCATGATGTCGGTCACGCGCTTGACGCTGCCGACGATCTCTTCCATGGTGCGGCCTGCTTCTTCCACCTGCTTGCTGCCCTCTTC
>CAJYQC010000455.1 GCA_913776885.1 uncultured Variovorax sp.
TCCCGCTTCGTGGGGCGGCGGAATTGCTCAAAGCCTTTGTCGGCGGCCATCGCCAAGGTCTGTTGCTTCATGTTCGGATTAACGAGTCAGCCGGAATCGCGGTGGACCTTTTTCAGCGTAGCCTTAGGCGCAGCAGCCTTGATCGATCCTGCGCGTTGATGCCGTGAGTCTTGGCAAAGGCCAACGCCTCGTCCGTGAAAGTGGAGCTCGTAGCAAAGGTGCCGTACTGCAGTTCATTGGCCTTGAGTACGCCGAAGAACTCGCGCATCTGCTGAATGCCAACCGGCTTGCGACGCCAGTGCTTGCATTGAACGATCATCGGCTTCGGGCTGTGCGCCGAATAGAGCTAGATATCGACGCCCCCGTCGGCCCCGTGAGACTGGCTCTCCGTGCGTACGCCGGCCTGCCCGAACAGCGCCTCGCATAGCGCCTCGAACGGCGCCACTCGATGTCCTCAAACACCTGGGCGGACCACGTCCGCTGAGGCGCGTGGGCCTTGTTCTCAGTCTCGCCCGTGGGCTCCTTATTCAGTGCTTTCAACCATCCCGCCATGCATCACCTCCGCCTCTGGGCACCAATGTAACGCAGTGTTGCAGCGAAGGTTGCAAGGGGTTTCCGCAGTTAGTCCGTAGATGGCCGATGTTGGCCGCGCCCGGGCGCTACGGAATCAACGCGGCGCACAACGCCCAGAAACTGGAATGCGGCGGTGCGCACCTTCACTGCGCACTCCGCCGAACAGGGCTGGACGAGGACGGAACCGGGACTTTGGGTTGTAGAACCGCGTTATACAACCGGAAGTTCTTGGTCAACTGCGCACGGCAACGGACCATAGGCGCATGCAAAGAAACCAGCCCGTCGCGGCACTGTCGATGAAGGCGCGAAGCGTATGAAGATGCGCTGCCCTCACTGCGAAAGCCCGGCGAACGTCCGCACCAGCCGCGAGATCTCCAGCCTCACCCGCGAGAGCTACTACGCCTGCAGCAACACGGCGTGCGGGCATGTCTTTGCAGCGGTCACCGAGATCAATCGCACGGTGTCCCCATCGGCCATCCCGAACCCGGAGGTCAGGCTTCCCCTGAGCACGCATGTGCGCCGCCGTGTGCTGATCGAGCAGCTGCAGACGCTGCCGACCTCGCCGATACCACCGCCCGACTGAGGCACCCCGCGCGCCACGCGCACCCCCGAAGTTTTCGAGAACTGTGTTTGCGCCTGGCAGACACGGATGGAGTTGATCGCCTAAGCGAGGCATGGGCGCGAGCGTGCGCCGTGAATGGAGCAATGAAAGATGCAAGCAAGTCAGCAACCCACGGACAGCCTCAGCACTGCGGAGCGCCTCGTTCGCCTTCCCGAGGTCCGCTTCCTTACCGGCCTCGGCAAGAGCAGCATCTATGACGCCGTGAAGGCCGGCACGTTCCCGCAGGCCGTGCGCGTTACCGAGTACGCCGTGGCGTGGCGCAAGTCGGAGATCGATGCATGGATCGCGCAGCGCCCGTCCGCTGCCGAGCCGGTTGCACCGCCCCCCGTGAAGAAAGCGCGAGTCGCCGCGGCCCCGGCCAGGACGAAGACAAGGACCACCGCGACGCGCAAGACAGCGCATCGCGCAGCGGCACCTACAGCCAAGAAACGCGGCGCGACCACCGAACGCAAAGCCCGTACATGAGCAAGCTGCAAACGCGTCCGATGGCCTCGCTGCTGCGCTCCGTGGCCTTAGCAGTGCCCCCTCGCTATACTGCGCCCGTCACGTCAAAAAATGGCGTGATCGGGATTGGTCTCCCGAAGAAGCTCTGCGACGAAAGCCGCAGTCAACCCGCAGGGTCTGCGGCTTTGTCGTTCGTGCCTCCAGTTTTGGCGGCTCGATGGGCGGGCGCGAGCCCGGCCGGTTCTCGCAAGAGCTTCCCGGTAGACCAACCCGTCGAGTCGCCGCCCTCGATTGGTCTCGGGAGCGGCGGTTTTAGCAAACCGAAGCTCTTGGAGGCCATTCATGGCTAGATCCGCACGCGCGTTCGCGCACGCCCCCACCCTTTCCACGTCTGAAGAAACAGCCGGCGCTGCACTCAGTGCAGTGCCGATGATCGGCAGAGCCGCGCCCGTCAACGAGTGCCCGCCCAGGCGCAGCGCCGCGTCGCTGGCGCTGCAGGCCGGCGATGAGATCGACAACCTGCGCGACGTGCAGCGCGCCTACGTCGGCCTCGAAAAACTCCTCGTTCCGCACGGCGCGAAAGACAGCGAGGAGGTCTACCCAACGCGCAGCGAACTCAGCGCCCTCGTGCGCCTGGTCAACGACGCATTGCTGCAGCGCATCGAGATCGTCGATGCCACTGTCCAATCGGCACGCGATGCAATGGAAGGCGGTGCGCAATGAAAGCCTTCAACGTCAAGGTCATCGACGCTGGCGGCCTGCTGCACCGCTACGTGCAACTCGCCGCCATATGCGCCGCTGCGGAAGGCTTTGCCTTCGACCGCTTCGGTAACGTGCGTCTGCTGAGCGTGCAAGCCATGAACATGCGGAGGCCGGCATGCATCTGAGCTACCGCAACTCCGAGATCCATCCCGCCGCAGAGGGCGGCGGCATTGCTTCCATCGCGCACGTCTTCACCGACGCGCACAGCAGCCTTGTCTTCGCTTACTGTGAGATACGCGACGGCAGCAGCTTCTGGTGCAACAAGACCGAAGATCGTGCCAGCGCCGAGCTATACCTCATGTTCGGTATGCACCCCGCGCGGCGTTGGCTCGAAGCCGTCGCGAGCATCCCGGCACAGCTGCGCATCGCCGCGTTGCAGAAGACCGGCGAGACGGATGCCGAAAGCACGGGCGGTGCTGCATGAACAGCGTGCTGACTCTCATTGCCCAGTTCGCCGCGAGCATGGCCGCGCACGGCCTCACGCCGCCCGAGTCCCTCGTGGCCGATGGCCGCATCCACCGCTTCAGCACCAACGGCAAGCGCAGCGATACCGCAGGCGGCTACGTGCTGCACCTTGACCAAGTGGCCGCTGGTGCCTTCTGGGACTGGCGCACGGGTCTCTATGCCACCTGGTGCAGCCGCAGCACCGATGCGATGACGCCGGCAGAGCGGCGCATGCACGAGCAGCGCATGGCCGCGCACCGCTCGCAGTCCAAGCGCGACAAGACCACCGCCATGCGCAAGAACCGCGAGCGCATCGATGCGCTGTGGCGTACGTCAGTGCCAGTCACCGAAGGCGATCCAGTGCACACGTACCTGCGCGGGCGCGGCCTCATCCTCGCCACCGTGCCTGATGTGCTGCGCCTTCACCCCGCGCTCGACTACTGGGACTTCGACGACGACGGCAAGGCCGTGAAGCGCGGCACCTACCCGGCCATGCTGGCGGCGGTGCAGGCCGAGACCTTCCCGGACGGCCCGCATGTGCCAGGTGTGCTGACCATCGTCGCGCTGCATCGCACGTACCTCACGCCCGAAGGCAGGAAGGCCGATGTGCCCACGCCGAAGAAGCTAACTGGCACCACGGGCGACATGCGCGGCGCGGCGATCCGGCTGGCACCACCGGCCTTCATCGAAGGCGCGTACCGCCTCGGAGTGGCCGAGGGCATCGAAACCGCGCTGGCCGCCGCCGAGGGCTCAGGTGTGCCCACCTGGGCGACCGTCTCGGCTTCGGGGATGAAGACGTTCCAGTGGCCGCGCACGCCGCACGAGTTGTATGTCTTCGCGGACAACGACGCGAACGAAACAGGCCAGCGCGCGGCGCGCGAGCTGGAGCGCAAGGCGAACGCCTGCGGCGTGTGCGTGCACACGCTGATTCCGCCCATGGAGGGCAGCGACTGGGCGGACGTGTGGCAGCGGCGCTAGGTAAGGACGGTCCCATGAACGACAAGATGACCGACATCGCTGGTGCGGATGCGGTGCAAGGCGAGTACGACACGAGCGCATTGGTCCGGCCTTCCGCCGCTGATGCGCCTACCGTCACGATAAAGAAGCGCCGCAGGGCGCGTACATCCAAACCGGAATCGGCAGCACCCCAGACGCCTGCTGAAGCGTCAACGATCACGCCAGAGGCGTTTGCCGATGCCGTGAAGCGCCTCGCAGCGCTGCCCGTGGTGGAGTTCGAGCGCTGTCGCAAGGCCGAAGCCGACGCACTCGGCGTGCGCGTGGCGATGCTCTCCGAACATGTGGACCGCGCACGCAAGGAAACGGCGCATCACCAGCTTGCGCAGGGCAACGCGCTGACGCTGCTGTCCGGCGCGATCACCTCGCACGCGGGCCGCCAACGCATGGACTTCGGCAATGGCCGTTACGAGGTCTCCGACAAGGATGGTGTGTGGTTCGTCTCGCTCGACCCCGAGAACGGCGCGGAGCGCAAGACGTGGATCTGCAGCACCTTGCACATCGTGGCGCGCACGCGCGACGAGAACAGCGTCTCTTGGGGCGTTCTGTTGCGCTGGAAAGACCCCTCGGGCGTTCAGCACGAGATGGCCTTGCCGATGCAGATGCTGCAGACGGACGGCGCGGACATGCGCCGCGCGTTGGCGGATCAGGGCCTGACCATCGCCGCGAACCAGAGCGGGCGACAGCACCTGCAGACCTATATGCTGGTGTGGAACCCCGGGCGCTTCGCGCGCTGCGTGAACCGCATGGGCTGGCACGCCGATGTGTTCGTGATGCCGGGCATGGAGTACGCCACGGGCGACGAGATCACTGTCTTCCAGAACGTGCATGCGGTGGAGCCGGCCTTTGCTGTCGCCGGCACGCTCGACGAATGGCGGGCTTCGGTGGCGTGCCTTGCGGTGGGCAACAGCCGGTTGGTATTCGCCATCGCGGCGGCTTTCAGTGGCGCGCTGCTGGAGTGCTCGGGCAGCGACTCGGGCGGCTTCCACTTCCGGGGAGCGAGTTCAACGGGCAAGTCCACCGCACAGATCGTCGCATCTTCGATCTGGGGCCACCCGACGAAGTACAAGCGCAGCTGGCGCTTCACGGCCAACGGGCTGGAGGGCATCGCGGCGCTGCACAACGACGGCATCCTGATCCTCGACGAGCTGTCGGAGTGCCCCGCCAAGGACGCGGGCGAGGCCGTCTACATGCTCGCCAACGGCCAGGGCAAGGGGCGGGCCACGAAGACCGGCGCCGCGCGCCAGGCGCAAAGCTGGCGGCTGGTGTTCCTCTCCAGCGGCGAAGAGAGCCTTGCGTCCGTGATGGCGAAGAGCGGCCAGCAGGTGAAGGCCGGCCAGGAGATCCGGCTGGTGGAGATCGACGCCGACGCCGGGGCCGGCATGGGGATGTTCGAGCAGCTGAACGGCGCGGCCTCGCCGGCAGCACTGGCGCAGGACCTGAAGCGCGCCTGCGCCCAGTTCCACGGCGCGCCGGGTCCGGCATGGCTGGAGACCCTCGTGAAGCTGCGCCCCACGTTGGGTGCGCAGGTCAAGGCCAGCGTCGATGCGTTCGTGGCCGCGCAGGTGCCCAAGGAGGCCTCCGGCCAGGTCGTGCGCGTGGCGCAGCGCTTCGGGCTGGTGGCGGCGGCTGGAGAGCTGGCGAGCGCGGCGGGTATCACCGGATGGAAGGCCGGCGCATCTACGCAGGCAGCGGCGCGGTGCTTCGCCAGCTGGATCTCCAACTTCGGCAGCGCCGGCAACCGGGAAGACCGGGCCTTGCTGGAGCAGGTGCGGGCCTTCTTCGAGACGCACGGCTCCAGCCGCTTCTAGGATCTGACGGCGCGGTTCGAGCAGCGTGTGGCGAACCGGGCGGGGTTCTTCCGCAAGGATTCCGAGGGCGAGCGGGAGTACCTGGTGCTGCCCGAGGCGTTCAAGCGCGATCTGTGCGCCGGCTTCGACATGCGACACGCGATCAAGGTGCTGACTGCCGCCGGTTGGCTGATTCCCGGCAATGACGGCAAGAGCAGTCAGAAGCCACGCCTGCCGTTCGTCGGTCTGACGCGCGTCTACGTGTTGACCGGTAAGGTTCTGGAGGGCGGCGAGTGATGCGCAACGCGTGCGATTTGCCAGTGCACTTTGACCTTGCTCAAAAACCGGTGGGACAGGTGGGACACGTGGGACAACCAAGATCCATGCGGGTTTGCGCGTCCCACGGTCCAAAAGTGGGACGTGGGACAGGTGGGACAAAGCTGGACTTTTTGCACGCTTGTCCCACCTGTCCCACCAGCGTCCCACGACGCCAAAACGGCGCAAACCCGCGCCAATGCTTGTTGTCCCACGTGTCCCACGTGTCCCACATGTCCCACCTGATTTACAGCGGGGATTGGCGCAAATCTGCAAAAAGGGCGGCCATCCGGACCTTCGTGCCGGCCACGGAAAGACCGGGAAGCGGGGGAGCCGGCCATGCCGATTGAGCTTGCGGTGCCCCCCTCCAACGCCATGAGCGCCGCCGAGCGGCAGCGCCGGCATCGAGCGCGCAAACGGGCGCTGGCCATCGCGGCGAGCACGACCGCCGCCGCAAACCTGCTGCCCGAGAACATGCGCCTGGTGCGCCAGATCGACGCGATGGCGCAGCAGCTGGCGACCCATAAGGAAAAGGCTTCGGCGTCCGCGCAGAAGGTCGAACAGTCGCATCGAGATCTACAGGCCGCCCAGCAGCGCCTGCAGGCCTTGCGCACGTGCTTGCGCGGCCTCCTGCCACGCCTGTCACCCGCTACCAGCCAGGTCCTGCGACAGGCTCTGAAAGAGGCTGGCTTCGTCGCATGGCTGGACAGTGGATAGAGCGCACCGCCTTCGCCAAGTCTCTTTCTCTCAACCAACCAAGGAAATCCATGTCTTCACAGGAAACCCAAGCCCGCCGGGGCTTCAACGAGGCCAGCAAGAAGCTGCAAACGGCCCTTGCCGACTACACCGCTGCGCGCAAGCGCCTGCACGAGATCACTGGCGAGTTCGTCGGTGCCGACCACAAGGCCACACTGCAATTTGCCGTCGCTGATGGCGGCCATGGCCTGGCCGAAATCCAGCTAACCGACTGCTGAAAGACCGGTCATGAGCAAAATACAAATCAAGCTGGCCGCCGCGGCTGCGGCCTACGAGGAGGCGCTGCAGGCACTGGTCAAGGTCCGAGAGCGCTACGAGAACGGCACCGGCAAGGCCTATGCCGAGATCTGCGTGCGCGAAGAGGGCCTGAAGGCCAAGATCGCTCAGCACCGCGAATCGGCCGACGCCGCGCAGGCGAAGTTCAAGCGCCTGTTCGCTGACGCTGGCCACGTGGTGACCAAGGAGGTGAAAGGCGCGTTGGCGGCCAAGAACGACGCGCTGGCGATCATCGACGAGCTCAATGCAGCGCTGCAGGAAAGCGAACACGCTTCGCTCGAACCGATGTTGGCCGCGTCGAGCGACGCGCAACGCTATCAGACCGCTCATGCAGGCGCGTTCGCGGCCTATGCGCGCCTGCAGGTCTACGAGGCACTCGCGGAGTGCGAAAGCACCATGAGCCGTGCGATGGCTCTTGCGCAACGTGTGCCGCTGGAGCCCGCGACGCGCGAGCCGCTCAGCCCGAACCTTCCAGAGGCGCGCATGGCTTTGGTATGGGAAGAGTTGAAAGCCATGGTGGAAGAGCTGCCAGCCGGCACGCAGGAGATGCCGCAGGAGGTGGGGGTGCTGAACCTCGGGCCGTTCGCCGACCGTGCGTTCATATCGGTTGCGGCGGCGAGCCAGATGCGCAAGGCGCGTGCGGTACGCGAGGGAGGTGTTCAGGGACAGCCCGAATGCCGCGAGACGCCGGCCTCCGCAGCAACGATGGTCGCTTAGGGCCTGTGGGCTGACTTCTCATCGCCAGGAGCAGATAGAGGGTACTCGCCCCGCGCGAGTCCCTTTTTTTCTTTGCAGTGCGGTTATCTTCGCCTCAAACATCACAAGGCCGTACATGACCGAAACCACCAGCGCCCGCAAGTTTTCCGGCACGCAGTTGCTGACCGTCTTTCTCTCAATCTCATCGGCGGCGGTCATCGTGCTAAGCCTGTTGGGCTACGGCGTCGCACTATCCGTCGAAACCAAGTTCGGTATCCCCCATGCGGTCGTCTTCAATTCCACGACAGACCTGCTAACGCTTGGGAGCTGGGCCGTGATTCAGATGCTGAACTACCTCAGCAAGCTGTCGGAATGGGGCTTCTACCTTGCCATCTGGGAGATGAGTTGGCCCGCAACGAAGATCGCGCTGATGTTCTCGATGGCAATCCTTGTCATTGGTGCGCTCGCGCTCGCAGTTCCGGCTCTCCTGCGTCGTTGGACGGGCCTGAATGACTCGGTGAAGCAGTTGCGCGAGTTCGCGTCGACGCACAGGAAAGTGTCTGTCATCGTTGCCGTTCCTTTGTTCATCCTGGGAACGCCTCTTTTGGCGATGCCTTTGGCTCTGCTCGTTATCTTGGTCGGACTCGTATTGCTCGCGTGCTTCTTGAGCATCATCCCTATCGCTGGCATTCAGGCAGGATCTGCACACATAGACGATTGGGTGGTAGGCCCGACGATCTGCGCTCCGTTGATGGCACGGGACACGCGCCTTCAGCCCAGACCGGCGTCGAAGCAAGGCGAGAACTCCAAGGTCAAAGCAACAACATGCGTTTCTGTGAAGAAGGCAGAGGGACCGGAGCATCGCGGCAGGGTGGTGTTTGCGACCTTCAACGCGGTTGTGCTCTATGACCCGGCAACAGGGTCAGTCCGGCGCGTCGCCACTGATGGCGCAAGCATCGAAGTCGTCGACAAGCTCTAAGCAGCGCTCTGGAGCTTCCGCCCCGTGACATTACGAGCGCCTCACCCGAGCGCTCGACCCAGCGTCAGAATGCGTCAAATCTCGACAGGATGAGATGCCCCCGCAGGCGAGACCCCGCAAAGGGAAATGTTTGCGCTACCCCCGCCCGGCGGTGCCGTCAAAGCAGAGGCATTTAGGGCGCTGGCGTGGCGGGGTCAAGACCGCGCGCCCCCGGTGCAGAGTCGCCGGCGGCCCTGCCACGCGGCCCCCTAGGGCGCAATCGGGCCATTCGGGCCACGGCAGGGCCGTGGGCAGCATGCAAAGTGTGGAGGAAGGGGTGGTAGAGGTACCCGCGCGGCGTACGCGCCTACGGGGCTCTGGCACGGCGGGGCGCATGGGCTCGCGCGCCAGTCAGAAGTTGGTGATCAGCAGTTCGCGCGATGGCGCCGGAGTGTCGGCTTTGTATTGGGTGACATGCTGTACCATTCGCGCGCATCGAACCACACGCTGGAGCCGAGTGTCGGGGCACCGGTACTGTCCGAATCGGATTCAAGTCTGTCTCGACAGTTTAAAACGTAGACGTTGGCTGATGAACCATCCTCACAACACGCGAGTTCTAACTCGCGTCTTCAGTCGCCCGAGCTTTGAAGCTCTCGCGAAGGGTATTTCACCAAGTGAGGTTTTTCGAAACACTCTACCGAACACCTCGGCGGTCACGGTCGCAGACCTTTTCGAAGAATGCTTTGAAGAGCTCCAAGCCAACTATCGGAGCGAATATGTCTATAAGACAGCGATAGCCAATCGCATCGTCTTTGGGCGCCATAGCCCAAAGACATCGTCGTTGGCCGTTGAGTTGCCGGTAGGTCGCTCCATCGTGGATGTCGCAGTGTTTAACGGCACTTCCACAGCATACGAGATCAAGACAGAGCTGGACACGCCGCGCCGCCTTGTCACGCAAACACCGGATTACCTTCGCGCATTCGAACGAGTTTTCATCGTCACTCATCCGGACTTGGCGGAGCGATATGCCGAGAGTTGCAATAGGGCAGTCGGTGTCTTGGCTTTGGACGCCCGTGAATCGCTCAGGCTTGTAAAGCCTGCAGCGAGTAACGCGCAAACGCTGGAGCCTCGTTTGCTTTTCCGGATGCTTCGGCGTTCAGAATATCTTCCCGCCCTGAAGGCGCTTGGACATCAGATTGATCTGCCCAACGGATTGATTGCCGCTGAGTGTGAACGCCTTTTCTCCGACATCCCTCAGGAAGCCGCACATGCAATTTTCCTGAAGGCAATGAGACGCCGAAACACGAGTAGCGACCTAGTTTCATTCGTGTTGCAACTGCCTCACCACCTGCGCGTTCTCGGCTACTCGTCCGTCCTATCCGCGCGCCAGAGAGCAAATCTACTAGAAGCCCTTACTCGGCGTTTACACTAAGAAACATCGGCTTGGACGCCTGTAAAGTCTTCCGCTACAACGACGGAGGATGGTGTGTATAGCCCTTACTTTTTTGGCCGCGGTTCTGAGCTGCTCGCGCTTCGTGCCATTCTGCGAGGCGGGCAGGATCTTTCGAACTTACTCCCGATCATCGAGCCTGTTCAGACAAATAGCCAAAGGCTTCGGCGCATCATGGAGGAATACGCGGAACAGGACCAACCCCTGGCCGTTATCGTCAATCCATCCCAGAACGAATTCAACTCCGTGCGGACACGCACGAACTTCCGTGCCGAGACTGACGAGCTTTTCGCAGAGAACCGCTGTCTGTTGCCGGCTTATCGTGTTCACGCCGACACCACGAGGGCGCACATCGATCAATGCGTGGCGCACTACGGTCGATCAATCGTTCTTATTTACAGCAGTCCATCACTCGGCGCCAGTGACCTGAGGCAGCTCGCTGATTCCAATCAAGTCATCTTTCATGTCGTGCAAGATGGGCGCATGTCCGTTGAGCAGGTGGCGCTGTTGCCGACTGACAAGGTAATCGACGTACGGGACCATTTTGAAAAGCTGGCACGAAATGCTGACTATCACGGGTCGGAGCTTTTCACTGACCGGCATAAAGCAGTTGGCCGGAGCGTCCGGGGCATTGGAGACTACACCATAACGGGACGCGTCTTAGAGCTGGGAGGCGGTCCTGCTGCTGCAGTAGCAATTCATGCTTCATTTGAGCACCCCAGGACCGGCGATATTTGGATGGAGCACTTTGTCTCCGACGATACGGACCAAGCTGTTGGGGATGTGGCATCGAAGTTCCTGCAGGCTGCATCAAAACTTGTCGACGCAGTAGACGAGCGGCCGACCGAATTCGGTGAAGACAATGCGCTCGACTGTTTTAGAACTCATGTGGAAGACCAAACTTTTCCAGGCCTAGCGAAGAACAAAGAGTTCCAAATTGAGCATCATGTAATGGTGATGCTTCGGGCTGTTTCCAGTTAAGTTCTGAGCGCCTTCGTCATTTCCGCGTGGGAAGGTGCGATGCTGTGTCTAGTCGATCTGCCCACCACTGCATCAACTTAATCCGATCCTGGACATGTGTGGATCGGTTGTAGGCGGCTCTTACTTGGTTACGTTCCACATGCGCGAGTTGGCGCTCGATTACTTCGGGACTCCAGCCCGCTTCATTGGCAGCAGTCGAAAAAAGGGCACGAAAGCCGTGGGCCGTCGCCTCGCCCTTGTAGCCCATGCGAGCGAGTGCGCTATTGATGGTGTTTTCGCTGAGGGGCTTGCTTGGGTAGAAAGGACTCGGGAAAGTCAATTCACGGTGCCCGCTTAGCGCATGCATCGACTTCAGAATCTCGACAGCCTGTTTGGACAGCGGCACAAGGTGTTCGGCCCGCATCTTCATGCGCTCTGCTGGAATTCGCCAAACCTCGGCCTTGAGGTCAAACTCTTCCCAGCGAGCGCCTCGTACCTCGCCGGGCCGAACTGCAGTGAGCATCAACAAGCGCAGCGCATGTAATGTGTGTGGGTCTCCTTGATAGTTGGCTAGCTTTGCCATGAACTCGGGCAGTTCTCGCTCTGCCAAAGCTGGGCGATGTATGACTCGTCGGGGCTTCAAGATCTCGCCTGGCACGAGATCCAGCATCGGGTTGCTGTCGATGCGCTCGTGGATCACGGCGTAACGGAATGCCGCCTTGATCCGCTGCAAAACGCGGGTGGCCATTTCGCCAGCGCCTCTTTCCTCGATCTTTTTTACGGCATGCATCACGTCACGCGCGGTGACAGATGCCATCGGACGGTCGCCGAAGGCAGGGAAGATATCGGCTTCGAGGGAGGCTTGGGTGCGTTGCAGCGTGACGGCTTCCCAACGTCCCGCTTGGTGCGCCAACCAGTCGCGTGCGACGGCTTCAAACGTGTTGACTGCTTCGTATCGAATCTTTGCCTTGGCGGCCTTGCGTAGCGCGGAGGGATCTTCCCCTTGCTCTAGTGCTTTCCGCGCAGCGTCGCGGCGCTCGCGGGCTTCCTTTAGGCTCACCTCGGGATAAACGCCAAATGCGAGGCGGTTCTCTTTGCCCGCGAATCGATACTTCATGCGCCAGTACCTACCTCCAGCGGCCGTCAGCTCAAGGTAGAGGCCGCCACCATCCGAATGTTTGCCGTGCTGCTCAAGCGTGCGGAGCTTTGCGTCAGTCAGTTTCATAGGGCAGTTTAAGCATGCTTTGGGGGCACAAATGGGGGCATAAACACCGATTTCTCTTCTTCTTCATAGGAAACTTTGGTTCCTGGCGGCGGACCAGCTACCAAGCCGGGCACTTTCAAAGGTGTCCGGCTTTTTGTTTTCCACCTTGCCGCCGGTGCCTGCGAGATCCGGCTGAGAAGCCGCTGTCGAAAAGAAAACCTGGGATCGGTCCCGGCACAAGTCGTGCCTTGTCCACCGTCGAGACGGCTCGCGAGCGCTGTTCCTTTTCTGGACGCACCTCGGAAGCGCGCAGGCTCAGGGTGGTGCGGCAACCGCAAGTCCTTGTCGCACAAGGAAAAAGCGGCACTTTCCACAGCCAGCGTCCACCCTTGTCCGTTGCTACCGTCTTTAAACAGAGCAGCAAGCAATCAGAGCAGGCGAGAGCGGCGCATCGCCAAGGCGCCCTCCAACCGTGACCTGCCGCAGACCGCGTTCGTCGATCTTCATCGTGGACCCGGCGAGGGATGCAGTGCTTCTGCCTACTTCGCCACGCATGGTTCCCGCATCATTCATTTGCACGATGTGCGCGCCGCCACGGCTTCCCATACTCCAACGCGCCCGGCGCTGTTTCACCCCGCCGGCGGTTTCTAGACAGACAACCCGGAGGAGAGAGTCCATGCGTATCCGAGCCACCAGAACCGGTGTTCAACTTGCCTGTGCCAGCCTCGTGCTCGCGCTGTCCGCCTGCGGCGGTGGAGGAGGAGGGGGCGGCGGCGGCATGGCCTTCCTGCCGGCCTCGCCTGCGCCTGCGCCGGCGCCCGCTGCGGGCCCGGCCCCCGATCCCGCCGTGGCACCTGCGGTGGTCAGCGGCACGGCGGCGACCGGTGCAGCGCTGGCCGGGGCCCAGGTCCGCGTGCTCGACCGAAACGGCGCCGACGCCTGTACCGCGACGCCCGTGGTGGCCGACGACAAGGGCGCATTCACCTGCCAGCTCAAGAGCGGCGCGGCAGCTCCGCTCGTGCTGCTGGCCAGCGACCCTGCGGGCCTGCGCAACCCGATGGTCAGCCTGCTGGACACGCTGCCCCCCGCCGGCAACAGCGCGACCGCCAACATCAGCCCGCTCACCCACGCCATCGCGGCGCAGCTGGCACCCAACAAGGACCCGCTCGCGCTGCTGACCGATCCTTCCGCGCTGGCCGCCGTGGATGCCGCCGCATTGCAGGCCGTGCGCAGCAACGTCGCCCGCCAGCTGGCCGACGTGCTGACCAGCGTCGGCATCGATCCGGCCACCTTCGACCCGATCTCCACGCCTTTCGTCGGCGGCTCCAACACCGGCGCCGACCGCATGCTCGACCAGGTCCGCGTGACCTTCGAGAACGGCTCGCCGGTGCTGGCCAACGCGCTCAATCCAGATGCCGCGCCGGTGCCGATGGCCGACGCGGGCACCGCCGCACCTGCGGCAGTGGCGACTTCCGCAGCAGGCGATTTCTCGGTCACCGAACTCGACGTGGTGAAGACCGAATTCGAGCGCTGCTTCGCCCAGCCTGCGGCCACCCGCGGATCCAGCGGTGCCTGCAATGGCCTGACGGTGGACGAACTGCCCGGCGCGCTGACCGGCGGCGCCTCCTACCTGCACAACGGCATGCGTGCCTGCGACGCCTTGTGCGGCCTGATCGCATCGTCCGACATGGACGGCGCGCGTTTCGATCGGCCCGAACTGCTGCGCTACACGAAGTCGCAGAACGGCAGGGACGAGGCGATCGTCAACCTGCGCTTCGCAGACAAGAACGGCGTGGGCGACAACCGCATCCTCGTGCTGAAGAAGTTCGCGGACACCGCCACTTCCGCACGCAGCAGCAACTGGTGGCTGTACGGCAACCAGCGCGAGGTGAACGCGTCGGTGCGGGCGTCGATCCGCCGCCAGGAACAGCTGCTGCCCGAGAACTTCCAGAATCTCTACCAGGCGGGTCCGTCGCGCTTCCAGACCGGCCTGGACGTCTACGTCGCACGCGCGAGCGCCGAGTTCAGCGTTCCCAACCTGCGCTACGCGCGCGTCAAGGGCCCGGGCCTGCCGAATGCAGGGCTGGTGCTGGCCGACCCCGGCAGCCTGCCGCAGAAGTGGATGAGCATCCTCAACGCCACCGGCACGGTCCCCAGCGGCGCGCAGCAGTTCGCGACCGGTTCCAACAACATCTTCTACCTGCAGCGCAGCCGCGGCATCACCGGCGCCGATGCCTTCACGCTGCGCCCGAACCCTTCCATCGCCCAGGCCACGACCTCTTACAACAACTGGGCCCACCCGTCGATGTACGGCGAGTCCGCCAGCGCGGACTGGAAGTTCGACCTGAGCAGGGTGCCGTCCTGGTCGCGCTACGACTTCGAACTGTTCACAGCCGCCGACGGCAATCCGGCCACGCCGACGGACCTCACGCCCGCGAAGACCTTCAGTGCGCGCATCACCACGCCCGTGGTGCCGGCAGCCTACGCGGCCACGCAGCAGTGGCACACCATTCCGGACAGCGTCCGCGCGCTGGCCAGCGATGGCGCCCCCGCGGCTGCCTCGCTCACGCTGGAGTGGCTGATCAACCCGTATGCGCAGCGCGTCGAATCGGTCAACGTCTACAGCAGCGACGGGACACAGGCCGTGAATTCGGCATCGACACCGGTGCCCAAGGGCGCGAGCAGCCAGGTCGTCACGGCCGTAGGCGGCAGCTTCCCTGCGCTGACGACTTCGCAGTTCGTGTCCCGCACGCTGCAATGGCGATACAAGATGCTCGACGGCTCGTACAAGGACCAGACCGAGACGTTCAACTGAGCCCTGCGACCCGGCAGGCGGATCGGGCCGCCTGCTTCGCGCGCGGCGCAACGGCCATCGCGCCGCGCATCGACTGCACCGCCGCCGGCTGCGACTCCGCTTCGTCCAGCGCGATCAGGCGCACCGGCTGCGGGTTCATCCGGCGTGTGAACAATCGACAGCAAAGTTCCAGCGCAATCAGGCGGATCGCCGCCGTTGCGCGCATTCGTTCACGGATCCGCTGACGCATTCGCGGGCGTCCAACCAAAGACGCCGCGCACTTGGATACTCCGATGAAACATGCCGCCGACCAGAGCGGCAGTCAATGATTTCAGGGAGGATCCATGTCCATCTTCGATGGCGCGCGCCGGCATGCTTGCCCGGCGTTGCGCGCCGTTGCGTCAGCGGGGCCGCGATGACGCGCCGGGTTTCCATTCAGACCCCGTTGGGCGATGCGCTGCAATTCCACCGGCTCACCGGCCGCGAGGCGTTGAGCCAGCTCTACGACTTCGACGTGGAGCTGCTGGGCAGCAGCAACGGCATCGATGCGAAAACGCTGCTCGGCAAGACCGCCACCGTCGCGATGCACACCGAGAGCGGCGGCACGCGCTACCTGGGTGGCGTGGTCGCGTCCTTCGGCCTGGCTGGAGAGGACGCGCGGCAAAGCTTCTACCGCATGAAGCTGCGCCCGTGGCTGTGGCTCGCGACCCTCCGCAGCGACTTCCGCATCTTCCAGGGCCGGACCGTCCCGGACATCGTCGCCGACGTGCTCGAAGGCTACGGCTACTCGATGGAGAAGCGGTTGACCCGCGAGTACCGCACGTGGGAATACTGCGTGCAGTACGGCGAGAGCGACTTCTCTTTCGTGTCGCGGCTGTGCGAGCTGGAAGGGATTTACTACTTCTTTCGGCATGAGGGGCAGAGGCATGTGCTGGTGTTCGCGGATGACGTCGCGGCTTCGCACGACGCATTGCCGGGAGGCGATGTCTTGCGCTTCCACCCGCACGAGAAGGCCGGCATGACCGGCGGTGGATCCTGGCCATCCGAGCGCATCCACGAATGGAAGACGAGCGAAGAAGTCCACTCGGGGCTGCATTTCACCGACGACCACGACCCGCTCAAGCCAAGGGCGGACCTCGCCGGTCGGCGCGAGCTGCGAGCAGGCCACGTGCACGACGGCCTCGAGCGGTACGAGTGGCCAGGCGGTTACTCGCGATACGAAGACGGGGAGATCTACGCGCGCATCCGCGCCGAAGAGCAATCGAGCGCCAGTTGCCTCGCGAGCGGCCGTTGCAACGTGCGCGACATCGCTCCGGGCTACACCTTCCATCTTGCGAACCATCCGAGGGAAGACCAGAACCGAAAGCATCTGCTGACCGCCGTCGATTTCGAACTGAAGGAGAACGTCCAGGCCACCGAAGGCGCCGATGCCGGCGAAGGCTCCGTGCAGAGATTCGGGTTCGAAGCGCAGCCGGTCAGCCATTCGTGGCGGCCGCCGCGCGTCACGCCGAAGCCGCGTACCCGCGGACCACAGACCGCCATCGTTGTCGGACCGAAGAACGAAGAAATCTGGGTCGACCAGTACGGCCGCGTCAAGGTCCAGTTCCACTGGGACCGGATCGGGCAACGCAACGAGAGGTCCAGCTGCTGGATCCGCGTGTCCATGGCCTGGGCAGGAGAGACTTTCGGGGCGGCGGCGCTGCCGCGCGTCGGCCATGAGGTGGTCGTCGACTTCCTGAACGGGGATCCGGACCGTCCGATCGTCACCGGCCGCGTGTTCAACGCTGAAAACATGCCTGCATGGCGGCTGCCCGACCAGAAGAACCTTTCGGGCCTGCGCAGCCGCGAATTGAGCGCGGGTGCAGCAGGCGGATCGCGCGGCAACCACCTGGTGCTGGATGATCAGCCCGGAAAGATCCAGGCGCAGCTCAAGAGCGACCATCTCGGCAGCAGCCTGAGCCTCGGCCACATCGGGCGCATCGACGACACGGCGGGCCGCACGGATGACCGGGGCGAGGGCGCCGAGTTGCGTACCGACGGGCACGCCGCGGTGCGTGCCGCAAGGGGCTTGCTGCTCAGCACCGAACCAAGGCCCGGAGCCGAGGCGCACATCACCGATCTCGGCGAAACAGTCGCACGCCTGACGGCCGCGCGCGACCTGCATGAGAGCCAGAGCCAGACCGCGCAGGAAGTGAAGGCGCACGAGGCAGGCGACCAGGACGCGGTCGCGCAGGCCCTCAAGGAGCAGAACGATGCGATCAAGGGCCGCACCTCGCGGCAGGGCGCCTTTCCTGAACTCGCCGAGCCACATCTCGTGCTCGCCAGCGCGGCGGGCATCCAGAGCACGGCCGCGGGCGCCACCCACATCGCGAGCATCACCCACAACGCGCTGAGCAGCGGCGGCCACACCAGCATCAGCGCAGGCAGAAGCTTTCTGGCCAGCGTGAAGGATGCAGTGCGTCTTTTCGCATACAAGGCCATTCGCCTGACTGCAGCCACCGCCGGCATCGACATCGTCGCCTTGCAGAACAGCATCAATCTGCTGGCGAAGCTCGACATCAAGATGGAGGCGGACAGGATCAGCATCGCCGCGAAGGAAGAGATCGTCATCAACGGCGGCGGCAGCTTTTCCAGGTGGAGCGCATCGGGCATCTTGCACGGCACTGCAGGCCTGTGGCGAGAGCACGCAGCTACGCACAGCTTTGCCGGTCCGATGGACATGGCAAAGCGCCAGCGGATGGAAGGCGTGAGCCACGACGACAAGTACAGCGTGCGCTTCGCGCCCCTCGGCAGCGACGAGGTCTTCAGGCACGTGGGCATGTCGGGGTTGCCCTACCGGATCCTCGACGAGAAGCGTCGGACGATGGTCGAAGGCGTCATTCCCGACGACGGGCGATTGCCCCGCGTCGCGTTCGAGACGCCGGACGAGGCGGTGCTGGTCGTGGGAGAGGAAGCGTGGGACTGGACGCCCGTTCCGACGATCCGCACCGAGCCTGGCGGCGCGCAAGACGATGACCGACCAGATGACGACGGCGAGACCGGATCGCCGGAAGCGGAAGACGCCATGTATGCGTCTGCTGCGGGTGCTTTCGACCCCAGCCACTTTCTTTCCGAGTCCGCCATCGAAGCTCATTTGAACGGCTTGGCTTGAGCAAGGAAAAGACCAGCATGCCCAGACTGATATCCGCAACGTACCACCCCAACATCGAAGTCGCCGAGTTCATCTGCGAAGACGGCCGCCACCTGCTGCGCTCGGGCGGAACCCTGCCCTGGCGCATCAACAACCCCGGCGACCTGACCGCTCGGCAGGTCGACGGCGTGCCGGCGCCCAGGAAAGCAAAGGGCTACGTCGGATTCGCCACCACCCGATCGGGCAGGACCTTCCTGATCTTTCCCGATGAAGGCGCCGGCCGGGAGGAACTGAAGGCGAACCTGAAGCGCCTGCATGGCGACAGGACGATCTCCGAAGCCGTTCCCGTCTACGCCCCGAAAAAGGAAAACGACACGGAGAAATACATACGCGATCTGCTCAAGACCAGCGGCATCCCGGCCGGCAGGAAGATCGGCGAGTGCAGCGACGCCGAACTCGAAAAGATCGTGAACAGCATCGCCGAGATCGAGGGCTACCACGCGAACGCCGACACTCGTAAGGAGACCTGGGTTGCCGTGAGCAGGATCAACGCGACCGATGGCAGCCAGCCGCTGCCCGACACGGAGATCATTCTGCAAAGAGGCGGCAAGGAGGAAGTCGTCAAGTCCGATGCCGCGGGGCGATTCCCTCCCGTGATCCACCCCGCCGACAAGTCAGCCGTGCACGTCAAGGTGGCGGATCCGAAGAGCAAGAAGGCCGTGACGGTCGGAACCATCCAGGGCGACGTGGGAAAGGACTTCAACCTTCTGGCGAAATTCAAGCGGTGGAAGGGCGTTGCCGGCTCGGAAAAGATCAACAGCTCGACCCATGGGCAGAGAAAGCCCATGAGCTATGTCGTGCAGCCGGGTGACAGTCTCTGGAAGATCGCGCAGATGTATCGCACCAGCGTGGCAGCCATCAGAGAGGCCAATGGACGGGGGCACGACAGGATCTATCCGGGAGAGGTGCTACTGATCAGCGGGAGTGAGAGGAGAAGGCTTGGCAGCGAGGCCCTCGCTCCTCACCCGACCACGGTGACCAAGCCACCCTCCGTGAGCGCAACTGCAAGCCCTGCAACTCTGCCAAAGCGGCCCGTTGTTTCTCCTGCGCCCCCGCCTGTTCCCGCGGCAATCGGCTCTTCGGACTCAGCGCGTTCGAAAGAGGGGGAGGGGAAGGTTCTGGCGTTGATTAATCCTGTATCTGGACGTGCGCCATGGATGCCGATTGCAATCGCGGAGGCGAAGCTCAGGCGAGGTGAAACGGAGCTCACGCTGCAGGAAAAAATCAACTATCACATAGAAATTGATGACACCGTCAAATCCATGTTCGGCCGAAAAAACGCATGGTGCGCTGCCTTTGTGAATTGGTGTTTGATGCGAGCAAACTATCCTATCGAAAATAAAAATTTTCCAGAACGAAAAATAGCGAAGGCACGCGCACATGGATTCTATGAAGTGGACGGACCCAAGGAGGAAAGCGGGAGGGACAGAAAAAAGATTAGAAATCCATTGTTCGTAGAGTTGGAGAAGCCCATCTATGGGGCCGTCGCAATGATCACTTCCTTATCTGGCGCGGGACAACATGTCGGATTTGTATATGCCAAAAATGGATCAAATGGATTGATCTTGCTGGGAGGGAATCAGGGGCAGCAGATCAATTTTTCGTACTTCAACATCCTTCCTGTCGCTCCATTCGTGACGAAAAACAAAAAAAGGTGAAAGTGTGAAGCACAAGGGAAGCCCAAGCTACCTGAAATATTTTGTTCCGATTGCCTACTATGAGCAAGCGAAGAAAGATCTTCTGGATCCAGGGATCGAGGAACGGAGCGCTGTGGAAATTAATAAGGAGATGGGCATAGAGGTTGCGAAAAGTGTCAACGTCAATACAACTCCTTCGCTCCGATGATATGAAAAACATCAGTTTCCGTTCTTTCGAATTTTCATTTCGAAAAATACTCTATTTCGTTTTATTGCTTCCCTCTATCGCTGTAGCAGGTTATGCGGGTGGGCCGTATGTTGTATGGGTGAACCTTGATCGCTCTCTCAATAAATCAGCCGTTGATAAGATGATCGCCGATTTCGTGGTTCGAAAATCCGTCAATTGCGGTGGCCAATGGAGGTTGGGTGATTCGCTTTTGTACATGAAGAGGCGCCCAGTGCTGATAGATGATGAACTTGTCAGAGATATTTTCCTGAAAAAAAGCAAAGCGAAGTTGAATCGCCTGAATGCTGCCTTGAAAAACTACAGAGACGATGAGTTTCCACATCATGAAGGCCTCGACGGGCTTATCGCTTATACAGGCCAGCCCGAAATGAAAATGATGAGTTTCACCAGAGGGAGGCATCGCATTGAATCACTAGCCATTGCTTCGAAGGCGGATATGCCGTCTAAAGAGGATATGGAAGAGGCTTTTTGTGCTCTTCTTCCTCCGATCACTCGCGCTCCATAGTGATATGAAGGCGGCTGTATCGATGTATCCGGGTGGTGAGCTCAATGGAATAATTGATGTTGCTCGCAGGCAGAAATAGAGGAACCAGAACCAAAAAATCTAAGGGATGTGAAGATGAGTACTGTTTGGATGCGCGCGGGCAGTGTTATTGCCTTTGCGGCTTTCGTTTTTGTTCCGTTTGACTCTCTTGCTGGATCGCGAAGCGATCATTTCATCGCATGGGGTAGTCTTGGAAGTGACGAGATCAGCCAAGATGTAGCCGGAAAAATCAAGGAGTTTGCGAATAGCGATCGCATTGATTCGATTTGTGGACTTCAGTGGAAAAACAATGATTCAATCCTGTACCTCAATAATCGCGTATTGAAGATTCCACATGATTTGCTTCGGAAGGTTTTTATCGAGCACAATACGGAATCATTCCCTGCGTTAAGCCGGGCACTGCGCTCCTTCAGGCATCCAGAGAGAAACGTGCGCGATGGATTGGATGGAATCATCTTCTATGACGGCGAAAGATCCTTCCGCATGATGAGCTTCACGGTCGGGGCGAGAAGCGTCAAAACTTATCCTCAAGCTTTTAAGGCGTCTGCCAAAACGAAAGAAGTCGAGCGTGCCTTCTGCTCGCTTCTTCCTCCAATCGTTCGAGCTCCTTGAGCGCAGGACTTGAACACCTACCTTGGTCACG